>NZ_ATVV01000024.1:0-54425 GCF_000420905.1 Butyrivibrio sp. AD3002 | reverse complement strand
CAATGGGATAGAGGCATAGTGGACATGCCCTGTTCTTTGGGATGCACTAAGCATCCCAAAGGTTCATGCCGCTCTGCGGCATAACAGAAACCTCTTCCGACGCAGAGTCGGTGGTGGTAGTTCATTCAAAGCTCTTCAGAAAGAAGGTGTACTCATGGATGATCATGATGGCGGATGTGTTCTCTATGAGAAGAGACATGAAGTAGAAGCACTTCTTGGGGTAATCTGACAAAAAACTTCTTGACAGTGATTTGTCAGTCAATTATACTTACAACTAATAATTTTCAGAAAGGTAGACGCTATGGAAAGACTTATTCTCGTCAAAACAGACGTGGTCATTACAACATCCGTGAATATGATTCAGGGGTCTGTTTTTGATATGTATGATGAGGATAAGGATAATTATAGGGCATAGCTAGTGCTTTATAACTTACATAGTATACAAAGCCTCATCAAGCGAGAGTTTGATGGGGCTTATTTTTTTAGGAGGTGGCCGATGGATAATTATGTTGATGAAAGAGACTACAAATTACTGGAAAGCTCTGTACAATAGGCTAATTGCTGTTAAAGGTCATCCCTTTTTGATATATTAGAAAAATAGGAGGAGCGACGGATGTTGAAGGACTTTTATGATGAGACTGAACCAATAGTAAAATTGGAACATTTTTATGGGGAACAAAAGCACTTGGTTGATAAGTGCATTATTATTTTTTCAAAAGAAATTCATGACCATATTCTGGAAAAATTTCATTGTGAAGAGATCGCTTCGCTAGGGGCATGTAACGGAAGTATACCTATCTATTGTCTTGAATATAAAGGTGAAAAGATAGTATTTTACCTGACATCAATAGGCTCCGCCGTTGCATCGAGTGCCTGCTATGAAGCACACTGGTTAACCGGTGCGACAAAGTTTGTAATGTTCGGTTCCTGTGGAAGCCTTGATCCGGAACAGACCACCGGAAGGTTTATTGTCCCGACAGAGAGTTACAGAGGTGAGGGCGCTTCATTTTACTATGCTCCGGCCAGTGACTACATTGATATTAAGGGCTGTGATAAATTAGAGGCTATTTTCACAGAACTCAAGGTGCCATATGTAAAAGGTCGTGTCTGGACAACGGATTCTATGCTCAGAGAGACAAAGGGACTTGTGGCCAAAAGAAGAGAAGAAGGCTGCATAGCAGTAGAGATGGAGCTTGCGGGAGTCCAGGCTGTGTGTGATTTTTACGGACTTGAACTGTATGATTTTCTGGAAGCCGGTGATGTACTGGCAGATAGCGGATATGAAGTGGAGGCACTCAATGCAGCAAACCATGATCTGGACAAGTTCTATATTGGCTTGGATATCGCGGTAAGGATATAAATTAATTTAAGGTGAAATCATAGGAAGTGGCGGCCTCGTATACCATGCAGACAGAGATGTTTGGGAAGTTGGATACAATATCAGAAAAGACCAGTGGGGACATGGTTATGTTCCGGAAGCAATGCAGGGAATAATTGATCATATTTCAAAGACCAGAAAAATTCGAGCTATTGAAGGTCAGTTTGCAGCAGAGAACCACAAAAGTCAGCGGGTAATGGAAAAGCTTGGGCATGCATTATTCACATGACAGCGAGTTAGTGAAGCTTGATGGGAGCAAAAGGTATCCTGCAAAAACTTTCATTAAGGAGTTTTGATTGAAATGATACTTGTCACAGGGGCTACAGGATTTGTTGGAAATAAAATAATGGAAATCTGCAATGGTGTCGTTGCAGCGCCATCGCTCAGGAACGCATCTGAGGAGCGGGTCAGGCGGATTATCGAAGAGAGTGGTGTGGATACCATCGTTCATACGGCAGCCATATCGGATATAGGGGCCTGTGAGGCAGATTCGGAGGCGTCTTATATAGCAAATGTTCAGATACCATGCTTCATTGCCAAAGCAGCAGAAGGAAGAAAACTTGTATGCTTTAGTTCTGATCAGGTATACAGCGGTCTTGAGGATGATGGACCTTATGCAGAGGATATAGTAAAACCTGCAAATATCTATGCAGAACACAAACTTGAAATGGAGCAGAGAATCTTGGATATCTGCCCTGATGCAGTTATGCTTCGCGCGGAATGGATGTATGACTATTATCTAAAAAAGCCCAATTACTACATGAACATAATAAATGCCAAGGAATCAGTAGCGTTCAGCTCAAAGCAGTACAGAGGCATCACTTATGTAAAGGAAGTGGCTGAGAATATAGAAAGAGTCATAGCATTACCCGGCGGATCTTATAACTTTGGAAGCGAGACAGATAAGTCCATGTATGATATTACAAAGGAATTTGTAAGTGCGCTGGGGCTGGATATTCAGGTAAATGATGCTCCTACAAGGCATAATCTGTGGATGGATTGTTCCAAGGCGAAAGAGTACGGTGTTGTTTTCAGCAGTGTTTCGGAAGCTCTGTTACAGTGCGCCGAGGATAATGGTAGAGAGAGTAAATAAGATGCTTGCGGCATATGCAGGAGGATATATGAAAATCGAAGAAGAAATAATCACACTAAAAGATGGAAGAAAGCTTACCCTGAGATCTGCGGAGGAAAAAGATTCGCAGACAATGATTGATTATATGGTCAAGACAGCTGAAGAAACGCATTTCCTATGCAGATATCCTGAGGAGATAAATCCTGATCTTGAACACGAAAAGAAGTTCTTAAATGATATTCTGGAATCTGAGGGCTCTGCATTTTTCTCGGTTTTTGATGGAGACAGGGCAGTTGGTAATTGTTCTATATCAGCTCATAGCAAGCATGTTAAGCTCAAGCACAGATGTGATTTAGCGATTGCATTGGAGCAAGATTTTTGCGGATGCGGCCTGGGGACAATTCTAATGACAAAGGCTATAGATAAAGCAAGGGAGCTGGGCTTTGGGCAAGTTGAACTTGGCGTATACGCTGACAATGACAAAGGATTAGCCCTTTATAAGAAGATGGGATTTCAGGAGATGGGCAAGACTCTAAGAGCATTCAGGCTTAAGGATGGTACATATATTGATGAAATCAACATGGTTCTCTTTTTGTAAAAACAGAAGATAAATTGGGGGATGTTAAAAATGAAGATAGAACATGTTGCAATGTATGTTAATGACCTCGAGGCAGCCAGGGACTTCTTTGTGAAATATCTTGGCGGAAAATCCAATGATGGTTATCACAATGTGAATACGGATTTCAGGTCATATTTCATCTCATTCGACGATGGAGCAAGGCTTGAACTCATGAAAAAGCCCGGACTTGTTGATGCCGAAAAACATCTGTTGAGGACAGGGTACATTCACATAGCTTTTTCTGTGGGCAGCAGGCAGATGGTTGATGAGCTGACTAAGCTTCTTAAAGATGATGGCTTCGAGGTTGTAAGCGGACCCCGGACTACAGGCGATGGATATTATGAAAGCTGCATTGTTGGTATTGAGGGCAATCAGATAGAAATTACTGAATGAGGTATGAAATATACAGACATTTTTATGACAAGTTACTACTTTTGAAAGATGAGATGAATACTGAAGCTGCGAAGGAAATTGCCATGAAGAAATAACAAAGTATCAGTGGCCGGATCCATTTGAGAGTGTTGATGATGCCAGGGAGCTTTTACAAGGATTTCTTGATGGGGTGAAGAACGGTGAAACAATACTTCTTTCTGTGCTGTCAGAGAATGGTGAGTTCATAGGGAGCTCGGAAGTGCATGGGCTTTCAGAGGACTGCTGTGAAGTCGGTGTTTGGATTAAAAAGTCTGAATGGAATAAAGGACATGCATATACTGCATTAAAAAAGGCTCTTGATATTGCTCGTACCAAGTATGGTAAAAAAGAATTTTTTTATGAGGCGGATATCCGCAATATTGGAAGCATGAAACTCCTTCGTAAGTTTGAAGATGAATATGAGATCATTGAGCAAGAACTTGAGAAGGTAACCACTGATTCCGGAAAAGAGCTGGAGCTCCAAGGGTATATCATGAAAGTCAGGGAATAGGATGGAATTAAGGAAACATCAAAAAATGAAAAGACAGAAAATCATACTGGGATGGATTAGAATTGTCATAGGCTTGTTTGTATTTGCCTTTGGCGTTCATCTGACAATATTTGCAAATATAGGACTTGCACCATGGGACTGCCTGGGAATGGGAATATCATATCATACGCCGCTTAATTATGGAGTATCCATGACACTTGTTGCTATTGCCGTTCTTGCAATAGATTTGATCATGAAGGAAAAGATAGGCTATGGAACAATAATAGATGCACTTCTGACCGGGAATTTTGTCCAATTCTTCAACAGCGTAAATCCTTTACCTCTCAACAGTAATCTGTGGAGTGGAATAGTCATTATGCTTATGGGTTTTGTTTTCATGGCGCTTGGAATGGCTGTATATATGAAAAGTGAACAGTGCTGCGGACCGAGGGATGCACTGCTTGTCGGATTGGGGAAGCGGATGCCGCGTATCCCGATTGGAATTGTCGAGATTATACTCTGGTCAGTAGTCCTCGTGGCAGGAGTGCTGCTTGGAGGACCGGTAGGCATAGGTACAATACTAAGTACTTTTGGTGCAGGGATTGTGATGCAGATAGTATATAATATTATTAGGTTTGAACCGCGAGAACTGCATCACAGAGGGGTGACAGAGGTTTCGAAAGCGCTTATAACCAGGTAAAACGGGCTATTGACTAAGTTCATGATGGAGAATGAATACTATGAAAAAATATATAGCAGGACCATTATCCCAGGAATTGTGACAGGAATACCTTTTGCAATAGGTGTCTGCTTTGTAGCATATTTGCTCTTTCTTGGAATGCTTGATGTGATGGGAATGAGAGGGTAATGGTATGAAAATTCTTGTTGTTGGGGGAACCAGATATTTTGGAATCCCCATGGTTAATAGCTTACTTCAAAAGGGGCATGAAATTACGATTGCCACGAGGGGCAACTCAAAGCCGGATTTTGAAGACTCTGTGGATTATGTTGTTATGGACAGGATGGATTCTCAAAGTGTTAATGAAGCTCTGGGCGGTCGGCATTTTGATCTCATAATCGACAAGATTGCCTATAGCTCCAAGGATGTAAAGGCACTTTTGGAAAACGTAACCTGTGACAGATATATTCAGATGTCTACGTGCTCTGTTTATCCCAAGGATCATCCTGATATCACGGAGGATGAGTTCCCCTCTGAAAAATATGAGCTACATTGGATAGATCGAATCAAGGATTATCAGGAAACCAAGAGACAGGCAGAAAGAGCGGTGTTTGAGTTCATGGATCCTGAGAACATTTCTTTTGTCAGGTATCCGATTGTTATGGGCGAGAATGATTACACCGGCAGACTGGATTTTTATATTGAGCACATAAGAGATCAGAAGCCCATGAACATTGATGATTATGATAAGGAGATGGCGTTCATCTACGAGAAAGATGCAGGTGAATTTATGGCATACCTGGCAGATCATTTTATAGCCGGCCCCGTAAATGGCTGCTCGAAAGCAACGGTTAAGATCTCGGAGATTATCAGATATATAGAAAAAGGCCTAGGCAAGAACGCTGTTATCAGTGAGCAAGGGGATGCTGCTCCGTATAACGGACTTGAAAATACACGTAGTTTTAGCACAGAAAAAGCGGAATCGACCGGTTATGGATTCCGTGAACTTGGTGATTGGTTATACCCGCTGATGGATGAAAGAATCCGGAAATTGGTCCTCTGACTTTATTTTTTAAAGTTAGGGGGCTTGTTTTTTTGTGGAATAGTATTATAATTAACATTGCACACAATTAAATGTAATAAAATGGAATATGCAGATTGAACGAAAAGGAGGATGCCATGAGCACAGCAGTCAGATATTATTCAAGATCAGGGAACACAAAAAAGGTTGCAGAGTATATTGCAGAAACAGCAGGTGTAGATGCTGTCTCAGTAGATTCAAACAATGCTGAACTTTCAGATAAAGTAGATGTCCTTTTTATTGGTGGGGCGCTCTACGCTTACGGTATTGATGAAAATCTGAAGCAGTACCTGAAGACATTATCCGGTGATAAAGTCGGCAAGGCAGTGGTTTTTTCAACATCATGGCTTTCAAAGCACGCACTGGACCTTATTAAGGATGCTCTGACAAATAAGGGGATCAAGGTTGAGAGCGATACCCTGTATTTTAAGAGCAAGGCTGTAGACGGCTGCAGGGATGAAGCAGTGAAGTTTGCAAAAAAATATATTTGACGAATATGACCAAGGAGGACATAAAGATGATCTATGATTACAAAGTAACTACAGGAACAGGTGAAGAACTTAATCTTGCTGATTACAAAGGGAAGATTATTCTGGTTGTGAACACAGCTACAGGTTGTGGTTTTACACCTCAGTACAAACCAATAGAGGAGCTTTATGAGAAGTATCATGACAAAGGTCTTGAGGTGCTGGATATCCCGTGCAACCAGTTTGGCGGACAGGCTCCCGGTACAGATGAGGAAATCCATGAGTTCTGCACACTTCACTACAATACAACATTCCCTCAGATGAAAAAAGCTGATGTAAACGGTGAGAATGAGCTTCCACTTTACACATACCTTAAATCTCAGAAGGGATTCGAAGGCTTCCAGGATCATCAGTACAGAGAATTACTTGAGAAGATGTTTGCAGAGGCGGATCCTGATTGGGACAAGAAGCCTGATATTAAGTGGAATTTCACAAAGTTCGTAATTGACAGGGAAGGAAACGTAGTTGCACGTTTTGAACCCACAGCTGATGTGGAAGATGTTGAGGCGTGCATAAAATCTCTTCTTTGAAAGTGTTTGGATTTATTAGTATTGACTCTGGCATATCAAGGATGTTTTGATTGAATCTAGAGCGGAAACTATACATCCCTTAGGATGAAAAATTGGAGGATACAACATGGAATGGAAAAAGATAGATGACAGTACATATCAGTATGATGAAGGCGGCGTGAGATTTTTCCTATTGCTTGGGACAGAGCAGGCGCTGCTGATTGACAGCGGTATGGAGGTTCATAACGCCAGAGAACTTGCGGGAGAGATCACAGAGCTTCCGGTCAGACTGTTTAATACACATGCGGACATGGATCACATCGGCAGTAATGATGAATTCGATGAAGTTATGATAAATCCCGCTGAGCTTGTTAATTATGGCAAGCCGCACCCTTCTCAGAAGATAATTCCGATATATGACGGCGATGTTATTGATATAGGAGGACGAAAACTTCTGGCAATTGCTCTTCCCGGACATACGCCCGGAAGCACAGCGCTTCTTGATGAAAACAGCGGAATGCTCTTTAGTGGTGACCCGATCCAGGATGGCGGAATATTCATGTTTGGACCCATGCGTGATATGAGCGCTTACATCCACAGTCTAAAAAGACTTGAAAAATATAAGGGTAAGATAAAGGGCATATATGCAAATCATGGAACTTTGCCGGTGGATTTTTCAATAGTGGAAAAGCTTATCGAGGGTGCAAAAAAGGTTGAAAAGGGTGAGCTTATTCCGACAGAGAGGGATATGTTTGGTCAGACCGTCAAAGCATATGATGTCGGGGTGGCAACATTCCTTTGCGAATAAAAAATTTTCGATTATTTGGGATTATTATGAGGTAGAACAGAAATGGACACAAATACAATTGATATCATGGGAGTAAGAAAAGATGGCGGTCTGGATATGGTATGGGATTCAATTATCACGCTTCCTGCGCTCAGCTTCAGGATGAGTAGCATAATAACGCTTCTTGTCGGCGTACATGTCCTCGTCTGCTTTCCTGAGCGCTAATCTTATATCCTTTGCGTCACTTACAACGCAGCTTCCTATGGCGAGGCTTACGTTGCCGGATTTCTCCGAAAGGTCTCTGACTTTTTGTATTTTATCCGCCACTTCCTCTTTAGTTGTGGAAGGAAGTATTACGGAGAATTCGTCGCCACCTGCCCTGAAGATCTGGTCAATATCAAATACTTCCGTAAGTATATCGGCAGCCTTTTTTATCAGCCTATCACCGGCTATATGACCCTCTGTATCGTTTACGCGTTTAAGGCCGTTCAGGTCAGCAAAAATAACACCAAGAGAATGACTCTTTTTCTCTGATGCATGAGCTAACCTGTCGACAAAATTATTCATTATATTTCGGTTCATGACGCCGGTAAGCATATCACGGGAACTGAGAGTTTCCAATCTGTCCAATAACAGATAATTGCTTATTTCCGAACTTAAGATAAATGTAGTTATTTCCAGAGTTTCTTTTATTGTATCTGATTTTTCAGGGTCAAAATTGTCAGCCCATATATACCCGATAATCTCATCACCTGATTTAATAGGGAAAAGGACAAGAGAAAATATTTTCTCATTTTTAAGCGAATCGTACCAGGCTCGATTCTTTTTCTTCAAATAGTTCATGTCATTTTCATCTTTCAGAATCAGACAGCTGCTTCCTGAGATAGTATCCGCCCAAGTGGAAACCACCTTGTAAAATCCCTTTTCAATATGGAAGCCAAAGGGGTTAAGCTTTGTATCTTCTGCCAGATCCTCACTTAATACTCTGCAGGACTGCTCTTCATTGTTAAGAAGCAAAATGACACACATTTCCGCTGAGCACATTTGTCTTATGGACTTAACAACTTCATTCATGGCCTTTTCAAAGTCATTGTTTTCACTAAGAACCAGGCAGTTATTTAAAACTGCTGTGGCTATTTCCCCTGATACGTCAGACATGGTTTTTGTATTGAGAGAGAGATCTATTTCCATGGTATAAGTGCAGTAGCACAGATTATCATGATCGGTCATAAGCGGCATAAAAACAATATTAAGCCATGCGCCATACCTTTCGGGACTGATATAGGTATGAACCACTTTTTTATTCACCGCTGCCTGAATAGTAGCAGTCTCAAAATTGAGATCCTTAGGAATATAGTCCGTATATACAGAGTTTGGAATAAAGGTGCGATTCTCCATGTTGAGTTCCTGGATTGGATTCTCAATAGAATCTATATATGCTTTATTGCCTGCTACAATACGGATGTCGCCGATATTTCCATCCGGGAGCTTCTCCACTGATAGAACGCATGTAAATGCCCCCATGCTATTGACAATTAAATCAAAATCCATAGTCATCTACCACCTTCCTAACTCTAATGATACGTTATTCAGCTAAAGAGAATTATTAAAAAACCCTAAAATATTAAGTGTAGGGAGAAATAACGATTTAACAGTTTGATAATTCACTGTTAATTGGAAATATTTCTGTTATAGTAAAAGGATAAAAGTGAAGATTCGCTATGTACAAGCAATCTTCATGGGGAACTAAGGAGGAGAAAAACTATGACACCTAAGGTATTACTTTTTATTGTATTAATTGCAGTACTTGCACCGGTTTATCTTTTGTTTGGTGTAGCAACGTCCAAGAATATTAAGGACATGTCTGAAAAGAACAAGGAAGAGTATGAAAAAAACAGGGCCAAACACAGATATATGCTGTTTGGACAGTGCTGGGGAATGGGCATTGGAGTTATAGCAGGATGTATTGCAAATTATTGTATTTCCGGGAAAGTTTCGACCGGAATGTGCCTCGGAACATCATTTGGAATGCTTGCAGGTATGGCCATCGGTGCTATGCTCGATAGAAGAAAAATGGAGCAGGAAACCGAGCAATAACTATTAGAGATAAGGGGATCCTCTCTATGCTTCGCGACGCAGATATCAGGGATGGACTTTGCGACTATCTTGAAACAAAATATGGAAAAATACGTTTCTTTGAAGAACTGACAATGGGAAAATCAAGAGCGGATATTGTCATGGTTACAGACGAGGGGCTCTATGGTGTTGAAATTAAAAGTGATGCAGACACCTATGAAAGACTTTCCAGACAGGTCAGGGATTATGACAGGTTTTTTGACTACAACTATGTTGTTGTGGGAACGACTCATGCAGGGCACATAAAAGAGCATGTGCCTGATCACTGGGGAATTATCACTGTTGAAGATGATGCCGGAAGCCTTGATTGCTACGAGATGCGTGCCCCGATTCGTAGTCCGAAGGTAAAACTGACCAATCAGATGGGACTTTTGTGGAAGAGCGAGCTTGCTGTTCTTCAGGAAGAAAATGGACTGTATAAGTACTCCGATAAGAGTAAAATGTACCGCAAGAAATATCTGATGGAGAGTGTTGATAAAGAACTGCTGAAAAAGCAGATGCTTGAGGTACTTTTCGAAAGAGATTATTCTGTTTTTGAGTAAGGAGGTATCCATATGCGTCTTTTTATAGCAATTGTCCTTGATGAAAATATGACGGATGCCCTGACAGAGATGCAGGATGATCTGATGCGCGAAGGAATCAGGGGCAGTTATACGAGACCAGAAAACCTCCACATCACTTTGGCATTTCTCGGAGAAAATGACGAGCCCGAAAAAGTCGTCGAGGTGATGCGGGATGTGCCTTTGAAGTCCTTTAGCATAAAGGCCTCAGGTACAAGGCGCTTTAAGGATATGGTGTTTGCGAACATTGAGGAAAATCAGGAGCTTCATGATTATGTGAAGCGCCTTAGAAAAGCTTTGTCTGATGAAGACATTGAGTATGACAGGAAAAAGTTTATCCCTCATATCACACTTGTCAGACGGGCGACCGGAAATAAGGATTTCCCCGGGCAATATGAGATTACTACCGAGGAATCGATGAGAGTAAAGGGAATCTCATTGATGAAATCAGAACGCGGAAAGCACGGAATGGTCTACACGGAGATTGGCTATGTGAGAGCTTTCTAAAAAAGATAAGGAGGAATAATTCATGCTCGAAGTAGGAACAAAGGCACCATCATTTGAACTTCCGGACCAAAACGGAGTAATGCATTCGCTGGAAGAATACAGAGGTAAGAAGGTTATCCTCTATTTTTATCCGAAAGATAATACTTCCGGATGCACTAAGCAGGCATGCGGCTTTTCAGAGAGATATCCGCAGTTTACAGAAAAAGGAGCGGTTGTACTTGGCGTGAGTAAGGACACAGTGGCTTCCCATAAGAAGTTTGAGGAGAAGTACGGACTTGCATTCACACTGCTGGCAGATCCTGAGCGCAAGGTGATTGAGGCCTATGATGTCTGGAAAGAGAAGAAAAACTATGGCAAGGTATCCATGGGCGTGGTGCGGACAACATATCTGATAGATGAAGAAGGCATAATCATCAGGGCGAACGATAAAGTAAAAGCGGCTGATGATCCCGAAAAGATGCTAGGAGAATTGTGATGAGCTTTATGTAAGGATGTACCAAGGAGAAGGAGCGAAGAAAAAATCCACTTATTTTGCTTAATTATGAAAGTTTAATACTTTTCCCAAAAGGGTTAAGAGGCTGAGAATCCGGACCGATAAATATATCAGAAAGACAATCATACAGGGAACGAGACAAGCCTCCGGTTTCTGTATGGGAGCCTCCCGAGAAAGCCCGAGCTTTCAGAGGATGTATTAAAACGAAACGATAATAAGAGATTTTCTTCATTTTTTAACTCCTCCTAATATAAATATGTGACCTGAGTAACCTGATCAATGCAGAATTGACCAGGTTATTCTTTTGAACGAATCAGTGCAGAACAGGCCAAAATCAGTGTATGATGAGGCCTGTTCTTTTTGTGCGTTTATACTAGCATCTGAAAGCCACAGAAAAAGAAAAATAAGGGTAGTGTTTTTGCTGTAAATAGATTTTATATGAAGACAAATGAGGATTATATTCGTTATATAAACAAGTGAGTGCTTCAGAAGAAAGAGAGGCGTTAGTTATGAGTGAAAAGAGAATACACAAAAGTAATGATAAAAAGATCTGTGGCGTATGCGGAGGCATTGCAGAATATTTCGGCGTTGATCCTACAATAGTAAGACTTATTTTTGTTCTGGCAGTAATGTTTACGGGCGTAGGAATCCTTCCGTACATCATAGCAGCGATCATCATGGACGAATGTCCTGAAGGCGCAGCAGAAAAAACAACTTATAAAGAAGAAAACAGTTACTCGGCAAATAATAACTATTATGAAACAGATGAACCCGTTGGCTTCAAGTTCCCGATGTCATGAGAATGGGAGAAAATCATGAACAAGACACTTCGAAATGTGTTTGCAGCATGTGCAATAGTAGGTGGCATCTTATTACTTGGAGATGCGCTTGATGAAGGAAATGCACTTTTGATGTGGGAATGCATAGGAATCTTCCTCATAGGAGTGGGCTACCTTTTCCCGGTAAAGCAGGCTGCAAAGTATATACTTGAAAAAACAATTGCGTTAAAGAAAAAGGAAAAAGCTTCCGGAGAGGAAGTTTTCAAATCGGCGTGATAAAAAAAGGAAAAACTGAAGAATATTTTAACTACAAGGGCGGGGTACTTTTCATTTGAATTGTGTCCTGCCTTTTTCATGGGTATAATTATCAAAAACACTGTTGACTCTTCCCTTAGGGAACCCCTTAAGGTTGATTTATCAACAAGAAGGAGGTTTCGAAAATGAAAAAGAAAATGACATCTGGAGAAATGGCAAAGAAGGCGGGAGTATCGCAGAAGGCAATACGTCTTTACGATGAAAAGGGGCTTCTTAAGCCGACTGAGTATTCAGAGGGGAATTATCGCCTGTACGATGCTGCTGCGCTGCAGATCCTTGAAAAGATCGTTGCCCTTAAGCAGATAGGATTTTCTCTTGAAGAAATTCGTGACAATTTAAAGAGCGGTGAGGCAAGTGACATCAAGTCGGCGATGGAGATTCAGCTTCGTAAGATGGAGGAAAAGAAATATCAGCTTGATAAAATCACTGATGCGATAAAGAGGACTTTGGCCCGCAAGGAGAACCTGGACTGGGACGATGTTGCAGGAATTGTACAGTATGTGAATGCCGATCAGACAGCCGACGAGCGCCACTGGGATGCACTTAAGCACACAAGCGGAGAGCTCGACTGGTATGTAAGGATTTTCAGATCGCTTGAGATAAAAGAGGGCAGCAGGGTTCTCGACCTTGGATGCGGATATGCGAAGCTTTGGAGAAACAACTGGACCGAGATTCCAAAGGGCACAAAGATTACGGGATACGATATTCACGGAAGCTGGGCTGATGATTTTGCAAAGTTCATTCCGGAAAACAAGGAAACACTTCCCGAAGACGTAAGTATTGAGCTTGAATTTGAGGATCTTGAGGATGAGAAGACCTGGCAGAAAATAGATGCTACCGGAGAGTATGACGTTGTTGTTGCTCACTACCTTGACTCCGAGATAAAAGATATCGAAGCTATTGTAGCGCATGCAAGCAGCGTGGTTTCCGAAGATGGATATTTTTCATTAAACGGTGCCAACGTGGCAAAGTGGAATAAATATTTCAAAGAAGCTATAGAAGCTGTTGGGGTAGATGCATCTTTCATAGATGAAAAGATAGCTAAGCAGACTGAGAAAAGAAATCAATATATAGCAATGATGGAGAAATACTTTGCAAGGGTTGAGTCGGTTATTTTGCCAAACGTTTGGCATTATACCGAGGCCGGAGAAATTGTAGAGAAAATGAAGGACTACTACAAGGATCAGGAGAAAGCCATCGTTCGTTACGAGGACAAGCTGCTTTCGTACTTCAAGGACAAGATTGAAAAGGACGGTGAGTTTGCACTTGAAACCGGAAGCCAGTTCTGGCATTGCTATAAAAAGTGAAAAAAGTTGGAGGAGCTATATGGGGAACATTTTCATTGATGATACGAAATTCGTTAAAGATCAGTACAAGAATTCAAACGGACTAAGCACCAGAATCTCAATTCACGACAAGTATTCCACCAATAAGATGGGACTGCACAACTGGTATTTTACAGTCATGAAGCTGGAAGAGGGTATGAGAGTTCTGGAGCTCGGCACCGGAAGCGCAGTTATGTGGGTAAAAAACAGAGATGTTATAGGAAAGCTGTCGCAGCTGGTTTTATCCGACATGAGTGAAGGTATGCTCGCTGAAGCGAAGAAGAACCTCGGCGAGATTCCCAATATTGAATATGAAGTCATTGATATTCAGGACATTCCATTTGAGGATAATACTTTTGATGCGGTAATTGCCAACTGCATGCTCTATCATGTGCCGGATATAAACAAGGCGGTATCTGAGGTTCGAAGAGTGCTTAAAAGCGACGGATGTTTCTACGCCGGAACATCCGGACAAAACGGCGTGCTCGAGACCATTGCCGACATTCTTGAGCAGGATATTTCCTATGAGAATAATTTCTCTCTGGAAAATGGAGGAGAGAAACTGGAGCCGTTTTTCACTAATGTCCGGATAGAGCGTTACAAGGATTCCCTTGAGATAACAAATATCGATGATCTCATGGACTACATCTATTCAGGCATCACCTTTGAAAAATCCTGTACTCTCTCACGAGAAGAGGTGAGAGAAAAACTACTGTCCAATATGGCGGACGGTGTTTTGAAACTCCCAAAAGATCCGGGAATGTTTGTAGCGTGGTGAGGGAAATGATTTATCGCGCTCATCGGGGAGTTTAGCCGAAGAAGAAAACAAGCGCAGCGGTTGCGGCAACACTGAAAAGAAAGATTAGTGTTATAAATCTTATTTTTGCACCGCAGGTGTCTGTCTGGATTTCCGGAATTCCATTATTTGTCAGAACATGTACATTAAGGGAATCTCCTGCGTGGAGGTTCCTTTTTGCTGTAAGGACATCGCTTTGCTGCCAGTGACCGTCGAGATTATATTCAACACAATACTTTTCAAAGGTATGATAATAGCTGGAGTGACCGCTAATATAAGCCTTTTCCTTCACAGTACCGAGGCTCTTTACTATATGTCCGCTATAAACGGATGCGCGGAAATAGTTAAACATGCCGATAAAATCCGATACCAGCATCCATATGAGTCTAACTAAGAAAAATCCAAGTATAGCTAAGAAAATATAATCTGTAGGTTTGTCAATCATGATGTATCTCCTTTATAACCGATTGTTTTTCGACGGGACAGCTGTCTTTGCCCCGGTCTATCTATAATACAGTTGGGCTTTGGGAAATGTTGCAGAACGTACAAAAAATATTGAAACAGAGAAGATCACAGATTTTTTTTCACAAATATTACACACTTTGTAACAAAATCTATGATACAATGCAACGCGTAGTTTTGAAAAAGGAGATAAATGTTATGAAAAAAAGAATTTTAGCTATGTGTTTTGCGGTTTCGATGAGTACTATGCTTATTGCATGTGGGGGTGCTTCAAACAGCACTGTTGATGTTCAGGAAGAAGAAATAGCTGAGGCAGCTGAGAGTGAGGCTTCTGAGGCAGCAGAGGAAGCAGCTTCTGATGTAACAGAGGCAGATGTTTCAGATATAGTTGGTGATGTTACAGAGGCAGGCGAGCTTGCCGGAGAAGAAGCAGCAGATGGCGAGGACAAAGCAGCTGATGCCGGTGAAGATGGTGCAACTGATGCCGGCGAGGATAGCGCAGTTGATTACTCAGTCTTCACAAGCGCAAGCAGTGCAGACGTTGAGGCATATGCGCAGAAAATTGTAGATGCTACAAACGCAAAGGATTGGGACACAATCGGTGATATGATCGAGTATCCTATCGGTTCTGAGGAGCTTGGCAACCTTTGCAATAACAAGGAAGAGTTCGTTGCTTATGCTAATGACAAGGGCTTTGACGAAGAGGCACTTGCTAAGCTTCAGTCTTGGAGCGTTTCCGATCTCTGGGCTAATTACATGGGCGCAAGCATCGGCGATGGCGATATCTGGTTCAGAGACCTTAGCCTTGATAACCCTGAATTCAAGATCGTTTCATATCTCGGACTCTATGAGAGCGAAGCCGATGGAGAGATATCAGAGTAATTACAATATAATATGGATTTGAGGATATGCCGTCATGCTGGTGCGTGGCGGTATATTTGTTTTATGGGAAATGGAAAATGCTCACGTGTGGAATTGTCTGAAAAAAGCCATGCTTTATGGATTGTTTACTGTTAAAAGGCTCTTTTTCTGCTATAGTAGAACTATGAATTTGAGGAGGAGAAAATGAAAACAGTTATTAAGTTGGATATTGTAGAAGCACTAAGGAAAGTGGGGCTTCAGAGCGGGGATACGGTGATGGTGCACGCATCTCTTAGCCAAATTGGATATGTATGCGGCGGAGCTCAGGCTGATGAACTAGCGTGAATTAGTGGATTTTGCGGTGTCGTGGATTGAGAAAAACAGGAAATAGGAGGATGTTATGGAGACTTGGTACTATGTTGTGGAAAGTATAGACGGCGATTATGCAAATCTTCGCAGAACGGATATAGAATCCGATGATCTTAAGCTTGTTGCGAGAGCGCTCCTGCCGGATGGCATCGCAGAAGGAATAAAGCTTAAGTATGAGCTGATGCAGTATTCTATTATTGATGGGTGAGAATATGCGGATTGTAAATCTGATAGAAAATACCGAGGGTGTAAAAGGTTGTGCGAGTGCACACGGCCTGTCGTTTTATGTGGAAACAGAAAAGCACAAGCTTCTCGTCGACCTTGGACCTTCGGAGGAGACTATAAAAAATGCAGAAGTGCTTGGAATTGATCTGAAGGCAGTGGATACTGTTGTTTTAAGTCATGGTCATTATGATCATTCGGGGGGAATTATGCCCTTTTCATCAATAAATTCCACAGCTGCGATCTATATGCAGAAATCGGCGCCGGGAGAATATTACGCAGATGATGGAGTGGCAGAGGACCGGGATAGATACACTTATATCGGAATCGATAAGAATATCGCTGACTTGCCTCAGATAAAGCTGATCGAAGGCGATTATGAAATTGATGATCAGCTTACTTTGTTTACCATAGAGGAGCGCGAAGAGGACGTTCCGTTTACCAATGCGCGTCTTCTGGAAAAGAAAGATAGTGGTTATATTAGGGACGATTTCAGGCATGAGCATTTTCTTGTTATCAAGGATGGCGGCAGACATATTCTGATTTCCGGGTGCGCCCACAATGGCATTGTGAATATCCTGAAGGAGTACATCAGGAAGTTCGGGGAAGAACCGGATGTGGTAATAAGCGGTTTTCACCTGATGAAGAAGACCGATTATTCGGATGCGCAAATGCGGGTAATCTCTGACACGGCAAAGGAACTTCAAAAGTATCATACAATCTTCTACACCTGTCACTGCACCGGAATTCCGGCCTATGATGCAATGCATGAGATCATGGGTGACCAGCTTAGATACGTACATTCAGGAGATGAAGTGGTTTTGGGATGAATTTCTTTGTGATTGGTGAGAAGTAAGGAGCATGAGTTATGTTCTTCAAAAAGAAAAGCGAAAAGAAAACCTATGATAAGGAAAACAAGAAACCCGTGATCAAAGCCAGTATTTGTAATGGGGAACAGGTTGCAGGCTTTCTGGATGTTCATACGGGAACTTTCGAGGAAGTAATGCTGATTAGGGATTCGGAAGATCTTTTTCAGTTTAAGGATACGTATGGAATCAGCGGGGATATTGAGAAGATATACTAAGGCGGCATGAGGTTTATATATGAAAGATTTATCTGCGGGACAACAGAAAATAAGCTGCGTGCTTAAACTTATTACTGTGCTGTCGGCGGTAGTAGGCATTTTTCTCAGTGCTTATGCGGGCAGAAAAGACTTCATGGGCGGATCGAGGTTTTTGATGTACTTTACGATTCAGTCCAATATTCTTATTGCCATCATCTGTGCGATAGGTCTTTTCCTGATTCTTGGGAAAAAGAAAATCAGCAAGACCTGGTATGTGGTTAAGTTTGTTGGCACGGTTTCAATAACGCTGACAGGCTTTGTGTTTGGCTTCATGCTCGCGCCTCTTCTTGGAGCAAATGCCTGGAATATTCAAAATACGTTGACGCACCTGATAGTTCCTGTTGTTGCAGTGCTGGATTTCTTTGTTATTGCCCCGAGTGCAGGGATTGCAAAGAAGAATGTGATATTTGTCACCATTCCACCCCTCCTTTATGCAGTCTATGCTGGAATCGGATATGTAAGAGGATGGGAGTTTTCACCGGGAAACAATTACCCTTACTTCTTCCTTAACTGGGGAAGCGCCGCCGGAGCATTTGGCTTCTCAAGCGAGCTCCCATATATGGGCACTGTGTGGTGGATACTCGCACTGCTGGCTTTCCTGATGGTTGTGGGCTACTGTTACCTTGTTATTGCGGATTTGATTGGGAAGATTATACATAGAGGTTAGGGCGGCTGATTGGCTCGCGGGAATATTGTAGAGCAAGTGAAAAGAAAAGGGTAAATCCACCGGAAGGAAAATCCTAATTGGATTTACGCGAAGAATATAATACAAGAAAATAATAAGGAACAGAAACAACATGGTAAAGAAAATAGTAAGAGATCCTCTCTTCTTGCAGCAAAAGTCTGAGCCTGCAACTGCAGCAGACAAGCAGGTTGTAGAAGATCTTCTGGATACATTAAGGGCTAATCAGGATAGATGTGTTGGCATGGCGGCCAATATGATAGGCGTGAAGAAGCGCATAATTGTTGTGGCGATGGGGCCATTTATATTCCCGATGATAAACCCGGTTATTACTAAGAAGACCGGAGCATACCAGACTGAGGAAAGCTGTTTGTCACTTGAGGGTGTAAGGCCTTGCACAAGATATAAAGAGATAGAGGTTGATTATCTGGATCAGGACTTCAAGCCAAAGCACGGGAAATATACGGACTTCACTGCTCAGATAATACAACATGAGATAGAACATTTTGAGGGAATCCTAATTTGATCAAAACACCAGGGAGAAGAGGATGACTAAAGTAAACGATTCAATAACCATAAACAAAACAGTAATAAGAAACAGGCTTACTATGGCGCCGACTGTGAAGTTCGACTATGCAGGGGCGGATGGAAAGGCTACAGAGAAACACATTGAGCATTACAGAGAGGGCTGAGCATGGCTGCGGGCTCATATGCGTGGAGGCGACGGCGGTCACTCCGGGCGGAAGATTTGGCAAGAACCACATGGGGCTCTGGGATGACGATCAGATCGATGGCCATGTGCAGATTGCTAAGGCATGCCACGACGAAGGGGCAGCAGTTATCATACAGCTTAATCACGCCGGCCTAAATGCAAACCCTGAGCTGGGCGAAGTGATTGCGCCGTCAGCTGTGCCGACCCGGGATGAAAATGTATTGTCAAAAGAAATGACAGTGGACGAAATCCACGCCATGCAGGAGAACTATGTGAGCGCTGCGATCAGAGCAAAGAAGGCAGGCTATGATGGAGTGCAGCTTCACGGATGCCACGGATATCTCATAAATCAGTTCATGTCAAAAAAGACAAACCTTCGCACGGATGAATATGGCGGAAGTGATGTGAACCGCGCGAGATTTGGCGCAGAAATTATCCGCAGGATCAGAGAAAAATGCGGAAGTGATTTTCTGATTTCCATAAGAACTGCCGGGATAGAGCCTGATATTGCAACGGCTATCAGCCTTGCGGAAGAATTCGTCAAGGCCGGGTGCGACTATCTCCAGGTATCCACCGGAATAGAGTGGGACGACCCGACGCTCACGGATGAGGGAAAACCGTACAATCAGATTTGTGAGCTTGGCGTCAGATTCCATGAGCACTTTAAGGGGCGCGTGCCGGTTTCATGCGTCAACGGCATCTATGAACCTGAGCTTGCGAAGTATCTTATTGAAAATGAGCTTGTCGATACAGTGGATCTCGGAAAAGCGATTCTTGCTGATCCGGCTTTTTGCGAGGCAGTATTAAACGGGACACCTTTCGTAAAATGCTTTGGCTGCCCGAACTGCCAGTATGGTCCCGGGATGCCGCACAAATGTCCTGCGGAAACTAAACGAAGCAGGAAATAAAGAAGGGGGGAATAGTAGTGTCAAAGACTATGCCATCGATTATCCTGACAATTGCGCTTTTGATCGGATTATTTTCCAGGACAGAATATGCAATTGCTGCGCATGCTGTAACCGGACAATATCCTCTAAGATATGAGTCAAACGGAGGCGCAGGGACTATGGATCCTATTGAGGTATCTATAGGAGATACCTTCGTATTTCCAGAATGTGAATTTGAAGCACCCGCGAATAAAACATTTTTGAACTGGCAAATAACAGGAGTTGATGGAATACATTATCCGGGCGATTCAGTAGTGATAGCTGCAAATTGTGTATCTGGAGGCGCTATAACCGTGACTGCGTATTGGACTAATGCACCTGCAGCCGGCGTAACCACACGTCCTGAGGAAAAAAAGCTGACCTATTCGGGCTCCGCGCAGGAACTAATTACAAGCGGATCAACGTCAGAGGGCACCTTGCAATATGCTATCACAGATACAAACACTGCTCCGACTTATGATAAATTTTCTGCGGAGATTCCAAAGAGAACTGAGGTGGGAGTGTACTATGTATGGTACAGAGTGCGCGGAGATGCTACGCACAGCAACAGTAATCCGGTGAGCATCAAAACTGAAATTACGAAAAAATCAATTGCAGGAGCAACAGTTACACTGAATGCTGCAACCTTGGAATATACAGGCTCTGAGCAGAATGTAAAAGTCGAAAAGGTTATGCTCGGAGGCACAGTTCTTCCGGAAAACTGTTATGACATAACCGGAGATCTCACAGCAAAAGAACCCGGCACTTATAAAGTGACTGTCACCGGCAAAGGCAACTATAAGGATTCCGCGACTGCCGAGTGGATAATAAAAAAGTCAAGCGAGGAAAAAACACCTGATGCAAAATCACGTTTCCTTTCATCAGTCAAAGTAAAACAGAAGAAGGGAAAACTCATAGTCAGCTGGAGTAAAGGCACTGCATCAAAGTTCGATGTTTATGCGGCATATTGCGGCACTGATTTTTCCCAAAGAAATATGAAGACTACAGGCAGAACTACCGCAACTTTCAAAAAGCTTAACGGAAAACCGATTAATTTTAAAAAGAGCTTCAAGATCTATGTTGTGGGCTATGATAGTAATGGTCAGAAACTCGGGAGAACCATTACTGCACATGTTTCCGGAAAAGACAATAAAGAGTTTGCTAATGTCAAATCCATACATCTTTCCAAGAAGAGTGTTTCCGTAGAAGTTGGCAAGACGACAAAGGTTAAGGCATCTGTAAAGCTCGATGATAATTCCAAGAAGATGAAAGAGCATGCACCAATGTTCCGTTATAAATCTTCTGATGAGAATGTTGCTGCTGTAGATGAAAACGGAAATATCACGGGCGTTGGCGCAGGAACATGTGACATATATTATTATGCTGTAAACGGTATTTCGAAGACATTAAAAGTGACCGTGCAATAAGTGAGGAGTAAATGGAGAAACAAATAGATTTTACAGAAGGAAAAATATTAAGGCCACTGCTGGAGTTTGCAATTCCGGTGCTGTTTGCGCTGTTTTTGCAGTCCTTGTACGGTGCGGTTGACCTTCTGATAGTAGGAAAATTCGGAGAGTCCGCGGATGTTTCGGGAGTCTCCACCGGCTCGCAGATAATGCAGACAATCACGAACCTCATGACCGCCTTGTCCCTTGGCATCACTGTTTTCCTGGGACAAAAGATTGGAGAAAAAAAAGGAGAGGAAGGCGGAAACGTTGTCGCAAACGGAATAATGCTTTTTCTATCGCTGGGAGTGATTCTAACAATACTTATTCCCCTGTGTTCGAGCGGACTTGCAAAGGCGATGAACGCACCGCAGGAGGCGTTTGACCTGACCTCAGCGTACATAAGAATTTGCGGAATGGGAATCATAATAATAATAGCCTATAACCTGATCGGCAGTATTTTCAGAGGGCTCGGAGATTCCATCACGCCGCTGGTGTCTGTGCTGATTGCCTGCATTTGCAACATTGTCGGGGACCTTGTTCTAGTGGCCGGTTTTAAGATGGGAACCCGCGGAGCGGCGTATGCCACGGTGGCTGCGCAGCTTGTGAGCGTGATAATCTCACTTGTTTTGATCAGGAAAAAGACGCTGCCCTTCACGCTCAGCAGGCAGAGCTTCAGCGTGGACAGAAGTATTATAGGAAAAATTCTTTTCATAGGTACGCCGGTTGCGCTTCAGGATCTTCTCGTAGGTATTTCATTCCTTGTGATCCTGGCAATAGTCAATGCGTTGGGACTTGTGGCCTCCGCGGGAGTTGGCGTATCGCAGAAAGTATGCGGATTCATCATGCTGATTCCGTCGGCGTTTGCCCAGTCAATGTCCGCTTTCGTATCACAGAACAGAGGCGCAAAGAAATACGACAGAGCCTTCAAGGGCCTGAAATATGCGATAGGCGTGTCTTTCATCTTTGCAGTGGTCATGTTTTACATGGGATTTTTCCACGGCGATATTCTGGCGGGACTTTTTGCTAATGACAAGGAAGTCATCATGGCGGCCTGGGATTATCTGAAGGCGTACGCCATCGACTGCCTGTTTACATGCTTTTTATTCTGCTTCATTGGATTCTTCAACGGCATGGAATATACGAAGTTTGTCATGCTTCAGGGAATCGCCGGCGCGTTCCTTATAAGGATTCCTGTGTCGTATTTCATGAGCAAGCAGGAGCCGGTATCACTTTTCAAAATCGGCCTTGCGACGCCGTGTTCAACCATTGTTCAGATCATAATGTGCTTCATCTGCATGTTTTATCTGCAGAGAAAATTGGGGGAAAATCATGAGCATTGAATACAAGAAACTGACGCAGGAGTACCTGGACACCATCATCAGCATGAGAATCAATCAGCTGACGGAGGAGTACACTTCAGAAGGAAAAACACCCCCTGAAGGCGTCGACCTAAACGCAGCACTTCGCGATTTTTATACGAAAAATATGGCTGCCGGCACCTATGTCTCATGGCTGGCATTCGATGGGGACAAAATCAATTAAGGAAAATGACTGAGGAGGTGCTTATGGCAGTTTACAGATGTAGAGCGTGTGGTTACATTTTTGATGAGGAGAAGGAAGGAAAAAGCATCCGAGACATAGATGTGTGCCCGAGATGCAAGCAACCTGACGATATGTTTGTGCTTGTTGAAGAAGATGGAAACACAGAAGGGAAGGAAGAAAAATGAGCAGCATAAATTATCATGCAGGCGATATAACTAAACTCAAAGTAGATGCGATTGTTAACGCAGCGAACTCGAGTCTGCTCGGCGGAGGCGGCGTTGATGGCGCAATACACAGGGCTGCGGGTCCGGAGCTTTTGAACGAGTGCAGAACGCTTAACGGCTGCAGAACCGGTGAGGCCAAAATCACGGGAGGTTACAACCTTCCTGCGAAGCATGTCATTCACACTGTGGGACCGATTTACAGCGGCAGTGCCTCGGATCCGAAGGACCTTCGTAACTGCTACTGGAACAGTCTGGAGCTGGCAAAAAAGAATGACCTTCACAGCATCGCTTTTCCTGGAATATCTACAGGAGTTTACGGGTATCCCAAAAAAGAAGCGGCAAAGGTTGCCCTCGCCGCTGTTAATGATTGGATTGCTGAAAACGCCGGATACGAGATAGAGATAACCATCGTGAATTTCTCGGAAGAGGATTATCTGATCTATCAGAAAACCGCGGCGGAAATGTTTAACTGATCTTCTGTCCTTTTCCCTTAAGACCTTTTGAGGGAAGGAATTTCTTGTAGGCTGTAAGAACTTTCTTCGGAACCTTTACTTTTGCGTTCGCGTTTATCTTCTTAATATTCTTGTTCTTCGGACCGGTGAATTCAATTGTGTTTACACCGATAACTTCATAGCTGTTTCCGTCGGAGCCCTGCTCAACAGCACCTACAGTCTGTCTCTCAGCAAAGGCAAAAGTACTGAAGTGCGTGATCGTAAATGAAATGGTTCCGTCACTGTTGAACCTCGGATGGATCAGGTCATCCCCAATGCCAGGTCATGATGGTTTTGCCATCTTTCTCCAAGTAAACAAAATAGTAAGCTTCCTGATCTACGACTGTGAAAATTGCGTGATGATCATCACTCCATTTAAGATTGGTGGGTGCAACCAGGGCTGCAGGCGTTTCTGTCTGAGCCGCGGATGTTTCTGCTGCAATAACGGTGAAGTTTGTTAATCCGATTACTGAAAATAGACACAGCATAGCTGTGGTGAAACATAAAAGATTTCTCTTGATTTTGTTCATTCCTCGCTCCCCTTATAAAATTTTCATACCCTCGGACTCTTATACTACATAAAAACTGTGAAATGTGGAATGTGGAAGGAAAAAGGTAAATCTTCCGAAGGAAAATTGCTAAGTGGATTTATGCAGAAATCATGGGTTACCAAGATAACATAAATAATGCATAGATCTGGGTATGGAAAAGATTTTTTGATGCCAAGAAAAAGTGAAAATGAAGAATATCTTGGTAGTGACTACTTCATGAGCAACCAAGATAATAAGAATAATACAAAAATCTTGGTACGAAAAAGAATTTTTGCTACCAAGATAAAGTGGAAAAAAGAAATATCTTGGTAGAGCTGCTTCCAAGCACTACCAAGATATAAAGAATAGTCAACATATATTGGTACAACAAGTTTTGAACACTACCAAGAAAACAAGAAAAGCAATCGTATCTTGGCACAACAAGCTATAAACTCCTCACCTACTATATTCCCTCAGCCCATAATAATAGAACTTCCTGATCTTCTCCTTCAGGGATTCCGGCTCGATTACGATGGCGTCGCGGCCGAAACGCTTGAAGTACTCCTCAAGCTGGAGCTCGGGCCAATCAAAGTAATAGAGGTCGCCTTCAATCTTGGAGACAAGTGGGCGGTTCTTGGTGATTGCCTTGAACTTTCTGACGCCGTAGGGGTTGAGACGGACGACAGCCTGCACGGTAAGACCCACGGAATGAGGGCTGCGGAGGGCCTTTTCCCGAAGCTCTTCCTGAATGTCAGGATTAACAGCAAAAGTATCGGAGGTCACAAAGACACTTCTAAGTCTGGAGATGCGGAAAGTCCTGGGCTTTTTGGCGCGCCTGTCAAAGCACAGTAAATAGTTGCACTGCTCCTCCTTGGAAGGCGCAATGATATAGGGCTCAACATAGTAAGCCTTGTTGTCGCCTGAGGTTGTGGTCGTGAAAGAGAGGACCCTGTGCTCCTTCAGTGCCCGTGAAATATCCTCATAGCTATCTTTGAAAATGATGGCTTCTCGCTCGCTTCGCGGAATGGACAAGTAAGCATTGAACATGTCCTTGAGGTACTGCGAGAGAGAAGTTTCTGCCAGCATATTGTTCTCGATTATCTTCAGAATTTCATAAGAAGACCCGCTCACAGTCAGGGTGAGCGCGGAGTTTTTGCCTCTCTGGAGGTGATCGGCCTTGATATATGTGCTCACGATCTTATCTGCAAGAAAAGCTGCATCCTTCTTACTAATAGAAGAAAGCTCGCTCAGATCCTGCATAATATTCGCGAGCAGTGAGTCGCTGTCGTGCCTATACTGATCAAAGTAGTTCACAATCAGCGTCTTGAGAAAAGCGTTGAGATTCACGCTTTCGTCATTCTTGGTGAACTCGAAGAGTTCAGCGTCATTTATAAGTCTTGATTTTGTATCCTCTGAAAGATAGATTTTATACTTTTCTGTCATATTGCGCCTCTTTTATGGGGATGTATATTACATCATAAAAAACATATTTAAACCATTTATAACATTATATTGGGGTCGCAGAAAAGAGTCAAACTGCATCTTTTTATCTCCAATACACTGCGCTATGATTAAGTCACAACGAAGACAAAGCCAAGTCACAAGCGGCCTGGCGAGTCACAAAGTCAAGTCACAACAGGCCTGGCGAGTTACAAAGACACAGACAGCAACTAACTTACAGGATAGCTAAGAGGTGAAGCACCGGATGAATAATCCGTGATCGCGGGTTCAAATCCCGCTCCAGCCCGGAAGGGTGTATGTGTCTTGAAAAAAGAAGATACTAACAGCAATTAACTAGGGACGCGTTGAAAAGTCAGCTGTAGCATGATTTAGGCATTGCGGGGTAAGAGCCCGCGGCGCGTAAAAAACAGTATCTTGAAAAGCGGCTCATGGAAGCTACAGATCTGTGAGCAACAACAGGAGGAAACCAACATGTTATCATTCTTAAAGAAAGAAGCAAACATCACATATACAGAGAACGGCGCAGTTACCTATGTTTCAACACAGTCCGACTGCCTTGATCTTTTCGCAACAATAGGCGCGCTCAGAAGAGCTTCCGAGGAAGACATCATCACCAGATTCGTGAAGGCGTACGCTGAGGATGCGGACCTTGCGATGAAAATGCTCTTCTTTGCAAGAGACATCAGAGGCGGCCTCGGTGAGAGACGAGTTTTCAAGGTAATCCTTAAGTACCTCGCCGCTACAGAGCCTGAGTCTGTGAAAAAGAACATCGCGAACGTTGCGGAGTACGGCAGATACGACGATCTTCTTGCGCTCATGGACACACCTGTGGAAAAAGAAGTCATGAACTACATAGAGCAAACACTTCGCTCAGATATGAACGCCACCACTGACATCTCTCTCTTGGCAAAATGGCTCCCTTCCATCAACGCAAGCAACAAGGAAGCCATAAGAAATGCAAAGAAGATCGCGAAGGCCCTTGGCATGACTGACTCCGAGTACCGCAGAACCCTGTCGGCACTCAGAGCGCAGATCAAGATCATAGAGAACAACCTCCGTGAGAAGGACTACACCTTTGACTACGAGAAGCAGCCCTCCAAGGCGCTCTACAAGTACAGACAGGCCTTCATCAGGAATGACGGCGAGAGATATCAGGCTTTCATAAATAGAGCGCAGGCAGACCCTTCAGTCATGAATACAGGCGCGCTCACACCTTATGATGTAATCGCACCCGTGATAGACAGAAGAGGTAAAAACTTCAGCGTGGAAGAGAGACAGGCGATGAACGCTACCTGGAACGCGCTCCCGAACTTTGCGGGCGCGGAGAACTCCCTCGTAGTTGCCGACGGCTCGGGCTCAATGTACGGCTGGGACAATCCCACGCCGGCAGCAGTTGCGCAGTCACTTGGCATCTATTTTGCAGAGAAAAATACAGGCGCTTTTCATAATCACTTCATCACCTTCTCGGCGAACCCGAGACTCGTGGAGATCAAGGGATGCGACATAGTGGAAAAAGTCCGCTACTGCATGCGGTTCAACGAAGTCAGCAACACTGACATCGAAAAGACCTTCATGCTAATCTTAAGAACTGCCGTAAACAACAAACTCACGCAAGCTGACATGCCGGAGAAACTCTACATCATCTCCGACATGGAGTTCGACTACTGTGCTAATAATTCCGGAATGACCAATTTTGAGAACGCGAAGGCGCAGTTTGCAAGATACGGCTTCAAGCTTCCCCAGATAGTTTTCTGGAACGTGTCGAGCCGCAATCAGCAGCAGCCTGTAAAAATGAATGACCGCGGCGTGGCGCTTGTATCAGGTTGCAATCCGCAGATCTTTTCAATGTTAAAAGACGGCGATTTGGAACCCTACAAATTCATGATGAGCGTTCTTTCATCGAAAAGGTATGAAAGAATAGCCGCATAGCCGGGACCCAAAAAAGAAAACAGCCGGGAGCGTGCAATACTCCCGGCTCTGACAAAAAGGAAAAAACCAATGAACACAATAGAGATCAAAGGAAAAGTAAACACTGCTCTTTGCTTCGCTAAGGTGATCGAGGACGAGGCAATCGAGCAGATAAGAAGAATGTGCGACTACCCCATGACCGAGGGCTCCAAGATCAGAATCATGCCCGACGTCCATGCCGGGAAGGGCTGCACAATCGGAACCACCATGACCATCACAGACAAGGCCGTGCCCAACGTCGTGGGCGTGGATTTGGGCTGTGGCATGTACACAGTTAATCTCGGAAAACAGAACATCGACCTTGAGAAGCTTGATATGGCGGCTTTTACCGTGCCTTCAGGAAGAGAGGTCTGGGAGGGCAGAGTCGAGAAATTCGACTTAACCGAGCTTCGCTGCTACAGACAGCTGAAAGACACCAAGCGTCTCGAGAGATCCCTCGGGACACTCGGCGGCGGTAACCACTTCATCGAGGTGGACAGAGCTGCCGATGGGACTCAGTACCTCATAATCCATTCGGGCTCCAGAAACTTAGGAAAACAGGTTGCTGAGCTCTATCAGACACTCGCCGTGGACCTTGCAAAAGGTATAGGAGATTATCTCGAGGCAAGAGATGAACTCATCAGAACCTACAAGGACCAGGGCAGAAGAGGCGAGATCCAGGCTGCACTTAAAGAGCTCTACCATAAAAAGTATGTCGAGTTTCCGTCAACCATGCCCGAGGACCTTTGCTACTTATCGGGAAAATACCTTGAGGACTACCTTCACGATGTGGAGATATGCCAGAGATTTGCCAAGAGAAACCGCGAGAAAATGGCCGAGATTTTACTTGAGAAATCAGGTCTGTCAGGCGGGGAGTCTTTTCACACGATACATAACTACATCGACACCGACGAGATGATCCTAAGAAAAGGCTCAATCGCAGCCCACAAAGGAGAGAAGGTTCTGATCCCCATCAACATGAGAGACGGATCCGTGCTTGCGATCGGCAAGGGTAACCCTGAGTGGAACTACTCCGCACCCCACGGCGCAGGAAGAATCATGTCCAGAACCGCTGCGAAGAACAACCTCTCCATGGAGGAGTACAAGGAGTCAATGAAGGGAATTTTCACATCATCCGTCTGCGAGGCGACAATCGATGAGGCCCCCATGGCCTACAAATCCCTTGACGACATCATCGACGTGATAGGGGAGTCGGTGGAGATCGTGGACGTCATGAAGCCGATCTACAACTTCAAGGCCTCAAACTGATATGTGCATAAGCCGTGAAAACTGAATAATGAACAATATAGGCTAAGCAATTTTGTTAATTGTTTAGCCTATTTTTCTGATGCCGGCGTAATTTATAATTGTTTTTGTAGCGTTAAGTCATGATTCTTTTTGTGACATTGGGGGAAATAAATATGAAGAAAAAGAGACGTCTGGTTTCTATTGTTTGCGCTGCCGTTCTGGCACTTTCAGGCCCTGGGGTTCTAGGGGCCGGAGATTTCACTTTGACTGCTCATGCAGAAGAGGAAGATCCGTACGAAATAGGTTTTTCTGATTATACTATTGGAATTGCGAATGAATTTGGCGAGATAATTGATGAAGATACTATCTGTGATGGAGAAGGCCCCACTTATTCTGCAGTGTTTATGGATGAGGAGCTTGAAAATACCGTTTCGGATCCTGAGTATGAGTGGACACTTAGCAAGGACATACAAAAATATCTGTATATAGATGGTTCTGCTACCGGGGACACCATAGCTATTGCTACAAAGGAAGATGCTTTGCGGCAGCTTGGCGGCGAGGTATGTGCGTACGGAGAGCTGACGCTGACTGTATATAGTGATGATCTGGAAGAGCCCCTGGTGAGGGAAATTTCAATTAATTTTGCATTAGACGCGGAGTTCTATATTGCTGACGCGTGCCGAGTAAGCACAGAATTTCCGACACGCACTGTAAAAATGGAAGTTTCTGACAACATAGATCCAGACATGATTTCCTGGGATCTTTCCGGAGATTATGCAGATGACATTTTTTCTGTGAGCAAAACAGGTAAGGATATTACTGTAAAGCTGATGGATGACGCTGCAAACATTGTTGCTGAGAATGGCCTTGATAACGATGATTGCGGTTATCCACTTTATGCGGCAGATATGGAATTTTATTTGGAATCAAAGACCGGAAAGACAATGATGAACCTTCGCACTATGACTCTTGAATTTTATCTGGAGGATTTGTATGAAGTAACCTACTCTCCGGAGGAATTGTACTTTGTCAGAGGTGTTGCCGCAGAGAAGACAATTACGGCAAATATCAAGAACGCCGGCTCCAAGAACATAACTTACAAATGGTCACTGGATGGGTATGATCCGGAATCTGAGAAATGCTTTAAGATAACTCAGACTAATTCCAAAACCGTAAAGGTGAAATATAACGGCTATGCTTCAGAAGATGATTGGTTTGCTTTGCTTCTTGATATTGAAGTAAACGGCAAGCCGAAACCGCTATCCAAGGATACTGGAATCAACCTTTCTGATACGGAAGAAAAACCTAATAACAACGAGGAAGAATCGGGCTCCGGAAATAACGGCGAGTCCGGCTCAGGAAATGGAAAAGAGTCCGGTTCAGGAAATAGCGGCGAGTCAGGTTCAGCCAATGGAGGCAAGCAGGAGAATCCGCCTACCGTTCAACAGAACGAAAACCAGAACAATGACCAGGCTAAGAAACCCAAAGATATAGGCACACTGATTGAAGTTGCCGGCATGAATAATTACAAGTTTGTAGTTACTTCCAATACTGAAGGCGCTGCAACAGTAGCTTTCGCGGGATTAAAAAATAATAAGAAGGACAAAAAGCTCACAATTCCGGCAACTATAACGGATGAAAACGGCATTATGTATACAGTAACATCTATATCCGCTAAAGCCCTTAACGCTAATAAGAAAATCACTAAGGTCGTAATTCCGGAAACAGTAACTCTCATTGGCAAAAAGGCCTTTTACCAGTGCTCAAAACTTGGCACAATAATCATTAAATCAGAGAATCTTACCATAAGGGACAAGGCCTTCGGAAAAATTAAGAAAGGTGCAACCATCACTATATACGCAAGCAAGAAGTTGAAGTTTAACAGAATGGTGAAAAAGATAAAAAAGGCCGGAGCCAAGAGTGCTGAATTCAAATACGAGAAAATTATTGAGTGTTATAAATAAATACGATTGCATTGGAAGGGGCCCTTTCTATTTTTTTGCAGGCGTAGTTCCTGGCTTCTTACTAATTATCTTGGTATTGGAAATGGTAATAGTAATGGAATTGCTGTATATGCCAAGATAATTCTTATTTTTGTTTTTTCTTGGTAATGAATTGCTATTTCGGAACCAATAAATTTTGCCTTAAGCGAATATCTTGGTTGTGGTCTAAATAAGCTGTACCAAAATATTTCTTGTTTTAGATTTATCTTGGCAATAAAATAGCTTTTTTGTGCCAAGATATTCTTGCTTTCACAAATATATTGGTAGAACTTGGATCAAGTCATACCAAGATATATCGTGCTTTAGATTTATCTTGGTAATGAAATGACTTTTTTGAACCAAGAAATATTATTTTTCACGAGTATCTAGGTATAGCCCATAACAAGCTGAACCAAGATATTTCTTGCTTGAGCTATATCTTGGCATTTGGACGTGCAAGGAGTTCATAGTTGAATTCGATACTTGAAAAATGATTACAGAGTGATACAATTACATTGTGCAAAATATAATACAATTGTATCTTTTTATGCCTACCATTGGCGGGCCAAAGCAAGCGAAAGGGGAATTATTAAATGGAATTCAGTGATGTAGTAAAGAATCGTTATTCATGTAAAAAGTACGATACCAGAAAAGTTGACAGAGCTAGACTTAATACAATTCTTGAAGCAGGACGACTTGCTCCCACAGCAAAGAACCTGCAGGAACAGCATGTATATGTAATCGAGTCGGAGGAGTATCTTGCTAAAATTGATAAGGCTACTCCTTGTCGATACGGTGCACCGACAGTTCTTGTTGTAGCATTTGACAAAAAGAATGTATTCACATATCCCGGAGGAAAGAGAGATTCCGGAATTGAGGACGCGTCCATCGTGGCAACGCACCTTATGCTCGCTGCAGCAAATGAAGGCGTCGACAGCTGCTGGCTCAATTTCTTTGATCCTGATGAGCTGGCAAAAGACCTCGGCCTTCCGGAGAACGAAGAGATTCTGATGCTACTTGATCTCGGATACGCTGCTGAAGGCGCCGGCCCGCTCGATAACCATAACAGCAGAAAAGAATTGTCAGAGACAGTTACATATATGTAAGGTAGAATGTATGCTACTGTGCATGCTTGAGAGTATATGTGAATAATGTAGGTTAATGTGTATGAGCTATGAAAAGCTGGTTAGGCTTTTTGTAGCTCATTGTTTTTAAGACGCGCCTGAGCGCAGGGGTATCTTGGAGCTGTCCCCTTACCAAGAAAATGTTGTATTCGTAAGTATTTTGGTAGTGCTTGGATCAAGTTGAACCAAGATATTTCTTGTTTTAGATTTATCTTGGTAAGGAAAGGGCTTATTTGTGCCAAGATATTTTTGATTTGTTTATATCTTGGTAGCAGCTGGAACTAGCTGTGCCAAGATATTACTTGTTTTGGTTCTATCTTGGTAAAGAAATAGAATTTCTATGCCAAGATATTTTTGTTTCCACAAATATCTTGGTAGTGCCTAGAACAAGCAATACCAAGATATATCTTAATATAGACTTATCTTGGCAATTAAATAGAATTTCTGTACCAAGAAATATTTGTTATCACTAATATCTTGGTAGAGGGTCGGAATATGCCATACCAGGATACATTAAAAAAATATAAAACCTACGAGGAAATGGTAATTAGTCGTCGGAAAAATGTTAAAATATTAGGAGTTGGATTTACGGACTGAAGCAAACACTATAATGAGGGGAAATAAATGTCGGAATACTACGAACCTCAAATAAATATATCTTCGCCAGAGATACATAATACAATGGGTGTGATAGTTGTGCTTAAAGACAAGGTAGATGGTGATATTCTAAGGCAAGTGGTAGATGAGCTTCGGGAAAGGTTCCCTTACTTCTATGTGAAGGTAGGGCACAGAGGTGGTGGCCAGCCAACAGAAGCAAGCAAAAATGGCCTGACAACAGAGCCAGCTGACATCATCCCCATCCCCAACGATCTTCCGATGACAATACGTAACACCTGGGAGCCGATAAAACTAAATTCAGCAGAGTCAAACTATCACCTCGCGGCCTGGAAATACGAGAATAAAAGACTTGCATTTGAGATAGATCATGCCCTGACAGATGGGGCGGGGATCATGCCTTACATAAAAAGTGCAATGTATCTGTACCTCTCGAAGGCGACCGGGAAGACCTTCAATTCAGAAGGATTCAGGCTGTCCGGCGACACGATACCCGAATCAGAAACAGGAGACCCCTTCAAGGACATAGATTTCACAGAAGTGGAAGAGCCATTCTACCAAAAGAAACCAATCACAGACTTCCTACGCCTGGTCAATGAACAAGACTATGAAAAGAGAGTATTCTACCTGAAACTCCCGGAAGAACAAATCATGCAATATTGCAGGGACAAAGACGGAAGCCCAAACGTGTTCTTCTCAGTTATGCTGGCGAAAGCGGCAAGACGATATAAAACGAATGATGAAAAGCCGGTCACTGTTTCTATATGCACCGACCGCAAGGCAATCCTTGGAAATCATGACAATTACCGCATGTTTGCGGGGGACTGCAGACTGGACTTCCCCAAGAACAGGGACTTAACCGACATTACTAAGGCTTGCACAATAGCCCGCGGACAGATGATGCTGCAGATTCAGCCTGAAAACGCGCTTTATGAGATCAAGCAGATGAAGCAGATGCAGCAGACGCCACCCGCACCTGATATTTCGTTGGCGAGCATCTGCGTATCCTATGTAACCGGCAGAAGCTTTGGCCCGCTTGATCCCTACATCGAAGAGATATATGTCGTGACAGCCCTATCCAAGATTACAGACATCCTTTGTGAGATTACCTGCATCAACCACAGCTTCTTCATAGCCTTAATGCAGCCGTTCTCATCAGAGGAGTACTATAACTGCTTCCTGAAGGAACTAGATGAAGCAGGAATCCACGATGAGGAACTATCTAGCGAACCCCTGCGCATCTGCGGAATCTAGCAACAAAACAGAATCGAGCCCCGGCACACTAGCCCCAGCCCAAAAAACATAACCCAATAACAGGACATAACCCATGAAAACAGTAAACGTAGTAGCAGCCGTAATCTGTGACGACTACAAAAACAAAACAAAAATATTTGCAACCCAGCGTGGCTATGGTGACTTCAAAGACGGCTGGGAATTTCCCGGCGGAAAAATCGAAGACGGCGAAACCCCGGAGGATGCGCTTATAAGAGAGATAAAGGAAGAACTTGCGACAGACATAGAAGTGCATGACCTCATCAGCATCGTCGATTACGACTACCCAACATTCCATCTGCATATGCACTGCTTCTTTGCAACTGTGAAAAGCGGAGAACTCTCACTTCTCGAGCATGAGGCAGCAAAATGGGTAACCAAAGGCGACATAGACACCCTTGACTGGCTACCGGCTGATGAAGGACTAATACAAGAAATCAAAAAATATATATGAAGAAGTACTTATACAAGAAAAAATTCTTATGAGGAGGAATTTGTAATGGATATTCAGTACTTGTTATGGCTTCAGGAACTTAGGAACGCAACAGGCGGCACTTTTGACGAATTTTTCAATGCGCTGTCGAAAATCGCGGTGGATGTAATGCCGTTCCTGCCGTTCATCATTTTCTGGTGCGTGGACAAAAAGTGGGGCTATCGCTTCATCTACACCTTCGGCATCGCAAACGTGGTGAACGGAATTCTAAAGCTCACGGTATGCGCATACAGACCCTGGATCCGCTCCGACCTGATCGAACCCGCAGGAGACTCCAAGACTGCCGCAACCGGGTATTCTTTCCCGAGTGGACACACCACCGAGGCGACATCTGTCTATGGCACAACGATAGCGTGGCAGCATAAAAAGAGAAAATGGCTGGCCTATGCCTGCGGCATCCTGATCGCGCTGACCGGATTTTCAAGAAACTTACTGGGCGTACATACCCCGCAGGACGTGGTCGTTGGCTTTGGTGCAACTTTGATCATCATCCTTGTATACGGAGTTGTTGAGAAGAAAATCGAGGGCAATGAAAAAACTTTGGACATCCTGACTATCGTCGGAGTTCTCGTGGTTATAGCTTCCCTTATCTACATCTCGGTAAAGTCTTATCCCATGGACTATGTGGAGGGCGAGCTACTTGTGAATCCGAAAAAAATGATGAACGACACCTTCAAACAATGCGGTGCATTTTTCGGACTTCTGTTAGGAAGCTATATTGAACGCCATTATATTCATTACGAGATTCCGGAAGGCTCCAAAAATCTTCCCATTCTCGGATTCATCGGCTTCATGATCGTATTTTCCTGGAAAGAATTCCTGGCACCTGCAACAATCGTTCAGGCCCTCGGCGGACACTGGGGACACTTCATCTCAAGAGCCATCATGTGGTTCTTTGTTGTGGCGATCTGGCCGATTGTTATCAGGAAAAATGCGAATGCATGACACAGCACAGACAACGGAACACATCGAGTATAAGAGAAAATATGTAGCAGTAACTGCATTTTAGAGAGGTACACATATGGAGCGAAAATTCCCCAATCTTACAAAGCCGATAACAATAGGGCGGACGACTTTCAGAAACAGAATGTTCTCAGCGCCCATGGGAGGAACCGACATCGCCAACAACGGATGCATAGGACCTAAATACATCCCACAAGGCGCTCAGGGTAACAGCTGACGGCGTTATCTGCGATGCTTCAAGAGTATCAACAATTACCAACGCGGTTTACTGGGGATACCACGCAGCTCTGGATATCTAATCGAGTTGACTATACTTGCGGAAAATCATGCTTGAAAATGGTATTGTGGCGATTTATAATGTAAATAAGCATTATAAATCGCCAAAACTATGTTATAAGAATATGTTTTGGCGCAATATGATCAAAAGAGGGCGCTTATGAAGATAATTGGAAGAAAGCATGAAAAGGATGTATTGCTGCAGTGCCTCAAGTCAAAGAGACCGGAATTTGTTGTCGTATACGGCAGACGAAGAGTAGGGAAGACATACCTGATAAGAGAGTATTTCAATCAGCAGTTTTCGTTTTATACCACGGGTCTTACGGATGAAAAGACTAAAGGACAATTACGTGCCTTTAATGAGAGTCTCAAGACATGTGGATATGTGAGCAAGACACCTCCTAAGGACTGGTTTGAGGCATTTGCATGGCTGAGAGAATTGCTTGAAAGTGATAAGGTGTATCGCGAGCCTATAAACAACAAAAGGGTGATATTTTTGGATGAACTGCCATGGATGGACACGGCACGGTCTGACTTTAAAAGTGCTTTGGATTATTTCTGGAACAGCTGGGCATCTGCCCAGGAGGATCTGGTGCTGATCGTGTGCGGAAGTGCGACTTCATGGATAATAACTAATTTATTGACTTCCAAAAAGGGATTTCATAACAGGGTTACAAGACGTATTCATTTAGCAGCCTTTACACTGGCAGAATGTGAGAAACTTTTTGAGATGAATGAAGTGGTCATGACCAGGAGCCAGATGATCGAGAGTTATATGGTGTTTGGTGGTGTTCCGCATTATCTCAACCGCCTGGATCCGAGGCTTTCTCTGGCACAGAATATTAATGAACTGTGTTTTAAGGAATATGGAGAGCTTCATAATGAATACTATAATCTGTTCCATTCGCTGTTTGCTAAGCCTGAAAAGCATATTGCCATCCTTGAGACTTTGGCGAAAAAGAAAGAAGGCATGACTAGGACGGAGCTCTCAAAACAAAAGGCAATAGGGGGAGGATCGGTACTGACCAAGAATCTTCGTGAGCTTGAGGAGTGTGGATTTATCCGTAGGTTTTACAATTATACAAAAGAAGAGAATAATGCTGTTTACCAGCTTATAGATCCATTCACTCTTTTTGCCATAGCGTTTATAGAAAATAAGAAATTTGATTCATGGAATGAGTATATAAATTCTCCGGGATATAATTCCTGGAGAGGTAATTCTTTTGAAATAGTATGTCTGAATCATATTAATCAGATAAAGGCTGCGCTTGGAATAAGCGGCATTGAGACAAATGAATTTTCCTGGAGAAGTAAGGAAGGAGATAAAGGAGCTCAGATTGATCTCATAATATACCGCAAGGATGGTGTAATAAACATCTGTGAAATGAAGTTCGCTAACAAAGAGTATATGCTCGATAAAAAAGAATATGAAAAGATCCGGAATAGAATGGAGAAATTTCAGGATGAAACCGGAGCAAAGGAAGCAATTCACATCACACTTATTTGCGGTAATGGTTATAAGCAAAACGAGTACTCCGGAATTGCTCAGAATATAATAGTTGGGGATGAGCTGTTTGAGGATTGATGAAGACACTATAACACAATACTTGGAGAGATTTAAATGATTCATATAGGCTGTCACTTATCGGTTACAAATGGATATGAGGCCATGGGCCGTCAGATGCTGGAGTTTGGCGGAGACACCTTCTCGTGGTTTACGAGAAACCCCAGGGGAGGAAAATCGAAGGATGTAGATCCCGCCGACGTTAAGGCGCTTGAAGAGCTCCTTTCTGAAAAGAGATTCGGAAAACTCGTGGCGCATGCCAGCTACACCATGAACCTCTGCTCGGCAAATCCCGACACGAGGGCCAATGGCCTTGATATGCTGAAAAAAGATTTGGAGAAAATGGAATACCTTCCGGGGCAATTTTACAACTTCCATCCCGGATCCCACACAGGACAGGGAGCGGAGGTCGGAATAGAGCAGATAGCGGACGGCCTTAACAAAGCTCTGTGGCCTGAGATGCAGACCACAGTCCTTCTGGAGACCATGGCAGGAAAAGGCTCCGAAGTCGGAAGAAGCTTCGAGGAACTAAGGAAAATAATTGACCTCGTGGACCTCAAGGACAAAATCGGAGTCTGCTTTGATACATGCCATACCTGGGATGCCGGCTACGATATCGCGGCTGACCTTGACGGAGTCTTGGATCAGTTTGACAAAATAATCGGCCTTAGCAGACTTAAGGCAGTTCACTTCAACGACAGCAAAAATGAACGAGGCTCCGGAAAAGATCGCCATGAAAAACTCGGTCAGGGAATGATAGGCATGAAAGCCATGAAGAGGTTTGCGATGCACCCTGCTTTCGATGGCCTCCCGTTCATCCTGGAGACCCCTAATGATGATGAGGGATATGTGCAGGAGATAGCGACCGTGAAGGGATGGTTTCAAGCCTGATTTCGGTTACAGTTCAGACCCTGGCTTGAGATAAGAAGACCGTTTTGATATGTGATTTTTAATCGTTAGGGTTGTGTGTCAAGCTAAGGTCTGAACTGTAACACTACCTATTGCTGTGTGTTGAAGCCTGCCGAACCGATGTAGCCCTCTTTGTCCTTGTAAGCAATGTTTATGAACGTGATGTTTGAAAAATTAATGGTTCTTCCATTCTTGAAGGATGGTACTGATTTTCCATTTTTCGCCTGGTAGTGAGACCATCTTTTATTTTCTAAAAGTTTATATCCATTTTTCATGGTTATTTTTAGAGCCTTTTTACCTGTGATTTTTTTATATCCAAAGTAGTAATAACCACGTAAGAGTACTTCTGATTGTTAAAAATATTCTTGTAGTTTTTCCCACCAACGAAAACGGACTTGAAGGGATTTTCATAATCGACAGCTTTAATGCGTGCCTTTGAAGTATAGTGTTTGCAGGATAATAAAACAGACACTTTTTATAACGATTATGGAAGTTTGACAGACAGAAATCTAAAGGATCTGTTTCAGTGCCTGGGATGCGATGTTGGAAAGAAGGATCCCGGAAAGAGAATCCTTTTTACAAACTATTGCCTTGGATATAGAAAAGGTTATGAGACCGGAGGAATGACAAAGCAGCTTCTGGACATGGACTCCGAACTGTTTGATGATCTTGTTAATGCTGTAAAGCCTAGGATAATAATATACCGGGAGGATTTTAATGAAAAGGCTTTACAATAACAATCATAAGCTATATATTTGTGATGATAATGGTTTAGAATGTGATTTGTTAAGGAAAGGAATTATGAAGAAGTGTTTACTGACTGCTGCCGCAGTTGTTTTATTGGCAGCAGCTTTTATATCAAAGCCGATCAAGGCTGATGCAATGGCACAGGCTAGGACATGGAATTCGTATCTGTTGCAAACAGGGTATTTTTACGAGCAATTATCACCAAGATTAAAACGAGCATATAGGGCTTATACCGCATTGATGGTTGAACGCCAGTCAACTTTTAGTATACAAAGCGCAGATATCAACACCAAGCTTGGGATTACGGATGATGGTGAGCTGTTTTCTGGGGAAGAATTAGGCATTATTGCAGAAGCAGTTGATTATGACCATCCTGCTCTTATTTCTCGGATTAATGATTCTCACAATGATATTATTATTGACTCGAGTGCCATGGATGATGTGTTAGGTCAAGCAGCAGGGATAGCTGCTACAGTAAGCGGAAGGGAAGATAACGAAAAAGTAAAGGCATTTCATGATTCCCTTGTGAATACTATTACATATTCCTCATCGGCCCCAAATGCGAGAAATGCATATGGTTCATTGATTGATAAGAAGTGCGTGTGTGTTGGTTATACAGATGCATTGTCATTGCTTTGTCATATGTGCAATATTGAGTCCATACCGCAGTATGGTAAAGGCTTTGGCGGTGAGCATGTTTGGAATATTGTGCGTTTGCAAGATGGTGAATGGTATGAGGTTGACTGTACATGGGACGATCAGGGGGATGGTAATGAGCCCTGGTATGAATATTTCCTTAAAACAAAGACTTTCATGGATAGTAGCTACCATGAGCATTATGATGGACAGACTGTTGATGAATTTGGCTATTATTATTGTCTGACATTACCCATTGCTAATGGCACCAAGTATGCTCTCACATCATCTACTCCGGAAACATCCTCTACTGAAAGTAGCGGTTCTGCTACGGAAAATAATGGCTCTGCTGCCAATAATAGTACAGAGCAGCAGAATATTACTGAGTTAGATATCGCGACTGAGCAAGCCCGGAGTGATACTGCTAATAATGCCAATGATCCTTCTCAGAATACGGCTGCAAATTCTGTTGTTAACCCAACTGCTGTGTCAGATTTTTATAGTGGTGGGCATGTTGCAGTGTCGGGGGAGACCATTGTCGTAAATGGCACAGAGGCAGCTATTGTTAAGGGTAGTGGAAACAGTATCCCTTCTTATGTAGCAGTAGGGGAGTACAGATATGAGGTAACTGAGATCAGCGACGGGGCTTATAGTAACAACTCCAGTCTCAAGAGTGTAACAATACCCAAGAATGTAAGGAAGATAGGCGCGAAAGCATTTTATAACTGCAGAAATCTCAAAAAGATCAAATTTGCGGGTAAAAAGGTTAATAAGATTGGAACAAAGGCTTTTGGAAATATTGGAAAGAAGGCAACCGCATCCATTCCCAAAAAGGTTTATGACAAGTATGTGAAGCTCTTAAAAAAGAGCAAGCCTGTTAAGGGGATAAAATATAAGAAAAGATAATGACTAAGGGCAGATGTTTTTCGTCTGCCCTCTATTTTTATATTGACATTATCGGGCTGATGGAATTCGATACGACTGGAAGTGACAGAATAGAGCAGAAAAAGCATGTGGAGAAGATGAGGAAAGAGTTTAAAAATGTAAGATGATTAGCACAGTATAGGATAAAGAAAAATAGGAATACATAATTCTCCAAAACAGATATATAATTGGCAATTCAAAAGGTTTATCTTGTATATAGAGATACCACACCGTTTTCGCAGTAGTTCAGGAGGGCGGGATCATGAAGAAGACAATTATTTCTTTCATTACAGTAGTCGCTGTAGCAATCACCATTTTCGGAAGTATACCTATGAGTGTAGGTGCATATAGTAGCCAGTGTGTAGAGCCCGGATGTACCAGGAAGAGGAGCACCGGAAGTTACTACTGCTATGTGCATAAGCCTTCGACAAGTTCTTCAAGTAGTTCATATTCGAGCAGTTCTAAGTCTTATTCAAGTACTACTGTAAGTAATTGTGCTAAGGCAGGATGTACCAGGAAGAGAAGTACAGGCAGCATCTACTGTTATGTACATAAACCTTCCACGTCATCAAGCAGCAGTCCATCATACAGCAGCAAGAAGTCATATTCGAGTTCTAAGAAATCATCAAGCTCCAAGAAGAAATATGATTCATATGATGTATACAGTTACAAGTCTGCTCAAGATTTTGCTGATGATAAGTACGAAGAATTCTACGACTACGAAGATGATTATGATGATGAAGACGAGGCTTATGATGCAGCTGAAGACTATTGGAATGATCATCACTGATGGGAAAGGAGCTTGTTGCAAATAATGCCTTAAAGGTTCTAAATGTTTTTGCCGATAAAAAAGATAGCAATGGATATGCGTGTCTTTTCAATGGATTGGATCATCCTATGAAAGGACACGTTTTTTTGCTATGAAGGAGGCGATTTTCATAATGGGAATAAACGCACTAGCATCTGATTACTATTGGAATCAAAGTGTTCAATATGGTGTGAATCGAGTATCTGAAGCAGAGCCTGTGGTAAAAGTGGGAAAATATGAAGTCCGTATAAATGATGTAGACCCCCAAAATGCAACTAGGATGGAGATGTTCGCCCTTCTTTCATATATGTATGATCAGGGGCTTACGGATAACCATGGAACGAGAAACGTGATTGGATCGCTATACTTAATAATGCAAAAGAGACATTCTTGACTATACCGGAAACCTATAGGCAAGCTATGAATATAGATCGGATGCTATTTTCACTATTGGATTGATTTTCAGCAAGGTGTATTTATTGGACAACAAATTTGTTAAATTGTGGGCAGTGGTAGTGGTGCTTTGATGTACAGAAGTTGACCGCAATCTAAATTTTTAGGAGGCACGCAATGACTGCAATACAAACAGATTTACAAGAAATGGAAAGATTTAATGGTGAAGTTAAGGCATGGTACGAAAAGGTAAAGGCTAGTAGTATTGCTAGACCCATAACGCCCGATGTACTAAAAGCTAAGGATCAATTTGTTAAGCCATACAGAATCATATTTGGATTCAGGGAAGAAGCTAGATAAAGTTAATTAAGTGGGGGAATTCTCCCAAACAGATATGTATGGGGGATTGTAAAGGAGTTAGAGAATGTACCATTACCTGCAAAAAATAGCAAAAAATGCCGATATGGGTAAGTTAACTTCTTGAAAGAGCTATGTATAAATTTTATAATTTTCATAGAACAGAGATAGATGTAGAGGAGCCAGAAGATGGAGTTTAAAGTTGGTGTAGGTAAATCCGATTTTAGAGATATCCGAGAATCCGGTAATTATTACGTTGATAAGACCGAGATTTTATATGAGCTTGTGCATGATACTGATAATGCGGTAAGTTTATTTACCAGACCTAGAAGATTCGGTAAAACATTGATGATGAGTATGATGGAAAACTTCTTCAATATTAGGAAGGATAGTCATACTTTGTTTGATGGTCTTGATATCTCTGGGCATCAAGACTTTTGTAAGACGTGGATGAATCAGTATCCGGTGCTATTTGTCTCCTTTAAGGACGTGGAAGCTGAGACGTTTGAAGGTGCATATAAAATGCTGGAGACCAAGCTGGCAGATCTTTGTAAAGAGCTTGCACCAATTTTTATTGATACAGTAGTTGATAAAGATGATGAACGAATTTTTATGAAGCTTAAGGCTCAGGAAGCTGATGAAGCGGATGTAAAGAATTCGCTGAAAACAATTATGAGAATGATGAATGCTGTTTATGGTAAGAATTCAATTCTCCTAATTGATGAATATGATGTACCGCTTGCGAAAGCCAGTGAAAAGGATACAAGAGAGAATTCTTACTATTCAAGGATGCTCGATGTGATTAAGGGGATAATGAGTAGTGCTCTTAAAGATAATGAGTTTTTGCAGTTTGCTGTAATAACAGGATGCCTTCGCATTGCTAAGGAGAGTATATTTACTGGAACAAATAATTTTGCATCCTATTCGGTTTTAGATGAGGGTTTTTCTAAATATTTTGGGTTCCTTGATAAGGATGTTGATGAAATTCTTGCTGCAGCAGGTAGAGAGGATGTAAAGGAATCAGTTAGAGAATGGTATAACGGATATATTTTTGGAAGCAATTCGCTATATTGTCCCTGGGATGTGATAAATTATCTTTCAGATCTGAAAAAGGATACTAATCTATTACCTAAGAATTATTGGAAAAATACAAGTCATAACAGCATTTTGCTTACATTTGTTAAACGTACAGATTTTGATGTTGCTGATAAATTTGAAGAATTGTTAAACGGCGGATCTGTAATATCAAAGATAACGGATCAGTTAACATATGATACATTACATTCATCAGAAGATAATCTGTGGAGTGTTCTTCTGATGACCGGATATGTTTCAAAGGCTGATCAGAGTGAAGCCTCGGAAACAGTATCGCTTCGTATTCCAAATATGGAAATAGCGACGATTTTTGAAGATACTGTCGTGGAATTTTTTAATGATACTGCTGATAAGAAATCAATTTCTGAATTGTTATTGGCATTATGGGAAAACAATCAGGATAAAGCAACTAAGATAATATCAGATCTTTTATGGAATACAATTAGTTATAACGACTATCATGAAGATTATTATCATGCATTCCTTGCAGGTATTTTTGTTGGAAGAGGCTACAATGTCGAATCTAATAAGGAAAAGGGCTTGGGCAGACCGGATATCTTATTGAAGGATAAAAAGAATCGAAGGGCAATCATTATTGAGGCGAAGAAGTCTAAAAAGGAATCGGATTTGGATAAAGATTGCAATGAAGCAATTCAACAGATAATTGACATGAAGTATGCTGAAGGCCTATATGGATATGAACAGATATTGTGTTATGGCGTGGCATTTTTTCAAAAACAGGCAAAGGTTAAGAAATTAAAATAAATAACAAGATTAGGTATTATGTGAGCTCTCAGACATATGATCTGAGAGCTCTTTTTGACATTGGGATTTAGGTTAGATTAGCTTATAATATTGGTATCGTGATTATTGAATATCTTATTCTGAGGAGACGAGTGATGTCGGATAAAATAAGTGCAGAGATAAAGAGATTATTTGTGATTCGTGTAGGTTTATGGATTGTTGCTTTTGCTTCTACGGCCTACTGGATCTATTTTTCAATAAAACTGCATATGGATGGAATCTTTGAGGAAACAGAATATGCTACCCTTCTGAGACCGGTTCTGTATACATGTCTGATTATTTCAATTGCGGCGATCTGCATCAGTTTTGCTTTATATCGTCGGAGTCAGAAGCTAAAAAAGGATAATTCTGTTTAAGGATTGGGCTATTGTATTTGGAAGGAGTGAGCTTCGGTGTTAAATGGCGGAGGGGCTTTTTTACTAAGGAGTTTTATACTACGAGTATAATAGACTGCTAAGTATATCGGTGTTACTATATGATATAGAAAGAGATAAGCGGAGCAGACAGAAGGCTCCCGGAAAGGAAAGAGACATGACAACAATTAATCGCATGTATTGCCTGAATAATGAAAGTTATGAATCAGCACTCCAGTATAAATATGAGTGGGGATTTGATTTCATGCGCTCATTTAAAGATAGGCAAATGCGAGAAAGTGTTGTTTTAGCACGGATCCAAAGACAATAGGATCAGAGCAGATAGATAAACATGTTTTGCGTACCGCTTACCTTTGATGAGGCAGGCGGTATTTTTTTGCAGAAAGGAAAGGAGATCAACATGGTTACAATTCCTGCCATTGATATGGTGGCAACCGGAAAAAACATAGCAAAGTTGCGTCAGGATGCCGGATTGTCTTATCGGTGTTTTAGGTGTTCCTATGGATGACATTATTGTTATTGATACCGGTATTCAGGCGCAAGTCAGCGCCTAATATAAAATTATATAGTGGAGCTGTGAGTAAACATGGCTCCGTGCACGGTCCCCTAGTCTAAAGGTTAGGACACAGCCCTTTCAAGGCTGGGATACTCGGTTCAAGTCCGGTGGGGATCATTTTGGGTAGGTAGCCTAGCGGCGAAGGCAGGGGTCTGTAAAACCCTGACAAGAGAAACAGCGTGAGTTCGAGTCTCACCCTGCCCACTATTAGTAATCTGTCACTACATAATACCAGTTGCCACCTAAGGACTCTACTGATACAACGGGATGTCCGCCTTCATTGTCTCGGATCTGCGCTTCACCTCCATCAGCATACATCACAATTCTGGAACCGGATAGCATCCCTCTGAATTCCCAAAATCCCACTTCTATACCATCTTTGTCATTTTCATAGACATAGACCGTGCCATCACTTGATGCCCGTTTATACTTGGCAGGCAGGTTGACCAGAGCTGATGATCCGCCAATTTCTCCGCTAGATATTTTGTCCACCACTTCCTGTCTCATTGGCGTAAGGCGCATGTAGTCAGCCTTTACTTTGACTGCCCCAAAAGGGAAAAGGGAACACACAGAGTATGTTCCTATAAGCAAAACCAATGCCAGGCCGCCCTGAACTGTCCTTTCTCCCTTTAAGTCTTTAATGATTTTGACAATGCAAACAATCAGTATGATTAAAAGTATTGGGTATACCAATAGTGCGAAAATAAATAGGTTATCAAACAGCGTGTCACTCCACCAGCTATTTGCAAAACAAAGAATAAAGAAAATGACAGCCCATAACAGACTATGTCTACTTTTCTTTTTTTCCATCCTCGGTTCCTCCAATCAATAAATTCATATTGTCTCTATCATTGCTGTAAGTTCTGACATAGCATCGTAAGAACCCTTGGGATCTGTATACCCAAGCCCGCCATAGTAGGAGCAGGTATTGCCGCTCTCGGTCACAAATACAAGGCGCCATGCATAGTTTGCGGTGCTATCAGGATCGGTAGGCTCATCTACAGGTATTTTATTCCATTCATCCAAATGATATCTTTCTGCAAAGGTTTTTAATTCCTCTCTTACCCCGTCAGGAATATTGTGAGCTGTCAGATCGTCAACATAGAAGACTCCCTCTGTAATATCAAAAACAGAGCTCTGTGCAAAGGTACCTTCGTTAAAGTAATAACCTATCTTAACGATAGTATCACCTTTTTGTACGGATTCATTGGTATCTCTGTAGATGAAATTGTACATTCTGGTCATATCAGTATATTGATATATATCAGCGGTGTATTTGTATATTTTCCAAGCGTCTTCTCTGGAAGCAATCTGTGTATCGAGAGAAAAATCGGTTACAAACTGTATGATATCCATATTATCAAAGTCAGATGCTTCGAAGCCATATGTATCAACCATAAAATCTATATAATCCCACTCTGTTTTTAAAACATTGCCATTCATTTTTACTATAGCAAGGACACTGGTATCTTCTATCTTATCGCTGCGGTTTATGCCGCTTCCTCCGTTAATAAGTCCGATAAAATCATCCTTTGAATAGGAGTACTTGGTACCTGTAAGTCTTCTGACCGGTATGAGTGCAAGTAGTGAAAGTGTTGCTAATATTAGTATATGTACCCAAATGCGTTTTTTCATGATTCTCAATGTCCTCCGGATAGTGGTCTATATATATGGAACAGATAAGAGGAGGTAATTGTTGCAGGAGGTGCAAATCAGTGCCGAACCGATGCAGAGCTGACTGGGGTATTCTTTTGTCCATTTGCATGGCAGTTAGAGTATAATATTGCTAGCAATTTGTTAGGAAAAAAAGATGGAGCATATGGTATGGCATTGGCACACGATGAAGAGGTTTTTCTATGCTGGATGAAATGTGCAGCTTGCCAATTCAAGGGGTGAGCATCAACTGGGATAAGATAAATAAACGGAGCTATTTACGTGGAATAGAAGCTATCAAGGATCTGGATTATCTTTCTTTTAACAAGAATATAACCATATTTGTTGGAGAGAATGGCAGTGGGAAATCGACCGTGCTTGAAGCAATTGCTGTAAATTATGGTTTTAACCCGGAGGGTGGGACGAAGAATTACAGTTTTTCAACCTATGATTCACACTCCGAATTGTGCGATGCGATAAGACTTTCGAGAGGTGTGAGCAAACCGGGATGGGGATATTTTCTTAGGGCTGAGAGTTTTTATAATGTGGCGACGGCAGAGGAGATGTACAGCAGGGAAGATCCAAGGGGAATACGTCAGCAGTTTCATGAGCGTTCTCATGGTGAGAGTTTTCTCCAATTGGTTCAAACAAATTTTAAGGGGCATGGCTTATACCTTTTGGACGAGCCTGAGGCTGCTCTATCGCCACAGAGACAGCTTACACTTCTTATCGAGATAGTGAACTGCGCCAAGGAAGATTCGCAGTTCATCATGGTAACGCATTCGCCAATCCTTCTTGGTATACCCGGGGCGGAAATTCTGAGCTTTGATGATGGTCAGATACATCCGATCGAGTACGAGGATACGGACAGTTATCAGATTACAAAAATGTTCATAGAGAACAAGGAGCAGCTTTTAAAGAGACTTCTGAGTGAGGAGTAAGTGAAGATATTTGGAGAAAAAGATGGATTTTGTAATTAAGCATTTTAATGAGCTAAGCACAAGAGAGCTTTATGAGATTTTAAAAACAAGATTTGAAATATTTGTCACTGAACAGGAGTGTATTTACCAGGATCTGGATGACAAGGATCAGGATGCAATTCATGTATTTTGCTGGAATGATTCGGGAAGAGTTGCAGGGTGCCTCAGAGTTTTTTGGAAAGATCATGATGATACCGCAGGCGTCGCACAGATTGGCAGAGTAGTGACTCTGGAGCATGGTAAAGGCATCGGAGGAGCAATGCTTCATAAGGGAGTCGATATAGCTATAAACAGGCTTAAAGCACAGAAAATATATCTTGAAGCCCAGGAATATGCTATTGGATACTATGCAAAAGAAGGCTTTGAGGTGGTTTCTGATGTGTTCATGGAGGATGGAATTCCTCATGTGAAGATGGAGCGTATTTGTAATATTTTTGAGCAAGAGAAAAAATAGTTAATTTTTCAAGAGGAAGATCATATATGTGGGAAGCAGAAATTGGAAAAATCAAAGAGGAGTTATCTCGATGGGGTGATGAAATAAATCCCCCTGCTACAGAGGAGGGAATCAAAAGATTAGCGGAAGAAACCAAGAAGCGTTTTCAAGTAGAGATTCCTTCTGAGCATATAGACTTTTTGAAGGAAATGGATGGCCTTGAATATAACGGATGCATGATATATGGAGTAGATGAGGAATTACTTGAAGAGATTCCGGATAGAACAGTATATGGTCTACTGGAATACAATGATATGCGATCTCAGGGAGACAAGGAAAAGAGATTGTCTTTTGCCGAAAGTGAAACCTTGCTTTACATATATAGCTTTGAAGATAAATCATATTATAAGTTAGATAATTTTCTGTACAAGAAATTGAAAAAGTACAACTCTTATGCTGAAATGATCAAAGACATCATTAAAAAGTGTATAGAATAATAGGGCGTCTTTAAAAGATGCCCTATGCTCTTTCATCCTCCCAGATACTCTATATTTTTCTCTACTATATCCATTGAAAAAACTGCCCCATAAAAGGACCGGTACAACTCCCACAGTTTTTCATTGGATATGATAGTGCTATTTTCAAGCACAAGTATGATAAAAGGGACGCCAAAGCACCTAACTTTGAGTCCTGTATCGATGCAGCCATTCCGTTTGTAAAAACCTATGCGCCTTGTTTGCAGCGCTTTAAGGTCGCGGTCATTAGTATAAGCGGGATCTTCTACCTCAAGGATAACAAGCCCGGCTTCTGACATATATTCACGAAGCATCCTGATGATTTCACCGCCAAGACCTTTATTCCTGTGCTTTGGATAAACAGCAAGATAGTCCACAAGGTAATTCATTCCCTGTTTCACAAGGAATGTGTACCCGATTATCTCAGAATCATCATAAATCCCCAGACACTCATATATTCCATCATCAACAGCTTTGAGAATGACCGGGAGCTTTTTGAGCTCATCCTCGATAAAATCGTGAACCAGACGCTCCTGATATATAGTTGTGATCTCAGCGTTTTGTAGCTTTTTTAGTTTCATTTGATACAATATGTTCTACCCCACTATGTTCCTTCTGGAGATACTCCTTCATAAATGTCGGAAAAGCTCTGTATTTGTCCAGTTCCGAGATCGGAAGCCAGTACATGTTTTCTTTAACTCCTTGAGTATAGCTGTCACTTTGAAGTTCTTTGGTTCCCCTTGGCTTCATAAGGAAATACATTGCTATCTCGTGACAATCCATTCCTTTTAAAGAGCCTTGATTCTCGGTAAAAAAGTTTTCATGAATCACAGCAAGGCGATCGATTTCATAAGCGACGCCGGTCTCCTCCAGCACTTCTCTTTTCACGGCATCTTCAGCTGTTTCTCCTATGTGAACAGCGCCTCCGATAGAGTAGTAATAATCATCAATTTCATTTCCTGCAAAAAGAACACATCCTTCTTCAACGATAATAGCCGCAGCTCGATATCTGAACCATTTATTATCATTGGAAAAGCCACAATCATAATCCATAGTAATAAGCTCTTCTTCCATATAATTCCCTATTAAAGTATAAAACCAAATACGCATACAGTAAGGCAACCAATACCAAATAGTATGCATAGTGCGTACTTTAGCGTTCTGGTATACATTTTAGCCTTATTTTAATGTGGGTTCAAACCCAAAAGTAAATGAGAAGACCTTTTTAATGACTTGGTACCCATGATTTGAAAATTGATGGGTACCAAATGCTCGAAAAAGCCTTTTCATTTACAAATCACATGCCCCCCTTTGGTTATTTGCCAATTTGCTCTACCGGTGGAGTATAATATTGCTAACAATTAAGTTTTTCATAATGAAGGAGGTTAGGTATGGCAGACATTGCGGAAATCATCAAGCAGATCAATGGTAACAAGGAGCTGATGGCTCAGATTGCGAAGGCTGATCCGACACAGGCAAAGGAGCTGTTCAAGAAAGCAAACATCGATGTCAGTGAATCGGACATCAAGATGGTACAGGCAGCAGTTGCTGACGGCAAGCTGGATCTGGGAGATATCAAGAATCTCGCCGGTGGATTATTTAAAAAGTAATAGTGTTTATGCTGAGCGGTGCTTCGTAAGAGGTTCCGCTCTTTTTAGTTGAGGTTTTTTAACCCATTTCTGAACAGCCACCATTAAGACAGGACATGCATGTATGAATTACATAGAGTATGCCTATAATTACGATAATTATCTCAATGACAAATAAAATTGTAAGTGTTTTGGCAAACTTACTTCCGGGATACTTTTCCATCGCAATAAGTGCAATTACAAAGCCCGCTATAAGCAGGAAGCCGGCTACTATTGCTACCTCTGTAAACAACATTAGATTGCCGATAATCCAACATGCAAGGGCTGCTATACACAGATCTTTGCCGCCTTCATTATTTTCATCACTTGAATTAGGCATAGGACTCGGATTTTGGTAGGTGGTTTGCCCATCAAAAGGTTATTCGTTGGCCTATTTACACGGCTGATAGAGTATAATAGTGCTAACAATTTGTTTTAGGAGTAATGAAAAATGTGGGAAATGGATTATGAATCAGCAGCAAATCATTGGATTTTGAAGGATAAAGAATCAGTACATATGGAGAAGGCTGCGCTTGAGGAGAAAATTGAGAGCTTTATAAAAGGACATAATACCTGTGCGCTTGCAACGGCTTCTTCGGAAATGGTGAGAAATACGCCTATTGAATACAACTATGTGGATGGTGATTTTTATTTCTTTTCAGAGGGAGGTCTTAAGTTCAAGGGGCTAAAAGAAAACAAGAATGTTGGCCTGGCTATATTTGAATCATATGGTGGATTCGGACAGCTTAAGAGCCTTCAGGTAGAGGGCATTGCCGGTATGGTGGAACCTTTTTCCGATGAGTACCTGAAGATAATGGAACATAAGAAGATTCCGGTTGATGTCATGAAAAAACTTCCGGAGCCTATGAATCTCATCAAGGTTGTGGCTACGAGTTATGATTATTTGGATTCTGATCTGAAAAAAGACGGCTTTGGCAGCAGGCAGCATATGGAGGTAGCACGTTGATACAGATATTCGGTACGAAAAAGTGTAATGATACAAAGAAAGCAGAGCGATTTTTCAAAGAGCGCGACATAAAGTTCCAGTTCGTTGATATGAAGGAAAAAGGCATGAGTAAGGGCGAGCTCACATCAGTTGCCAGTGCCAATGGAGGCATCATGAACATGGTGAACCCCAATGCGAAGGATAAGGATGCCGTAGCCCTTTTGAAGTATATTGCTGATGAGGACAAGCTGGAGAAGCTTCTTGAGAACCAGCAGATCATTAAGACACCGGTTGTAAGGAATGGAAAGCAGTCCACACTGGGGTATCAGCCTGAAGTGTGGAAGAAATGGGAGTAGCAATTAGGTTTTCATAAAGAAGGCCCTGTGTTGCGGCTAGAAACGCGACACAGGGCATATATTATTTTACTTTGATATTCTTGGTTTTACTCCATTCAGAATAAATTCTGTCAGAGCCTGATTTTTTGAAGGTACGAATTCTGAAATAATACTTTTTGCCGGACTTAAGCTTTTTAATCGTCTTTGTAGTTGTTTTGGTTTTGCCGACTGTTACAGACTTAACATCCTTCTTGAAATTCTTATCTGTGCTGTACTGTATCTCATAGCCTTTGATGCCGCCTTTGGCCTGCTTCTTCCAAGTGAGAGTAGCACACTTTTTTCATACATATTTCCCCTAAAACAAAATTCTTTCCCTCGAAGAATGGTTATTTTTATTTATATATTATTTTGACATTCTTATTCGCTTTTCTAGCAGCTTTTTCAATCTTCTTTGCTATCTTTGAGCCTTTCTTTACGCCTTTTATCGTAACATTTTTTAAGTTTTTGGCTCCTGAAAAAGCATTTTTATCGACTGAAGTAAGATTTTTTGCGTCAATGGTAACGTTTTTTACTCTCTTGCCGGTAACGGCCTTTTTTCCGAGTGCTGTTACAGGATACTTATTATCGCCTATTGTAACGGTCTTTCCGATCTTCACGGTCTTCTTGTTTTTTGTTCCCGTTACTGTGACTGCATTTCCATCAGAAGATGCCTTTACCTTGGTGCCTGACTTATCTGCAGTTTCCTCTCCGGGCTTTAAACCAGTTTCTGCAGGAGTGTCTTTACTGTTCTGAGCCTGTTCGTTATTCTGTGGCTCCGCTTTATCTGATTTTTTCTGGCCACTCTCATTTCCTGGAGCTTCATTGGCAGAGGGCTCATTTTCAGGAGTATCGCTCCATATCGCATATAGGGTGGTTGTTTCTCCTACATTACCAAGGTTTGTCCCCGAAACAATAGCCTCATTTGTATAGGCAGGTGCCCCGTACTTTTTTGTGCTCCATCCTTTAAACGTAGCTCCACTTTTTGTGAAGGTATTATTGGGCAGACCGCTCGAGCCATACTTATATGCAAAACCGTCAGCCATGTTTCCGCTTCCGCCATTAGGATCGAATTTCAGGTTTATTTTATCAAACCTGCCGGCACGGACATTTTGCAGCGCCATTGTCCTGAGGGGATTAATGGATAATGTAACTGTCTTATGCTGGTCGCTTGCTGCCGTAAAAATGCCAGCCCAGTCAGATTCCGGAAGGGCAGAAACATCAAGAAAAGTAGCACTTGAAGTTGCTGTTATTCCTGATATAACAGGTTTCACAGTGTAGCCATTTGGACTTAAAACGGAAATCTGTCCTGTTATCGTGCATCCTGTAACCTGAGATGCCATGTTAAAAGACGGGGTTGAATACATTACCTGCAGATTACTAAACGACCCGCCAGATATATTTCCAACGCCGAGCATCACATGATCATTAAATGTACCATTAGTAACTGTTGCGTACTCATTAAGGCGAACTTCACCGTTAAATGTGCCGCCGCTTATGGTCGCTGTATAAAGGTCATCACCATATACGGTAACATTCCCGTTGAATGTGCCGCCGCTTATGATTCCGCCTGCATTTAAATGTATCTCTCCTGTATATGTGCCGGCAGTTATTTCATCACCTGCACCTATTTCCAGTGGATATGTGTTGCTTCCTGAATCATACGTTGTTGCATGAGCAGGTATGCGGGCCATCCCAAACAGTCCTACAACAGCTGATAAGATAAGTAGCTTTTTAAAACTCTTCATACGAATCCCTCCATTTTTGCTAAAACCTTCATGGCTACCATTTTAGCATGTTTCTATGTGTCAGGCATAAAATAGAAAGGTGAAAAAAGAATATTTTGCCATATGAATGTTTGACCTGATTCATAACGTGATAAAATATGGACAGAAATGCTTGATGATAGTGGCCGGGGAGGATTGAAATGGTAAACGAAACAGTAAAAGAGTATCTTATCAGAAGGAATTTTGGGGACAGATTAACTGAGCATGCTGAAACCATCGATACAGTTGAGCATGCAGCTCAGCAGATAGGCTGCAGCGAAGCAGAAATTGCAAAGACGTTATCTTTCATGGTTGAGGAGAAGCCTGTAATCGTTGTAATGGCCGGAGATGGGAGAGTTAATAGTTCGAAATTCAAAGCGCAGTTCCACACAAAGCCTTCAATGGTGGCAAGGGACCTTGTTGAAGAATTGACAGGTTTTCAGCCCGGAGGAGTATGTCCTTTTGCAGTAAAATCGGGAGTCCCGATCTGGCTTGATGTTTCGATGAAGCGCTTTGAATATGTTCATCCGGCGGGTGGGAATGAGTTTACATCCGTTAAGCTTTCCCCTGATGAACTTGAAAAAGCTGTCGATGCAGAGGGATGGTGCGACGTATGTAAAGGCTGGTATGACGAGGCTTGATTTGAAAGAGGAGAAAAATGAAAGAAGTGCTTGAATTTAATCACAAGAAACAATGCGGACTTTGGCTCATGCTTATAGGAGTAGTTTTGATTATCTCCGCAGTTTTGGGTGGGAGGTTTCTTGTTAATCCTTTTGTGTTTCTTATTGGATATTATGCCTGCTTTTTTGGCGTGAATGTGAATAAAAAACTTAGGAAAAAGCTTTCACAGGGGAGCATCTCAAAAGTACAGATAAGGATGATTTACATAAGTATAGCGGCGCTGTTCATTCTGATGTTTGCTATAGCAGGTCCATTTATCCCCGGTTGGCATTGGAGACAGATATGGCTGGGAGTGCTTCTGGCAACAGCAATCCACTTTTTGCTTTGGTTCGTTGTTCATGGCCCGAGCATGATAATGCTTGGAATTGTATGTATCATCATAGCTGCAGTCGGGTATATGAATCCCGGTATTCCTCTTTTGTGGATTGTTGTAGCTGATGCGGCTGTAAAAATAGATTTTGGGGTGTATTTATTCTTTTTTTCAAAATCATCTAAATTTGGGGATGAAGCACAGGTATCTGGGTTATGATTATTCGTAATCTTCCGGAAACATGATGATGTTGCGGATCATGGTAGTGATGAAGTCGCGGCATTTTCCGCAGCCTGTACCACATCCGGTCGCTTTCTGGACTTTTTCATATGTATCTGCGCCATTTTTTACAGAATCGAGAATTTTGCCATAATTAACGTTTTTGCAGGAGCATGCTATTTTTTCTCTTTTCATATCAGATATCCCTCCATAGATTGATTGTGATAGGCGTTTGCAAAACGCCGAAAGCCGCATAAATACGGAGTTTTTGCTCTATAAAAAATGAATAACCCCTCACCGGATATGGTACAATAGAATT
>NZ_ATVV01000023.1:0-63441 GCF_000420905.1 Butyrivibrio sp. AD3002 | reverse complement strand
ATAGGTAATTGCGAAACTCGCTTTGCTCGTTCGCAATCTTGAATTTAAACAAGGAAGAATTCATGCAGAGCATGAATTCTTTGATGCAAAAATGTGAACTAGCAATTTTGGCGCACTTTAATAAGCATATGGCTTAATGAAGTTGGTAAGTCCTACGCGATTAGCGGTTTTACACTGCGGATATACTCATGATGTTTGATTTTGTCAGCTAGAACGACGGTGATGAGCTGAGTGATACCTGCAAGAATTAGATCAGCATGCAATGTTTTTTCATTTTGTGTGCGACGCCCTGCAAGACAGAGATTCTCTTTCATGTGATTGATATCTCTTTCAACGACGGTTCTGATTTTATAGGTGTTATCCCATTCTTCAGTACCGCGCAGTATCCCTGGATATGCACGTAGATTCTTTTCGGGATAGATATATATCATACGGCCGCAAGGGGAATTAGTGCAGGGATTTTTACATTGACACTCACGAAGAGATTTGCCAGTAGATTTATTGTAAACACGTTTGATTTTGGGACAGACAAATTTATATCTTACTAAACCATTGTTCCTTGAAGATTTGCCATCGGATTTCATTGGGAGTGAATCATCTTTAGGACAACATGGAATGCCATCTGAGTTGACCTTGCAATCGGGATATTTGATGCTTCCTCTATTGGCTAGAGGGATATACGCTTTTGAAAAATGCTTATCTGATCCGAAGGTATCCCCTGTAAGCAGCTGTTTATACAAAAGAGCTGAATCAAAAGCGGAATCACCCAGAAATGTTTTGGGATTGATAAGTGGGTGCATTGAAAAGAAGTCCTGTAGTGTGGGAATGAGAAGTTTTGCGTCATGAACGCATTTATCTTCATCAGGTGAATCAGACTTCTTTTCGACAACAATATCCGGGTGAGATGTAAAAAAGTCTTTGTTGTAGAAAGAAATGTGGCGAACAATTCCTAGGCCATTTGTTACAATGCCAAACTTGAAAACGTAGCAGAAATGGCCGTTGATATATAACTGTTTGATTTCAGGATTGGCAGAAGCATGAGAAGGCATTGCTCCATAGGCTGACTTATAGGGATCATAGGATTTATCAAAGCCCATTGCTTTGGCATATGCCTTAAGTTGTTTGATTATCCTGTTTGCATACTTAGGATTATTTTCAGCAACAAAAGCTTCAATACCAGAGGAATCAAAAATGGTCATGTTAGCTTTGTCAGTGTTAATGGCCTGACAGATAGGTTCGGTAATATCAACGAGCTTATCAAAAACAAGCTGTAAGTCATCCAGAAAATCTTGCTTAAAGCGGGTTATTTTAGAAGCATCAGGAACTTTGGTAAAACCACAGAATTCACGAAGTGGCTTCGAGTATGCAAGAAAGACCAGTAGAAGCTGATCTGTGGGGATAGTAAAAATGCGTTGGATAATTAAAGCCCAGAGCATAGCTTTTAATGGGTATTTACGGGATCTTCCCGTTGATGCATAGAAATGCTTTATAAAAGAAAGCGGAATAATTTCATCAAGGTCGATATGGTTTTCTAATAGAGACAAAAACGCAGGCTTGTCATTTTCAAATTTATCTTGGCAATCTGCATAGATATCAGCCAAAGAAAGCTGTTTATATGGTATCATATATATCAGAATAACTCCTTTCTTGGTATTGGTCAGTGGTTTCTTGTCAATTCTATTGTACCATATCCGGTGAGGGGTTATTCATTTTTTATAGAGCAAAAACTCCGTATTTATGCGGCTTTCGGCGTTTTGCAAACGCCTATTTATACAATATAAATGTAGGGTTCATGTGGTTTTTCATATGATGAAAAGGACAAATGGTGGATATGGAAAATACTCAGAAGCTTAACGAAATGAAGAAAAAAAGTCTGGTAAAAATGTTCATAATTGTTTTTGCCTTATTTGCACTGGGAACGATCCTGGTAAACGGGACTATGACATATATTGCGCAGACAGAATCCTATCACAGTGAGTGTGTCTCGGATTTGCGTAGGATAACGACACATCTGGTAAATCAGATACAAAGTGAAGGCGATGAGTTCATATATCTGAAAGCCTGGTTTCAGGAACATCCTGATCTGGTGCAGGTTCCGGTGGATTTCAAAAGTGATCTTCCGGTCAGTAAGAGTGCTTTTGATGATTATATTCTTGAAAATTATCCGGGAAAAGATTACGGGACAACGCTTTTCTTTAATGACCTTGATCTTGAAGGACAGCGGTTATATGTCAACTACGCCTTTGAACGATGGTTTACTCTTTTTTTTGAGGCGACGGACAGTTTTGATCTGATGTATACATATTTCATCTATCCTGAGAGTGAAAATGATCTGAAGATGAACTATATGTTTGATCCTACGATGGAAACGAAAACAGCGCCAGATGGACGTGAAATTCTAAAGCTTGGGGAAGTTGTTTACGAGGATCCGGAGATACATCAAACCATGTGGGATACCTGGTTTACAGGAAGAGCTCAGAACGGCTTTGATATCATGAATAACGAATTCGGCCAACAGTATAATTATTGTGCTCCGGTGGTTATAAATGGTGAAAAGGTCGGACTTCTATGCTCTGAAATAAGTGTGGCGGTTGTTAATTCCGAGATCATGAAAAATGTGATCATCCAGGGACTGGTTTCAGCGGTTGTGCTTATCATATTTACAGCTATTCTTTACCTGCTCCTTAGTAAAAATGTTTTGCATCGTATCATCGGCATTGAGCGCGAGGTAAGAGAGTACTCCGAAAAGAAAGATCCGGAGATAGCAAAGGATATTCTGTCTCATGTGAAAATCATGGATGAGATTGGTATGCTTGCAAAGAGCTTTGGAGAGATGATTACGGAACTTGAAGATTACATGGTTAATCTTCAGAAGGTCACCGCGGAAAAAGAGAGAATTGATGCGGATTTGAGCATTGCAAGTCAGATCCAGGCGGATATGCTTCCCAAGATTTTTCCTCCGTTCCCCGACAGAAAAGAGCTTGATATTTATGCGACCATGACACCTGCGAAAGAGGTAGGCGGTGATTTCTACGACTTTTTCCTGGTGGATGAAAATCATATTGCTCTTGTAATTGCAGATGTTTCCGGAAAAGGTGTCCCGGCATCACTTTTCATGGTTATTGCAAAGACACTTATAAAGAACCGCCTCCAGATGGGAGAAGAGCCGGGCGAGGCACTATATAATGTTAATAATCAGCTTTGCGAGGGAAATGACGCTGAGCTCTTCGTAACAGTATGGGCAGTGGTTATTGATCTTACTACAGGTGATGCGCTCGAGGCCAACGCAGGTCATGAGTATCCGGCGTTTAGGAGAGGCAATGGTTCCTACGAACTCATAAAGACAAAACATTCACCGGCTGTTGCCACTATGGAAGGACTTAAATTCCGTCAGAGCGAGTTCCATCTCGATCCCGGAGACAGGCTGTTTGTCTACACGGATGGGGTTACGGAAGCAACGGATGCCAATCTGGAACTGTTCGGAGAGCAGAGGCTTATTGATGCGCTGAACCGAAATCCGGATGCGTCACCGACAGAGCTTTTGCCGGCGGTTAAAAAGGAGATTGATGAATTTGTAGGAGAAGCACCGCAGTTTGACGACATTACGATGCTGAGCTTCATCTATAGAGGAAAAGCCTGAAAAGCGCTGTTTTTCCTATTGACGATACATAGGTGTTTTGATAAGGTATAAAAAGAAAATCGAATAATTCTTCGGGGCAGGGTGTAATTCCCGACCGGCGGTGACAGTCCGCGACTCGCGAAAGCGACTGATTTGGTGAAATTCCAAAACCGACAGTAAAGTCTGGATGGTAGAAGTAATGCATTATAATAGCTGTTATTTTGCTGTTTTATTGTGCGCGTATTAAGGCGAAGCCCCCATGCAGGTTTCGCCTTTTTTGTTTCACGATTTTTCTTCGTGATTCAGGCGCATAAAAATGCGGATATGGCTGTTATTCCTCGGGAATCCTTCGGTTCAAAAATCTAAAGAACACGGGGAGGAACAATCAAATGTTCAAAAACAAATTCACAACAAAGCAAATCGTATTAACAGGAATGCTCGCAGCACTTGCAGGCGTACTCATGTCACTGGAGATCTCGGTGCCGATGATGCCGCCGTTCTATAAGTTTGACTTTAGCGACGTGCCTGCAATCATCGCTCTTTTCCTTATGGGACCTGCGGAAGGCGCACTGGTTGAGATCATCAAGCTTGTAGTAAAGCTACTTCTCACGGGAACTAACTCAATGTATGTCGGAGAGCTTGTAAACCTTATGGCCATCATTCTTTTCATAATTCCCACCTGGATTGTTTATAAGAAGATGGGACAGACAAGAAAGGCCGCTATGGTAGCACTTATAGTCAGTGTTGTTATAAGAACCGGTGCAGCATGCTTCTTAAATGCCTGCATTTCACTTCCTTTATATGCAAAAGCGATGGGAGTATCTCTTGATGATGTCGTAAAAATGGTCGGTGGAGTAAATGCAAGAATCCAGAACCTTCAGACATTTATCATCTATGCGACAATACCTTTCAATGTAGTAAAACTGGCAATCAACAGTCTCATAGGCTACGCAGTATATGACAGACTTCTCGCAGCTGTTCCTTCAGCAAGGGGACTCAGATCAGATAATGAACAGGTGCAGGAGGCAGCTTGATGATACAGGAATACCAAAATCTTTCAAGGCTGCAGATGGAGCAGGTGGATAAAGAAAAGACTCTCGTAGTGGTACCGCTCGGCGCACTGGAACAGCATGGAAACCAGGCGCCTCTTGGCACCGATACGATCATTGCGGATGAGATGAAAAAGAGAATAATGGGGAAGCTCTCTTTGGATAAAAGCGATGAAGTCCTTTCGGGATCGGTTCTTTTCTTTCCGACAATTCCTGTGGGATACAGTGTTGAACACCTTTCTTTTTGCGGTTCGATATCTTTCAAACCGCAGACTTACTACAGTGTTTTGTATGACATAGCAGAGTGCCTGACAAGGCATGGCTTTAAGCATATAGCTCTTCTCATCTGCCACGGAGGGAACCGCGCAACAGCAGAGATAGTCAGTCGTCAGATAAGGCGTGATCTTGGGATATATGTCTACTTGATTTCATCGGGTTCTTTCTCGGATCCGGAAGTAAAGAAGACAATAACTCCGGGAAATGAAGCCGATTTTCACGGAGGAGAAATGGAAACCGCCATGGTGATGGCAAGGGATGAGAGCCTTGTGGACCTTACGACTTCAAGCACGGGGCATTATTCAATCTCGGGAAAAGGTGCAAAGCTTGCATTTTTCGGAAGCACATCTCTTCCCTGGATGGGGGAGGACTTCATCACCGATGAAGGAAAGCCTATCGGTATAGGCGGAGATCCCAGCGGTGCGACAGCCCAAAAAGGTGAGATCATTCTTGAGGTTAGTGCGAGGGATGCCGCAAACGGAATAAAGGAAATAATGAAATTTATGGTGACCTGCTGAAAAAACAACCTCTTCTAAGTGGTCAGAGGGCAAAGGATTTGATAAAATAATCTTTGTAGTTTCTAATGACTTGCAAAGGGGGATATGAAAAATGGCCAGACAAAGCAGTGTTAAGAGAGCACTTGAAGCAACCGGAAGTTTTGCCACTGCTCAGAAAAACATCGTCGTTCAGTATCAAAACAGTGACCGCACTACCGATGACATTTTAAAGAAAATCAAAGAGGATGCGCTTTCTCATGGAGTATCGGAAGCGGATTTTCAGAAAATCGATGTCTATATAAAGCCTGAGGAGCACAAGGTTTTCTATGTTGTTAACGGTAATGTAAACGGCTGCGTTGATTTCTGAGGGAGGGGATGAAAAATGTCTACTATATTCGTGGTTGCCAATCAGAAGGGCGGCATCGGTAAAAGTACTACTGCAACCAATCTTGCGGGAATTCTTGGAAGAAAAGCAAAGACACTTTTGATAGACGCTGATCCTCAGTGCAACAGTACAAGCACCTATGATGCCAAGATTGAGGACGTCGCTACGCTTTATGATGTAATAATCGATTCTGATAAATTGCCGATTGCGGAAGCTATCCAGCATACAGAGAACGGTGATATCGTTGCATCTGACCCTCTCCTTGTAAAAGCGGAGAAGATGCTTGACGGCGATCTTGAAGGCTTCTATCGCCTTAAGGATGCACTGGACGAACTCGAGGGATATGAGTACATCGTTATAGACACTGCGCCATCACTTAATATCATCCTTTACAACTGCCTTATTGCAGCTGATAAAGTGATAATTCCGGTAACTGCAGACTCCTATGCGATGCAGGGAATCAGTCAGTTATACGACACGATCATGTCTGTGAAAAAGAGACAGAACAGAAATCTTTCCATCGCCGGACTTCTTCTTGTCAGATATTCGGGGAGATCCAACCTTGAGAAGGAAACCCGTGACAATATAGAAAAGACAGCGAAGAAGATGGATACGAAGCTCTTTAAAACTGTTATTCGTGAATGTATAAAGACAAAGGAAGCTCAGGAAGCAAAGAAGCTTTTGATAGACTATGCTCCGAAGTGCAACACCTGCCTTGACTACATCGACTTTACCGCGGAGCTTCTGAAAAAATCACGGAAATAATCGCAATAATTGGCATGATAAAAACAATATTGTTTTAGAGTGCGGGAGCCTTATGTGCTACATTAAAAATGCAGCATATAAGGCTTTTTATCTTATAGAAAATTTTATTTTATAGGGAACAGGGAGAATCAGGGTATGAGCAGAGAAAAAATAATCGTAAAAAAAGATAACAGGATGGAATTCAATAATAACGTGGATTACTGCGTCGGCACGGGAAGGCTCGGACTGGCACTGACAGAGGAGTATTTGAAAGAGCTCGAATTTGTACAGAACATGATCGGCTTTTCCTACATAAGAGGGCACGGTCTTTTCTCTGATGATGTGGCTATCTACAACGAGTACGAAGAGGACGGCGAGACAAAAGTAGAGTACAACTATATTTATATAGACAGGATTTTTGACAGCTTTTTGCGACTTGGCATCAGGCCTTATCTTGAGCTTGGATTCATGCCCGGCCAGCTTGCCAGCGGAACCCAGACGATCTTTTACTGGAAGGGGAATACCACTCCACCCAAGGATTACAAAAAGTGGACAGATATGGTTATTGCTCTTCTGTCACACCTCAAAAAGCGCTACGGAGAAGAAACTGTGACATGGCCTATTGAGGTGTGGAATGAGCCCAATCTGCCGGGCTTTTGGTACAAGGCTGACATGCAGGAATATTTCAAATTATTCAAGGAGACGTTTCTTGCAATTAAGAACTATGACTCAAGATATAAGGTCGGAGGGCCTGCCATCTGCGGCGTAAGGGATGCGGAGTGGATAGAGGCTTTCCTTGAGTTTTGCAAAAAGGAGTGCATAAAACCCGACAGGATTACCAGACATCATTACACTGTGGAATTCCCGGAGCGCATCGGACATTATGATTATTCCAAACTGGAGGATCCAAAGATGCGTTTTGAGAATCTTCAGTCCACCAGGGATATTGTGGATTCTTATGATGAATTCAGAGGACTCCCCATACATCTGTCGGAATTTAGCACCTCGTATACTCCAAGGGGCGTAATCCATGATACAAATTTGAATGCCGCATATCTTGCCGGGCAGCTGGCGGGACTTGGGGATGTGAATGAAGCATATTCCTACTGGACCTTCGGAGATGTGTTCGAGGAGCAGGGAGTTCAGCATTCCCTATTCCATGGAGGCTTTGGAATGGTTGCGGATGGGAATATTCCCAAGCCGACCTTCTGGACTTTCTATTTTTATAAGCAGTTAAAAATGTTTGGCACAGATTGCGTATACCGTGAGGACAAGGCGGTGATTGTTAAAAATGATTCCGGCTATGCGGGAGTATTGTGGAATATAGGTGAGGAGGAGATTAGCGCTGATTTGGACTTTGAGCTTCCGGAAGCCGGTGAATATACACTTATCAAAAAGACTGTCGATGAGACCTGCTGTAATCCCTTGAAATTGTGGCACGACTTGGGAGAGCCGGCATACCCGTCGAAGGCGGAGAAGGAAATGATTAAGAGCGCCGCATGGCCTCTTACGACGAGCTCCATTGAAGTATCAAAGAACGGAACGGCGGATGTTTCATTTACATTGAAAAAGCATGGAGTATTATATTTTACTCTCACTAAGAGAGATTTCACTCCTGACCGAGGCTATGACTACGACAAGGTGATTTCGTTTCATTAACACAAAATGGAATATAATTCGCAGCGGATGCTTTTCGTATTTTTAATTTCAACTTTATCGGAGGTTTAGATTTCTGGAATATAATATAGAGAGGCTTTATAATTATTGAATGAAGGAAGTTCTGAATGGAAAGATATATAGCATCTAAACGAATCTGTGATAAAAATATTGATATACTCAAACTGGATGAAGAAACTTTGGCATATATGAGAGATAAAGATATCGAGACTATCAGAGATTTTATCGGTGTTCAGAATAAGTTAAAACCCAAATATGCAGACGTGGTAAAAAAGAAAATCAAGTATCTGATCCAGGCAATGGAGAGACGAGGGATAAAATGACAGCTTATTATCATCTCCCCGGTTTATTCGAATTTTATGACTTATACAAAATCTTCCTGCCGCTCTTTAGAGAGCGCAGGGAGTATTTTTATGATTGGTGTGAAATAGGCTCAATTTATGGCGCTCCCGGCGATTGCACATGGGGTGGCGGAAGAGTGGGTTTCGGAGATGCAGACCCGGAAGAGGTGGCCTTGCTGATGAAGCAGTACGGAATCTCTGCGCGGCTTACGTTCAGTAATTCTCTGCTTGAGGAGAAGCACCTTTCCGATAAGAAGTGCAATTACTTGTGTGCTTTGTTTGAGAAAAGCGGTGCAGAGGGGAGTAACGGAATAATACTTCACTCAGATATTCTTCTTAAATATCTAAAGGAAAACTATCCCGGTTTTTATTTTGTTTCAAGTACGACAAAGGTGTTGACTGAGTTTTCAGAGCTTGAAAAAGAGCTTGACCGCAGTGAATTCAGCTATGTTGTACCGGACTTCAGACTAAATAAGGAATTGGATAAACTATGCGCACTTTCACCTTTGCAGAAGCAGAAGGTGGAATTTTTGTGCAATGAATGCTGCTGGTTTGATTGTTATGACAGAAAGAATTGCTATGAAAATGTCAGCAGGAAAAGTCTCGGTGAAAACTGCGCCGATCATGCCTGCGTTTCTCCCGAAGCAGGCAGAGGCTACCGCTTTTCCGATGCAATGAAGAACCCAGGTTTTATCGGAATTGAAGATATTCAAGAAACATACATGCCTGCGGGCTTCTCCAATTTCAAAATCGAAGGGAGAAGCCTTGGAAGCGCCATTATTCTGGAATTCTTGCTCTATTACATGACAAAACCCGAATACCAACTAAAAGTCAGGGAAGAAGTATATCTGGACAGCATGCTGGATTTGTTTTAGGTCTATTGGGGGTAGACATGGGATATGGGGCATATCATACGGTGTAACTATGCCTATTTGTGGTATAATTTCTTTTAGGAAGAGTAAGATGCGCCTTGAAGAATCTGTGACCAGAATAGAAGTTATTCGCAAGATTGCTGAAAACTATGCCCCTAATTATGATGTGGATGCTATTCTTCAGGAATTAAGTAAAGAATCATGATGTGATATCGGGAGGAGATATGGAACAGGTAATAGCTCTTTTGGGAGAAAAGGTGGAGGAAGTTTTACCCATGGTAGGAGAGAATCTGGATGGACTTGTGTCGTTAGTAGTCTGGATTCTTGTGCTATCAGTATTTGGAAGAGTTTTAAGAAAAAAGGCCGGACAAACGGCAGCTAAGAGCGGAACGGCTGACAGCAGTAAACGTGAAGCTTCATCGATGCCGCACGCGCATAAGCCGGTCGGGGTATATAATACATACAATAGGAAAAATGCAAGAAACGACGCAGGTGCTATGCCTCACAGACATGAAAAAGGGCACAATACCTCCATGCCGGATGCGTCGAGGCTTCCAAAGGGTTACATCCTGTTAAACGGCGAACCCGTAAGAGTTGCAGACCTTGATGGAAAATAATAAGATGAGCAGATTCTAGCGCTTTTTGTGTGATGTGTCTGCTCCATTTTTTTAATGGAGGTAATTCCATGAATGTTTTCGATATTATAGGACCGGTGATGATAGGACCTTCGAGTTCTCACACTGCGGGTGCAGTGCGGCTCGGCAGAGTTGTCAACAAGCTTATAGATGACAGAAAACTAAAAAAGGTTGAGATTACCCTGTCCGGATCTTTTGCCCAGACTTACAGGGGACATGGAACGGACAGAGCACTTCTCGCAGGAATAATGGGATATAAAAGTTATTCTCCCGAGATCAGGGATGCGCATAAGATTGCAGCCGAGCGGGGAATAGAGTACACATTTATAAAAGAGAACATCAAGGGAGCACATCCGAATACCGCGCGCATTCATTACTTTCTTGAAGATGGTTCCGAAGGCGTGATGCAGGGTGCCAGCGTAGGCGGAGGCAATATTCTTGTAAAACAGATAAACGGGATGGACGTGGAATTTTCCGGAGACAACAATACAATCCTTGTGATGCACGAGGACAAACCCGGTGTTATTGCGAGCGTCACAAATATGATGCACTGGGAGCATGAGGACCTGAATATCTCTAAGTTCCATCTCTCGCGCCAGGAAAAGGGCGGAGAAGCTATCATGACTATCGAAATAGACAACAAGCCGCCGGAAACACTGGTAGATGAGATAAGAGGCATCGACCACGTCCTTAATGCAATTCTGATCAAAAGAGTTTAGCGAGCAACATTAAGCCTTCCCCTAGGGGGAAGGCATAACAATAAAGCCTTCCCCTAGGGGGGAAGGTGGCGCGAAGCGCCGGATGAGGGGAACAAAATGTTAAAATACGAATCCATCAGCGATCTCGTGACCGCTGCAAATGCCCGAAATATAAAGCTCAGTCAGCTTGCTCTTGAGGATCAGGCTGAAAGCATGGGAATAACAGAGCTTGAACTTTATGAAAAGATGGAAATCAATTTCGATGTTATGAAGAGATCCGTTCAAGAGGGCATGAAGAAGGATCTTAAGTCGACGTCCGGTCTTACCGGCGGTGAAGGCTATATCATGAACGAATACGCAGGAAAAAATGATGGCGGACTCTGCGGGACAAATATGTCAAAGGCGATAGCAAGAGCACTTTCGGTAGCTGGCTGTAATGCGTCAATGGGGCGAATAGTTGCGGCGCCCACAGCCGGGAGCTGCGGCATTTTGCCGGGAGCATTGGTTTCCCTATACGAGGACAGAGGCTTTGATGAAAAGGACATTGTGATGTCAATGTTCACCGCGGGAGCTATCGGAATGGTTGTGGCAAACAGAGCAAGTATCGCAGGCGCTGAGGGAGGGTGCCAGGCTGAGTGCGGAAGTGCGGCAGCTATGACGGCAGCAGCCCTTGTGGAGCTGATGGGAGGAACTCCTGCACAGTGCGCAGATGCATGCGCTATGGCAATCTCTAATCAAATGGGACTTGTGTGCGATCCTGTGGCAGGACTGGTGGAAATTCCCTGTATTAAGAGAAACGTATCGGGACTGATGATAGCTTTTTCCTGTGCTGACATGTCGCTTGCCGGAATTAAGGCTCACATTCCTGCCGATGAATGCCTGGATGCTATGAAAGAAGTCGGAGATGTGATGTCGACAACCCTAAAGGAAACTGCGGCCGGAGGACTGGCGACGACCCCTACGGGAATAAAATTAAAAGAAATGGTGTTTTTAGATAAATAAAATGTGATATAATTAAGTAGTATACAATTTAATTCTCGTAACCATCGAAAGGATAACAATTATCATGAAAACACTTTATATAGAATGTAAGATGGGAGCTGCGGGAGACATGCTCTCAGCAGCCCTTTTGGATATCTGTGAGAACAGAGATGAGATACTTGAAAAGCTTAATGAAGCCGGGATTCCCGGGGTAACTTATGAGCTTGTGACTTCAGAAAAATGCGGAATTACAGGAAAACATCTGGAAGTCAGGGTAAATGGAGAAGAAGAGACAAGTGAGGATGTGGGCCATCATCACCATGAGCATGGTCACAGCCATGATAACGAGCATCACCATAGCCACAGAAGCCTCCATGATATCGAGCATATAATTGAATCACTGAAAATAGAAGAATCCATTAAAAAGGACATCCTTAACGTATATAAACTGATTGCAGAGGCAGAGAGCACCGTTCACGGTGAGCCTGTATCCGAGATACATTTTCATGAAGTAGGCAGTATGGATGCCATTGCAGACATCACGGCGACCTGCTTAATTATGAATGAAATAGGTCCGGCCAGCGTGATCGCATCTCCCATCCATGTGGGAAGCGGTCATGTAAAATGTGCGCACGGAATTCTTCCGGTTCCCGCACCTGCCACCGCAATTCTTTTAAAAGGTATTCCGTCCTACAGCGCAGATATCGACGGAGAACTATGCACGCCCACAGGTGCTGCACTTATCAAATACTTTGCAAAAAGCTTTGGACCTCAGCCTATTATGAGTGTAGATAAAATCGGTTATGGTATGGGTAAAAAGGATTTCGCAAAGGCAAACTGCGTAAGGGTGATGCTTGGCAATGAAGATGATGAAGCTCTCACCGATACCATCACAGAACTCATCTGCAATCTCGACGACATGACTCCCGAGGCAATAGGCTTTGCAACTGAGCGTCTCATGGAAGAGGGTGCTTTGGACGTATTTACCACTTCTATTTTCATGAAGAAAAATCGGCCGGGAACCATGCTGACAGTCCTCTGCCGGGAAGATAAAAAAGAAGAATTGGTCAAAAAGATTTTCAAATATACAACAACCATCGGTATTCGTGAGCACATCAGCAATCGCTACGTGCTTCACCGTGAGGAGAAAACGATAACTACTCCCGATGGAGAAATACGTGTAAAGGAAGTCTCCGGGTACGGTGTAAAGCGTGAGAAGAAAGAGTACGAAGATCTTGCAAGGATAGCGAGAGATATGGATGCAGGATTGATGTGAGTCTGAAGAAAAATTAGTCTTTATCTTTCCCGAGAGTATATAATAGAGGAGTATTTGTGCAAAAAATATAATGTTAGGAGTATTTTATGAAAGCAAAGTTTTCTTTATACCTTACAGAGCTTGCACCCGGCCTTAAAATGCTGATCGATGAGCTCTCGGAGGAATATGATTACGTAAGCGTTCTTGCCAGCGATTCCAAGGGCTTTTCTATACAGGCATCGCAGAAGAGCAAGGCGATTACGAGCGAAAATATGACGACCGAAAGAGGCTGCGTTGTCAGAGTATATAAGGATGGCCTTTACAGCGAGTATTCGTTCAACAAACCTGATAAGGATGTGAGCGCTTTCGCCTCAAAACTAAAGAATATTCTGAATGACCAGTTTGAAATTATCAAAAAGACTTCCACAGAAGTTTTTGATACGGATAAGCTTGACGACGAGCCCTGCGAGCTTTTCACAGAGATGGAGACTGATATCATGCCTCAGGATGTGGATCTCGGGGCACTTATGGAAAAACTCCAGAGCTACAGCGACAGAGCCGTAAAGCTTAAGGATTTCATGATAGATGCACCCGCATCCGCAAAGTCCACCCACGTCTGCAAGATGTTCCTCACAAAGAACAGAGATATGCGCCAGAGCTATGTCTACACAGAAGGTTCTATTCTTGCAATAGGTGCTAAGAACGGCAGAAATACCATGTCAATCGAGGGTGTTTCGGGAAGAAGCGGTGCCGGAATTCTTGACGACCTTGAGGAGAAAATCGAGGTGGCTGTTAATTCTGTTGGCGATATGCTGGATGCCGATCCCGTGATTCCCGGGGAATATGAGATTATCACAAGTCCCGAAGTTACTGGACTTATCGCCCATGAGGCCTTCGGCCACGGCGTTGAGATGGATATGTTTGTAAAGGGCAGAGCTCTCGGTGCGGAGTATATTGATAAGCGTGTCGGTTCAGATCTTGTTTCGATGCACGAGGGTGCAAACTGCGTTGTTGACGTTGCAAGCTATGCCTTTGACGATGAGGGTACACTTGCAGGTGATGTTACAGAGATTGATCACGGCATTTTGAAAACAGGTGTCTGTGATGCTCTTGCTGCGCTCAGACTTGAAACAAAGCCCACCGGTAACGGTAAGCGCGAGAACTTCGAGCACAAGGTTTATACACGTATGACAAATACGATGTTCGACAGCGGAAGTGACTCCAAGGAGGATATGATCGCTTCAGTTAAGAAGGGCTACTATCTTGAGGGTATGTTCTCCGGCATGGAGGATCCGAAGCACTGGGGCATTCAGTGCATCGTTGCGAGAGGCCGTGAGATTATAGACGGCAAGTTCACGGGAAAAGTTGTTGCTCCTGTAGTTATGACCGGTTATGTGCCGGATCTTCTCGGCTCAATTTCAATGGTAAGTACAGACCGTGAATCCTTCGGTAACGGCGGCTGCGGTAAAGGACACAAGGAGTGGGTTAAAGTCTCCGACGGTGGCCCTTACCTGAAGGCGGTTGCTAGACTAGGTTAAGTACCTCGAAGCGCCTTCCCCTTGGGGGAAGCTGACGGATGAGGGGAAGACGAAAGGAAAAGAAAATGACAGACAAGATTATAGATATTCTCAAGGCCTCCGATGCGGACGGCTTTGAGATTACAGATACAACAACACTTGCGTATGAGTTTTATTTCATAAAGCACAGACTGGACCAGAACAGAGTAAGAGATGTAGAGCATATTAACGTCAAGGTTTACAAAAAGCTTGACGACGGCAAGATGCTCGGAAGTGCTTCGGGAGAGATATACCCGACACTTACGGATGAAGAGATAAAAGAAGAAATCGATAAGCTCATCTCAAGGGCTGAAAATGTAAAGAACCCTTTTTATGAGCTTAATAAGCCCGAAGATTATGAGGTATCAAAAAGTGAGGACGTGGATGTTTCCCAAATTGCGGAAAACTTCGTAAAGGCAATGAAGGAGCTTCCGGAGACGGATACAGAGTACATCAATTCCTATGAGATTTTTGCTGAAAAGAATAAGAGAAGATTCATCAACTCTGAGGGAATCGACATAAGCTTTGAATATCCCTCATCAATGGTTGAGGTTGTGGTAAATGCCAGGGATAAAGAGCATGAGATCGAGCTCTATCGCATGTATAAGGCAGGAAGCTGCGACAGTGAGAACCTGAAAAAGGACATTGCAGAGGTACTCAGATATGGTAAGGATAAGCTGATCGCGAAACCTACTCCGAAGCTTGGAAAGGCAGCAGTTGTTTTCCCGACAAGCGATGCGGTCCAGATATACAGCTGGTTTGTTGAAAAGTGCAATGCGGGTTTTATATACAGCAAGTATTCCGATTGGGAGATTGGCAAGGAAGTTGCGCCTAGGGCAAAGGGAGATAAAGTTACCCTGAAATCCGTAAAATACCTGCCGAACTCATCAAAAAACTTCGATGTGGATGATGAAGGTGCTGTAATAAGGGATATGACAGTTCTTGATAAAAATGTTCCCACCACCTTCTTTGGTGGAAGAAGATTCAGATATTACCTTGGAATCAAGGATTCATACCTTGCATGCAATTTTGATGTGGAAGGCGGTTCCAAGACTTCGGAAGAGATCAGAAGCGGAAAATACCTTGAGATAGTTGAATTTTCGGATTTTGCTGTTGATTCCATCTCGGGAGATATCGCGGGAGAGATAAGACTTGGTTATTACCACGACGGCGAAAAGGTTACCCCTGTAAGCGGAGGTTCGATTTCAGGCTGCATGACAGACTTTGTGAATGAGATGTATATGTCAAAGGAAAAGCGCCAGTATGACAACTTCAACATTCCTGCGCTCACAAGACTTGAGAATGTCAGCGTCACAGGCGTTGGATAAGCGTGCATACAGGCTGAATTTGATATATAATAAATAAGTTAATGGAATTCATTCTCAATAAAAAGAATGATTAGAGGACCCATTGCAGAGGGAAGGAAAATGTCAAGAAAGAGCCTGGAAAGCTATACGGAAAAGGAAGTACTTGAGCTTTTACATGAAAATGTCGACGCTGTTATTCTTGTGGATGCAACAACCAACAGATACAGGGCAATGACTCGCAGAAATATGTTCAAAGAGTTTATTGAGGAAACCGGTGATTATCATGACCTGATAGAGAAGCTCTGGTTTCATATTGAGGGTTCAAGTGAACTGATTACTGACGAGTACAAGGCATTTGTATCATACTATGCGGATTTTAAAGGAAAATTCAGCAGAAGACTGAAGGTTTTTCTCGAAGGCAGCAGTACACCTCGTTTTGTACAGATGCAGGTTTATCCGACAAGAAATGAGAAACAGTATATTTTTGTCATGGATGAACTTGACGACGATGAGTATGTTGAGGAATTCATGACCACCAAAAAGGTCAATACGATACAGAACACCTATCTGTTTTCAATGTACGTGGACCTTGTTCAGGATACGACCAGCAGTTTAAGCGTGACGGAGATATCCGATGAGACTGTGAATTCAAGCATAAAATATTCAGAGTGGCGCTTGATGACTGTAAATATGATCGCTCCGGAGGATAAGGATCAGTTTCTTAAGATCACGGATCCTGAATACCTGAAGGCCAATCTGGCACCGGGACGCACAATATCGCTTGACTGTATGATGATGAACCTTGAGGGTACATATATCTGGGTAAAACTCATTTTCAGCAGGACTGCAACAGCTAATGAGGATGACTTCAGATTTGTCTTCATGGTACAGGACATTCATGAGAACTTTGAAGATATCATGAGTACCTTAAGGCAATACGAGGAGCTTGCGATAGCCGATTCACTGACGGGACTTCTCAATCATGGCGGAATTAAGACGGAGATACTTAACGCTATCGATGCACATAAAAAGGAGGGAACGTCTGTATCCCTCATGATGATCGACATTGATTTCTTTAAGCAGGTTAATGATAACCACGGACATTCCACAGGTGATCGCACACTTAAGAAATTCGCGCACATCATTGAAGAGACGGTTGTCGATAAAGACGCCCATATTGGCAGATGGGGAGGTGAAGAATTTGTCATTGTCTACAGAGGGAAGACCGGAGATGAGCTTTATGAGGTATCTGAAACTTTGAGGAAAAATGTTGAAGCAGCAACTTTTCCGAAAATCGGTCAGCTGACCTGCTCTGTAGGTGTTACAGAGCTTCGCGATGAGGATTCCTTCGACGATGTATTCAATCGTGTGGATAAAGCACTTTATATGTCAAAGGAAAGTGGCAGAAATAAAGTGACTTTAAAATAATTGGTTTTCGAATTACTTCGAAATAATTAAAGGCTTGGGACCAAAGATTGATCCCAAGCCCTATTTATTGTTTCAAGAGATTTTTTTAGATATTTATGAACTGTCTTGTGCTCTCGCTCAGCTTTTCTGTAACATCGTTGTTGGTGTCCATAGCGGAACTGATGCCGCTGATCTCGTCGACGATGTCCTGAGAGTTCTCTGCGGACTGGTTGATCGCATCGGAAGCCTCGTTTACAGACTGTGAAATAGAGGTAACGGAATCACTCATTTCTTCCATAATAGTGTTGAGGTTCTGAGTCTGATCAGCTATGCCGTCAAGCATCTCATTGATGAGCTTTGCGGTTTCTTCGTATTTCTCACCTGTCTCTACGAAAGCATCGTAGTCACTAAGCACTGTGGTGTTGATGAAATCAAGAACCTGCATAGCGTTGTCGGCCAGTGTGGTAACCGCCTGGGTAACCTCATTACTGATATCCTGGATGTTGGCAGCTGTCTGGCGGGAGTTGTCGGCAAGGGAGCTGATCTCTTCAGCAACAACCGAGAATCCGCGTCCTGCTTCACCTGCTCTTGCCGCCTCGATTGAAGCATTGAGGGCAAGGAGGTTAGTCTGTGAAGCGATATCAAGGATGACATTGGTAAGCTCGTTGATCTGCTTAACCTTTTCACTATCCTTAACGGACTGCTCAAGCACTCCTGAGAGGTTCTCCATCTTGGCACCGGTATTCTCCTTCTTGTGGAGGGCGCCATCTTTTATCTCGATAGCTTCAGCTCTGATCTCCTCAGCCTTAGCAGTACCGTCTTCAACACCAAAGTTGATGTTGTCGGTAGCTTCCTTGACGTTGTCGAGCTTCTCGTTCATCACCTTGGAGGTATCTGATACGTTCTGCATGCTTGCTGCGAGCTCTTCAAGAGCTGCGGAAGTATTGGTTATATTATCGTTGGCTAAAACGATCTGGTTTGTCATACTCTCAGAGGATTCGGTAAGTGTAACCGTTCCGTTCTTAACCTCTCTAAGGATGTTCTGAAGGGTTTCCATAAAGTGGTTGAAGCCCTGCTTGATATGCACAAGCTCGGAAGAGGTCTTTGTCTCAAGTCTTACTGTCAGGTCGCCCTGATGGTTATTGATATTGGTGATGATATCATTGATCTCATCGGCAATGAGATTAACCTTTCGGCCCACCTTGCGATAGTTGAAGAAGCAGAATGCGATGATGCAGATGATATATACTGCCATATTCAAATTAACTACTCCGATTGCTCTCATGGCTTTTGCATAGACAGCTTCACTGGACTGCTGCTGAACGGCATCAATTTCTTTATCAAGAATTTCAAGTTGTTCCTTCATGGTTGTAAGCTGATTTGCACATTCGACATAAACGACCTGAATGATTGTGTCTACATCACCTGTCTGAGCAGCTGTTACAACTTTTTCATAACCTGTTTTGTAAGTGGCATAGTTTTCGGCTATAACTGCAGCAGCTTTTGAAGCTGTACTGTCTGCGCCGGTAAGTTCTGTAAATGTTGATGTTATTCCGGCGGATGCTTCGTCCATTTCTGCAAGACAGTTCTGAAGCTCCGGAACCTTAGTCTCAATCTGGCCCAGACCCTTTATTGTTTCATAGTTTGATGCAAGGGCAAAACCATCATTGTCCACAATACGCATGTCTACTTCAAATACACGCATATCATTCATAACACCCTGCACCTGCTCAGCTTGAGCTATGGAGTTCTTCGTGATATTCATCATTTCAGTAACAACTACTGCTATAGATATTGCGAACAAAATCAGCAGTGCAAGATAAGTCATAAGACTCATCCCGGCAACGGTCTTAATAAATGGGATTTTCTCGAATCCGCTGTTGTTTTCGTTGTTAGCCATTTGTACGATCTCCTTTACGAATACATGTACGTGAATACACTACACTATAATTTTACGATAAAACGCATGAAAATAAGCATGTTTACAGTAATTTAATAGATTTTATAATTCGTTAACTCAAACTTCGCACAGCCCCCAGAGCTCCGTCCGCCGGCCCCGGGGTGTGCGAAGTTTGAATTCCGACTTGTATTTTTAGCCGGTCACATATATCATATTTTGATGTATGCCTTTATATGGTATGATGATAAGGATTATTTAAGACTTTATCTTTGCTTATGGGGGAAATATGGCTAAGAATTTTGGTCAGGAACTGAAAATGACGCAGACAGGCTTTTTGACGTCAAAATCCGGAAAGACATTCATAAGGATTTATTTTTCGCGGCCCAGATCGCTGAGGGAGAACGATACTGCTGAGGGCATTATTCCGGGATATAAAATTCTCAAATCCGACGGATTTGAGGAAGAGGAGATTGCGGCCCTGGAGTTCTACATCAAGCATAACCGCGAGGAAATCGTAAAGCGTGCAAAAGTACTCAGCAACCCTTTGCGGTGGTTGTAAGGATAAATAAAGAAAGAAGAGGTTAACGAATGACACTTATAAAGAAACCCGTAACGGGAATGAAGGATATACTCCCTGAGGAGATGAAACTCAGAGATTATGTGATCGGTATTATTAAGGATACATATGCAGGATTTGGATTTACTTCCATAGATACACCCTGCGTAGAATCTCTTGCAAACCTTAACAGCAAGCAGGGCGGCGAGAACGAGAAGCTCATCTTTAAGGTAATGAAAAGAGGAGAGAAGCTCAATCTCGAGACCGCAAAGGAAGAAAACGATCTTACGGATTCGGGACTTCGTTATGACCTTACGGTTCCGCTTGTAAGATACTATTCCAACCACCAGAATGAACTGCCTTCACCTTTCAAGGCACTTCAGATGGGCTATGTATGGAGAGCAGACAGACCGCAGAAGGGACGTTATCGTCAGTTTATGCAGTGTGATATTGATATTCTCGGTGAGCCCACCAATCTTGCTGAGATAGAGCTTATCCTTGCTACGACAACAACTCTCGGAAGACTTGGTTTTAAGGGCTTCCAGATCAGAATAAATGAGAGACGTATGCTTAAGGCCATGGCTGCGTATGCTGGCTTTACAGAGGAATCCTATGATTCTGTTTTCATAACACTTGATAAGATGGATAAGATTGGTCTTGAGGGTGTTGCGGAAGAACTCCTTAAGGATGGTTTTGCCAAGGAGAGCATTGATAAGTACCTTGACCTCTTTAAAAATGTTGAAGGAAAGGGTGCTATTGAAGGAATAAGCTTCCTTGCTGATACTCTCGGCGACTTCCTTGACGCTGACGTTAAGAACAGCCTTCAGGAGATCATTTCAAGTGTTGATGCTACAAAGAGTGCGGAGTTCGAGCTTGTATTTGATCCCACACTTGTTCGCGGTATGAGTTACTACACAGGAACTATTTTTGAGGTAGCTATGCCTCAGTACGGTGGAAGCTGCGGTGGCGGCGGACGCTATGATAAGATGGTCGGCAAGTTTACGGGTCAGGACACACCTGCCTGCGGATTCTCAATCGGTTTTGAGCGTATTATCATGATCATGATGGATGAAGGCTTCAAGATTCCCGATGAGAAGGATAAAGTCGCTTTCCTTATTGAAAAGGGTATCGGCGGCGAGCAGCTTTCCGAAATTATCGCCGAGGCACAGAAGGAGAGAGCAAACGGACGCCAGGTCCTTGTTGTGCGCATGAACAAAAATAAAAAGTTCCAGAAGGAACAGCTTGGTGCTCAGGGCTACGCAGATTTCAAGGATTTCTACAAAACAGAATTTAAGCATTGATTATGAAAAACAGAAACAGAAAATACGAGATAGATATGACTAAGGGGGCTCTTCTTCCGAAGATTCTCCTTTTTTCCATACCTTTAATTATCTCGAGCGTACTGCAGCTTCTATTTAATGCTGCGGATATAGTAGTGGTAGGCCAGTTCGCGGGAGACGATACCCTGGGAGCCAACTGCGTTGCGGCAATAGGCTCAACGGGCTCTGTCATAAACATGCTCCTTAGTGTATTCATGGGTCTTTCCGTGGGTGTCAATGTGCTTGCTGCCAGATATTTTGCGGCAAGACAGAAGAAGGAGATGGAAGAGACAGTGCATACGACAGTTGCACTTGCTCTTATCGGCGGAATTATTATTGCCGTTATAGGTATCCTTGTTTCCAGACCAATTCTGGAGATGATGGGATCTCCGAAGGAAGTAATTGACCTTTCGACTTTGTATATGCGAATATATTTTATCGGAATGCCGGTAACAATGTTGTATAATTTCGGTGCGGCTATTTTGAGGGCGACCGGAGATACCAGAAGGCCTCTTTACTACCTTATGAATGCAGGCGTGATAAATGTAATTCTGAACCTGATTTTTGTAATAGGCTTTCATATGCATGTTGCGGGTGTTGCACTGGCAACAATCCTTGCGCAGGCCGTATCAGCAGGTCTTATAGTAAAGGCGCTGATAACAACGGATGAGATGTATAAACTGAGCATCAGAAAAATCAGAGTGGACATGGACAAGACAAAGAGGATAGTTCGTGTCGGGCTTCCTGCAGGACTTCAGGGTGCGATTTTTTCATTTTCAAATGTGCTGATCCAGTCCTCAATCAACGAATTTGGTTCCGTTGCTATGGCGGGAAGTGCGGCGGCAGCAAATATTGAAGGCTTTGTATATATGGCGATGAATTCCGTATACCAGGCCTGCGTATCCTTCACCAGCCAGAACGTCGGTGCAAACAAGCCGGAGAGAATCGGTAAGGTACTTAGAACCTGCCTTGCGGTTGTATTTGTGGTCGGAGCTGTGATGGGGAATGTTTTCTATTTCTTTGGTGCACAGCTTGTTAGCATATATACCAAGGAGCCTGCTACAATTCAGTACGGCGTTCAGCGTATGGCAGTTATCTGCACGGTTTATTTCCTCTGCGGATGCATGGATGTCATCTGCGGAAGCCTCCGAGGAATGGGATATTCCACTGTGCCAATGATAGTTTCGATCATTGGAGCCTGCGGACTTCGAATTGTATGGATACTTACTGCGTTCAGGATATATCACGACCTTACGGTACTTTATATATCCTATCCTGTGACCTGGACAATTACATCTACCGCACATCTTATCAGTTACTTTATAATTAAGAAAAAAGTGGTATCGAAGATGGATGGCGGTACTGTTACAGCATAACAACACCTAAAGGGGGACAAAGACTTGCAACAAAATATAATACAGTTGATCGTTCTGATTCTTCTTGTATTTTTATCGGCGTTTTTTTCATCTGCGGAGACGGCCATGAGCTGTGTCAGCAGAGTCAGGATTAAGACGCTTGTGGAGGAAAACAATAAGAGAGCTCTGGCGGTTCAGAAGATTCTCGATGATTATCAGAATATGCTCTCGGCGGTTCTTATCGGCAACAACATAGTCAATCTGTCTGCTTCCGCTCTTGCGACGATTTTTGTTCAGAGATTGTGGGGCGACTGGGCCATCAGTATCGGAACCGGTGTTTTGACTATCGTGGTTCTCATAATCGGTGAGATTATTCCCAAGACCATTGCGACTACTTATGCCGAAAACATGGCGCTCTTTTACGCGAGAATAATTCTTCTTATAATGACAATCCTCTCTCCGGTTATCTGGATTGTTAATGCGGTGGCGGATATTGTGCTTAAGATATTAAGAGTTGATAAGAATTCACATCAGCTTATGACGGAAAAAGAGCTCAAGACCTATGTCGATGTAAGCCATGAGGACGGAGTAATCGAAAGCGGTGAGAAGGAAATCATCTACAACGTGTTCGAATTTTCCGATGCGGTTGCAAAGGATGTCATGATTCCCAGAATAGACATGAGCTGTGTAAGCTCCGATGCTGAGTATCATGAGGTTATGCGTGTTTTTAAACAGGAGATGTATACCAGAATCCCTGTTTATGAGGACAATCAGGACAATATCATCGGTCTTATCAATATCAAGGACATGGTGCTGGTTTCAGATAAGGATAACTTCAAGATAAGCGACTATCTGAGAGAGGCTTATTACACCTACGAATATAAAAAGACGGCGGATCTTCTTATGGAAATGAGAAAAAATGCGCAGAATGTTGCTTTTGTCCTTAGTGAATACGGAGCAACCGTTGGTATGATCACTCTGGAGGATCTTCTGGAGGAAATCGTCGGAGAGATACGTGATGAGTATGACTCCGATGAAGAAGAGCAGATAAGAGAGCTCGGAGGCGGAAGATTCCTCGTAGAAGGTAATATGAAGCTTGATGATATCAATGATGCTCTGGGAACCGCTTTTGAGTCTGACGACTATGATTCCATCGGAGGCCTTATGATTGAGAGTCTCGACAGACTTCCGAGGGGAGGCGAGACCACAAAGCTTGAAAACGGTGTGGAGCTCACAGCGAGTGCCATAAAGAGAAACCGTATCACGGATGTTCTGGTTTATATTCCGGAGGGCGCTTTTGACACTAAGGATAGCGGCACTGAGAACGAGGATGAAAAAGGTAGTGCGACTGGGTGAAAAAGTGCTTTTCGCAGGGGACAAATTATGGTATACTACTGGAGCGTGGAAAACTGTGTTGTTTTTCAGTATTAATCCTGAATGAAAAGGAGAAGAGTTATGAAGCATGTAAAGACACTTGCAACAAGAAATCTTAAGGAGTCAATGAAGAAGGGCGGCTGCGGCGAATGCCAGACATCATGCCAGTCTGCATGCAAGACTTCCTGCACTGTTGGTAACCAGAGCTGCGAGCAGGTTGCTAACAAGTAATAGGTGTATTTAACTAAATAGTTATAACTAAACAGGCAGCGGCCATGCCGCTGCTTGCTTTATGAAAACTGTGAGGAATACATTTTTACAACATCACATATTAGAAAAGGTAGTGAGAATTTTATATGGTACATGCATACAAGAACAACGGCTATGATATTGTTCTGGATGTAAACAGTGGTTCTGTTCACGTAGTGGATGACATTGTTTTTGATCTTATCCACCCCGTGGAGGAGCAATTGATTAAGCGCTTTAAGTCAGCCGACATCACAGCAGAGGGTGCTTCTGATGCAGATGATGAGGCTCTTACTTCAGAGCTGGCGGCTGCCCTTTCAGGTGACTTTGACAATTACAGTGAAGAGGACCTGAAGGATGCGATTTCCGATATATTGGAGCTTCGAAGAGGTGAAGTCCTTTATACCGATGATGTCTATGAGAATTATGTTGAGGAGTTCAAGGAGAGAGATACCGTAGTCAAGGCGCTTTGCCTCAATATCGCGCATGACTGCAACCTCAGATGTAAGTACTGCTTTGCCGATGAGGGTGAATATCACGGCAGAAAAGCGCTTATGACCGAGGAAGTCGGTAAGGCTGCTCTTGATTTCCTTATAAAGAATTCCGGTGGCAGAAGGAATCTTGAAGTTGACTTCTTCGGAGGAGAGCCGCTTCTTAACTGGGATGTGGTTAAGAAGATAGTAGAGTACGGACGAGGCCTTGAGAAGGAACACGACAAGAACTTCCGTTTTACACTTACAACCAACGGAACTCTTTTAACAGATGAGATACTTGAATATGCCAATAAGGAGATGGGGAACATCGTCCTTTCAATAGACGGACGCAAGGAAGTAAATGATAAGATGCGTCCCATGCGCGGAGGTCAGGGAACCTATGATAACATCGTTCCCAAGTTTAAGAAGGTGGCGGAGAGCCGTCATCAGCTCAGATATTTCGTAAGAGGAACCTTTACGCACAACAATCTGGATTTCTGTGAGGATGTTAAGCATCTTGCGGATCTCGGATTTAAACAGATCTCGGTTGAGCCGGTTGTGGCTAAGCCTGAAGACTGGTACGCAATCAAGGATGAGGATATCCCTTATCTTTGCGAGCAGTATGATGAACTTGCCAAGTTTTATCTTCAGAGACATAAGGAAGGGAAGGGCTTTAATTTCTTCCACTTCAACATTGACTTAGAGGGCGGTCCCTGCGTAGCTAAGAGACTGTCGGGCTGCGGTTCGGGATGTGAGTATCTCGGAGTTACGCCCTGGGGTGACCTTTATCCTTGTCACCAGTTTGTCGGTAATGAAGATTTCATTATGGGTAATGTCTTTGACGGAATCACAAGAGATGATCTCCGCAGACAGTTTAAGGAGAGCAATGTGTACTCGAGACCGGAGTGTCAGAAGTGCTTTGCAAGATATTATTGCAGCGGAGGTTGTGCTGCAAACGCCTACAATTTTAACGGCGACATAAATACAACCTATCATACGGGATGCGAGCTTCAGAGAAAGCGTATAGAATGCGCAATCATGATTAAAGCCGCACTTGCCGAATGAGTATAACGGAGGGTTAAGAAATGAAAAGAGTAAAATCAGTAATCGCTTTGCTGGTAGCGCTGTTGCTACTTGGCGGACTTGGCTATACTTCATATTATGGCCTTGGAAGCGATAAGTCAGGTTCACTTAAGAGTATCAATCTCGGACTTGACCTGGCTGGTGGTGTCAGTATCACCTATGAAGTTGTAGGCGACGGAACACCCAGTGCCGAAGACATGTCAGATACTATATACAAGCTCCAGCAGCGTGTAGATCAGTACAGTACAGAGTCACAGGTTTATCAGGAGGGTTCCAACCGAATCAATATCGAGATTCCCGGTGTTACAGATGCCAACAAGATTCTTGAGGATCTAGGTCAGCCCGGTAATCTGTACTTTATTGCACAGACTGACAGCCAGGGTAATGAGAACTACACATACAATTCAGGTTTCACTGTAGATGAGGATGGCAACTACGTTCTTTCAGGCGATGGTGAGATCGGATACGTACTTAACAAGACTATCGAGGAACTCGAGGCTGAAGGTTCAATCGTCCTTAAGGGTGAGGATGTTGCGCAGGCTGAGGCAGGATATCAGAATTCCGGTACAGCCAACACTCAGGAAGTAGTTGTTTCTCTTGAGTTTACAGAGGCCGGAAGACAGGCATTCGCTGAGGCTACCAAGAAGGCTTATGCTAACGGCGAGTCAATCGGTATCTACTATGACGGTGAGTTCATTTCAGTTCCTACCGTTCAGGCAGAAATTACAGACGGAAGAGCTATCATCACTGGTGAGAAGACTTTCGAGGATGCTGCAAATCTTGCATCCATGATCCGTATCGGTGGACTTAAGCTTCAGCTTAACGAACTTCGTTCCAACGTAGTAGGAGCTCAGCTTGGTTCAAATGCTATTCATACAAGTATGATCGCTGCAATCGTAGGTTTCTGCGCAATCATCTTATTCATGATTGTTCTGTATAAACTGCTCGGTGTAGCTGCAAGTATTGCACTTATGTTCTACTGCGGACTGGAGATTCTTCTTCTTTCTGCATTTGAGATTACACTTACCCTTCCGGGTATCGCAGGTATCATCCTTTCAGTAGGTATGGCCGTTGATGCTAACGTGCTTGTATTTGCACGTATCAGAGAGGAAATTGCAGGTGGTAAGGATGTAAAGGGAGCTATCAAGGTCGGCTACAGCAAGGCTCTTTCAGCTATCCTTGACGGTAACATCACAACCCTTATTGCGGCAGCAATTCTCGGACTTCGCGGAACAGGTACTGTTAAGGGATTTGCTTCCACACTTGCACTTGGTATTGTTGTTTCAATGTTCACAGCTCTCTTTGTTACAAGAGCTATTACAAATATCTTCTACGGCCTTGGCTTTGAGGATAAGAAGTGGTATGGACAGGCAAAAGAACTCAAGCTTTTCGATTTCACTACAAAGAGAAAGATGTTCTACGGTATTTCTGCAGCAATCATCATTCTTGGATTTGTATTCATGGGTGTAAATGCAGGACGCGGACAGGGCGCATTCAACTACAGCCTCGACTTCGTAGGTGGTACATCCACAAGCGTAACCTTTAACGAGGAATGGACAACAGAGAAGCTTGACAGCGAGGTTGTTCCGAAGATCAAGGAGCTTACAGGTGTTGATTCCGTTCAGGTTCAGACTGTTGCAGGTTCCAACCAGGTTATCTTCAAGACTGTAACACTTACAGTAGATCAGAGAGAAGCAGTTGATAATATGTTCAAGACAGATTACTCTGTTCCTGCAGAGAATATCGCTGCTGAGAGTATCAGTTCCACAATCAGTAATGAGATGCGTACTGATGCGACAGTTGCTTTGATCATCGCACTTGTACTTATGCTTGCATATATCTGGATCAGATTCAGAGATATCAAGTTCGGTGCAGCAGCTATCATTGCCCTTGCACATGATGCACTTATCGTAATTACATGTTATGCACTTACAAGAATTCAGGTCGGTGGTACTTTCATCGCTGCAGTTCTTACAATTATCGGTTATTCAATCAACGATACTATCGTTACATTCGACCGTATCAGAGAGAACCATATTTTCATGAATCGTCAGGATCAGCTCGAGGAGCTTGTTAACAAGAGTGTAAGCCAGACAATTACACGAAGCTTGTTTACATCCATCACAACTTTCATCATGGTTCTTTCACTTGCTATTTTCGGTGTGCCGGATATCCGCTTCTTTGCACTGCCTCTTATGGTCGGTGTAGTAGCCGGAACATATTCATCAATCTTTATCGCATCACCGATATGGCTTGATCTTAAGAAATTCAAAAAGAACTAATAAAGAGGGCTGCCGCAGATAGCTACGGCAGCCCGTTTTATTTCAAGAGGAAATGGCTCGGGGATGACGGGGCTAAGTGTCTGCCCCTGGTGCGATTTGGCAATATATATAATATTTGCTCGCGGCGAACCGGACACTTCGATGAGCCCTAAGAAGCAATCCCTGCGTGCAATGGCACTTGGGATTGCCAGGTCTCATCTGCGTGGTTCGCAATCTCGCAAAGTATTATATATATTACCTAATCACCCGTGGCGCAGACACTTAGCCCTCGTCATCCCGGCGATCCATTTTATTTTGAAGGTTTTCCGGACTATATGTAGCTATCTGCGGCAGTATCAAGGTGAGCAGTAATATAATGGTTTGAGGAATAGTAATAACAAGGTTATATAGAGGAATTTATGGCAAAGTGGGTTGAAATTAGAAAAGGTGCGGATTTTAATATGATTGCACAGGAGAATGGGATATCTCCTATAACGGCGAGATTATTGAGAAATCGTGATATTACGAGCAATGAAGATATCAGCATGTACATGAACGCTGATGAGAGTAATCTTCATGATCCGCATCTTTTGAGAGATATAGATAAAGCGGCAGAGATTATGGCTGAGCGAATTCAGGCCGGGGATTCCATAAGGGTAATTGGAGATTATGATGTAGATGGCATATGCTCATCATATATTCTGATATCCGGAATAAAGCTCTGCGGCGGAGATGTGGATGCAAGGCTTCCGCACAGAATAGAGGATGGATACGGTCTTAGTGTAGGGCTTGTTGATAAGGCTTATGAGGAAGGCAAGAGGACTATCATCACCTGTGATAACGGAATAGCAGCCATAGAGCAGATTGCGCATGCAAAAGAGCTGGGAATGACTGTCATAGTCACTGATCACCATGAGGTTAGCTACTCAGAGGAGAATAGGGATGAGATGATTCTGCCTCCGGCTGATGCAGTGGTTGATCCGAAGAGACTAGATGATGAATATCCGTATCCTGAGATTTGCGGAGCAATGGTGGCATACAAATTCATTCAGGTGCTTACAGAGAAGATGGAAATGCCACAGGATGAAAGACTAAGTCATTTCTTTGATGAGATGTCAATCTTTGCAGGCTGGGCTACAGTATGTGATGTTATGCCCCTTAAAGATGAAAACAGAATAATTGTAAAGAAGTCATTTAAGTGCATTCCACAAACTGATAATATTGGGCTCCGTGCGCTTCTTCGTGCTACCGATATAGATCCTTACCGGGTTAGCTGTTATATATACGGCTTTGTCATCGGACCGTGTCTTAATGCAACGGGTAGACTTGATTCAGCTATGAGAGGCCTTGAGCTTCTGACGGAGACTAATTCAAATGCAGCTGCTGAGATAGCGCTGGAATTAAAGGAACTCAACGACAGTCGTAAGGATATGACCGCAGAGGGCAAGGAAGAGGCGATGGAAATCATTTCCGGTTATGGAGAGAATCTTCCGGATGTGCTTGTTATCTATATGCCTGGGCTCCATGAATCACTTGCGGGAATTATTGCCGGAAGAGTGAAAGAGGAAGTGAATCACCCTGTATTTGTGCTTACCGATACAGGGGATGACCTGGTAAAGGGATCAGGCCGCTCAATTGAGGGGTATCATATGTTTGAGGCCCTTAGTGAATGCAGGAACCTCCTTACGAAGTACGGCGGACACAAGATGGCAGCCGGATTCTCCCTAAAAAAGGAAAATGTGGAGGCCTTCAGGGAAGCGCTTAACGATAACAGTAAGCTCACAGAAGATGACTTTGAAGAGGTACTTCGCCTTGATATGGTACTTCCGCTACAGTATCTGTCCATGGGATTGTTAAAGGAGATAGATAAGCTTGCTCCTTTCGGACAGGGAAACCCTGAGCCGCTTTTTGCTTCGCGGGATGTAGAGCTTGTCAGAGGCCGTGTAATAGGTAAGAACGCCAATACTGTGAAGATGTCAGTCAGGGATGAAAAGGGCAATTTCTATGATATGATGGTCTTTGGAAGTGTTTTTGACAGATGGAATGAGTTCCTTGATATGAATTTTGGAAAAGAACAGCGGGAAAATTTATATAACGGTGCGAATCATGATAAAATGATTATTAAGATTGCATATCAGGCTAAAATTAATGAATACAGAGGCGAGGAAAGCATTCAGATCGTTTTGAAAGATTTTATCCCATAAACCACAAAACACACGCTAAAAGCGTGTGTCTGCGGTTTCTTATGAGGGGGAGATAGTTAGTTCATCAACTATCTTGTCTATAATATACAGTTAAATTGTGAACTGATTGTGTTCAAAACCTTAAGAAAAACAGTAGAAAAGTTTATGATTTTATTAAGAAACGAGGAGAGAAGCTATGAAACTGGAGAATCTGCTTAAAAATCTGTCTTATGAAGCTTATGTAGGGGGAAGCAAAGAAAAGGCGGATGTTTCATCTGTGGAGATCACTGAGGTAGTAAAGGATAATCGTAAGATCACGGAAGGATGCCTCTTTATATGTATCGAGGGCATGAACTTCGATGGTCACAGCGCTGCGACTGAAGCATCAGAGAAGGGAGCAGCAGCTATTGTTGTTCAGAAGGATGTTGAAATTCCTGAAAACTCATCGACCGTAGTGGTCAAAGTGGAAAGTACAAGATATGCTATGGCATTTATTTCCGCCGAGTGGTTCGGAAATCCTGCACAGAGCCTTAAGACTGTGGGAATTACTGGAACAAAGGGTAAGACTACAACAACTTATCTTATTAGAAATATGCTTGAAAACGCAGGTCACAAGTGTGGACTTATCGGTACCATCGAGGTAATCATCGGAGATGAGCATATTCATGCTGAAAATACCACACCTGAATCCTATGAGCTTCAGGAATACATGAGAAGAATGGTGGATGCAGGATGTGACACGGTTGTCATGGAGGTATCCTCCCAGGGACTTATGCTTCACAGAAGCCAGGGATTCATTTATGACATTGGTGTCTTTACTAATATTGAGCCTGATCACATCGGTCCGGGAGAGCATAAGGACTTTGAGGACTACATGCACTGTAAAGGACTTCTTTTCAAGCAGTGTAAGGTGGGAATTGCCAATGCGGACGATCCCAGAATGACGGAAGTTACTGAAGGTCACACCTGTGAGCTTACAACCTACGGCTTTGCCGGAGATGCAGATCTTCGTGCGATAAACCTTGCTTATCTTCATAAGCCAGGTGAACTTGGGGTTATGTTTGATACCACAGGTATAATCGAGATGCATGCACAGGTTCCCACACCGGGAAGATTCAGTGTTTATAACGCACTTTGCGCTATTGATGTTGCTAAGCACCTTGGCTGCGACGAGGAGCAGATAGCTTCTGCATTAAAGAAGGCTCATGTAAAGGGCAGAATCGAGATGGTTAAAGTATCAGATGAGTTTACTCTCATGATTGACTATGCGCACAACGCTATGGCACTTAAGAGTCTCCTTAGTACTCTCAGAGATTATCATCCGACTCGTCTTATCAGTGTGTTCGGATGTGGCGGAAACCGCTCAAAGCTTAGAAGATTTGAGATGGGTGAGGTCAGCGGAAAGCTCGCCGACTTTACTATCATAACTTCGGATAATCCGAGATTCGAGGATCCCATGGACATCATGAACGATATCGAGACCGGTATGAAGAAGACTGACGGTGAGTACATAAAGATTGCAGACAGAAAAGAGGCCATCCGCTATGCAATAGAGCACGGCGAGCAGGGCGACATCATTGTGCTTGCAGGAAAAGGACATGAGGACTATCAGGAAATCAAGGGTGTGAAGTACCCCATGGATGAGAGAGTCCTTATCAAAGAGATTTTAGAGGAGATGCAGGAAAAAGCCTGATGGAAAGAGGGAGTTTATCATTTGCCAACATAATAATCGATATCTCCCATGAAAAGGTGGACAGACCTTTTCAGTACAAAATTCCGGACAGACTTCTTGGCAAAATTGAGATAGGCTGTTGCGTCAGCGTACCTTTTGGACGGGGAAACACTAAAAGACAGGGATACGTCATAGGAATAACCGATGTTCCAGAGTTTGATCACGAAAAGACCAAGGAAATTCTTGATATTGAAGAAGGTGAGATGTCCGCGGAGGGTATTATGATTGCGCTGGCGGCCTGGATGAGGAAAACCTACGGCTCAACCATGATAAATGCGCTTCGGACAGTCATCCCCGTTAGGAAGAAGTCCAAGGCCCTTGTAAAGCGTTATGTAAGACTTGCCATGAGCGAAGCGGAGTCTCGGGATTTTTACGAAAACTGCGTCAAAAAGCATCAGGTGGCAAGAGCGCGCTTATTGGAAGCACTACTGGAGGATACCGGGGAGCGGATTCCCTATGAACTTGTGACAGGGAAGCTTAATGTTTCAGCGGCTGTGATAAGAGCTCTTTCCGAAAAGGGCGTCATAGCTACGGATAGCGAGGAATATTACAGAAATCCTGTGGGAGAAGTCAATCCGGCGAAGAAGGATATTACTCTCAGTCAGGAGCAGCAGGAGATTGTAGACACGGTCATTTCAAACTATGACAAGGGCATCAGGGAGACCTGCCTGATTCACGGCATCACCGGAAGCGGCAAGACGGAAGTCTACATCAAAATGATAGATGAGATAATCGCCAGGGAAAAACAGGCCATTGTACTGATTCCCGAGATTGCGCTTACTTATCAGACTCTCATGAGGTTCTACAGACATTTTGGCGAGAGAGTTTCGGTGATGAATTCCACATTGTCACCCGGAGAAAAATACGATCAGGCAAAAAGAGCCGCAGAAGGAGACATAGATATTATTATCGGTCCCAGATCAGCTCTTTTTACACCTTTTCCCAATGTGGGACTCATAATTATAGATGAGGAGCATGAATCCACCTACAAGAGCGAGACTATGCCTAAGTACCACGCAAGGGAGACAGCTATAGAGCTTGCAAAGCTTGTGCCGGGAGGCGCAGATGTGATCCTGGGCTCAGCCACACCTTCACTTGAGACCTATTACAGGGCGAAAAAGGGTGAATACCGGTTATTTGAGCTTAACAGAAGACTAACGGGCGGCACACTGCCGGATGTCGAGATTGCAGATTTACGAGAGGAACTTAGAAGCGGAAACCGATCAATCTTTAGCAGAAGCCTTCAGGAAAGACTACAGGAGACGCTTGATAACGGACATCAGGCAATGCTTTTCATAAACAGAAGGGGACTTGCCGGTTTTGTGTCCTGCAGATCCTGCGGCTATGTTTTTAAGTGTCCGCACTGCGATGTGTCGATGTCAGAGCACAGAGGCGGTATGCTTATGTGCCACTACTGCGGTCACACTCAGCCGATTCAGAAGATATGTCCGGAGTGCGGATCCAAGTACGTGTCAGCCTTCAGGGCAGGAACCCAGCAGATTGAGAAGGAAGTTCTTAAGTTTTTCCCGAGGGCCAGGGTTCTTCGAATGGATGCTGATACCACGAGGACAAAGGGCAGCTATGAGAAGATTCTGTCGGCCTTTGCCGCAGAAGAGGCAGATGTTCTAGTTGGTACGCAGATGATTGTTAAGGGGCACGATTTTCCTAATGTAACACTTGTTGGAATTCTCGCGGCGGATATGTCACTTAACGCCTCCGACTACAGGGCGGGGGAGCGAACCTTCCAGCTTCTTACGCAGGCAGCGGGGAGAGCGGGAAGAGGAAAAGTCCCGGGGAATGTTGTGATACAGTCGTATCAGCCGGATAACTATGCTATTGTCAGCGCATCGAAGCAGGACTATAAAGCCTTTTACGAGGAGGAGATTTCCTACAGAGAATTACTCAGATACCCTCCGGCAGCTCATATGCTTGCAATTCAGCTATGGGCTAAGGATGAGGATTTCGGAAAAGAGAAAGCAAATCAGCTTCGCGCCTTCATTGACAGGATGCGGATACAGAATGCAATAATAATCGGTCCCGCGCCGGCGACAATCGGCAAAATAAACGATATCTATCGCATGGTTATATACGTTAAGCATGAGGATTTCGGCAGACTTACTTTGATTAAGGACACTCTGGAGGAAGTTCTTTCAGAGTGGGAGAAGCTCGGATATTTAAGAAATCTCCAGGTTCAGTTCGACTTCGACCCCATGAATTTCATGTGATTACGATACTAAAAGCGAAAGAATTACATAAAGCATTGAAATATAATGCCGTTTATCATACACTTTATATTTGTAATAAAGCCTTCCCCTATGGGGAAGGTGGCGCGTAGCGCCGGATGAGGGGAAATAAAACAGACAGAAAGGCTAAATTATGGCACTTAGAGAGATCAGAGAATACGGTGATGATGTACTTGCGCGTCCCTGCAAGGAAGTAAAAGAGGTTACTCCCAGGATTCGCGAGCTTATTGAGGATATGTTTGAGACAATGTATGATGCTAACGGCGTGGGACTTGCAGCGCCTCAGGTTGGTATCCTGAAGAGAATTGTAGTAATTGACTGTTCTCCGGAGGGAGAAGAGCCGCATCTTCTTATCAACCCTGTAATACTTGAGACCAGCGGCGAGCAGACAGGATACGAGGGATGCTTATCACTTCCCGGAAAATCCGGAGTTGTTACACGTCCCAACTATGTTAAGGTAAAAGCTTTTGATATAGACATGAAGCCCTTCGAACTGGAGGGAACAGAGCTCCTTGCAAGAGCAATCTGCCATGAGCTTGATCATCTTGACGGACATATGTACGTTGAGAAGGTTGAGGGAGAACTCGTAAATAACGAGGACCTCCAGCAACCGGAAGAATAATTATACTTCGCCTTCCCCTTGGGGGGAAGGCGTTTTTTATGCCAATTTTCCCTAAATATAAAAGTATTCTAAACCCTCTAACATTTCTATAAAATCCATTTTAATTGATGTAATTCCGTATACAATTATAATATGTAATCCACATTATATTTTTGATGTTTTCTTAGGTGGAGGTTTTGAAAATGGCAGAGGATACTAATGTAAAGGGTAGTAAAAACGGAGCTAATCCTTCAAGACATAAGGTTAAGAAGAGCATTAGCAAAACTCTTTTGATGAGCCTTTTGCCGATTATCAGCATCGGAGTTGTTGCGATTATAATGGCGCTGAGTATTAACGCCAAGAATACGATCACCGAGATGGCTTTGATGGACATTCAGGCTGAGACCAGAGCTAATGCAAATGAACTTGGCACCAAATTCAGAATGCTGACCGCGAAGTTTGGTGAATACTGCGACACCCTTGAGCAGGTGGAATTTGCTGACCACGATGCAATGCTTAAGTACATCGAACCGTCGGCAAGCTACAGCGCAGTTAAAAATTCAGGTATCTATATTGGATTTTCGGATGATACCTATATATTTGCAAATCATTCCGAAGTGGATGATGATTGGAAACCTACACAGCGTGACTGGTATCAGGCCGGTCTTGGAAACGAGACATTCGTTGAAACCGAGCCATATGTGGATGCAACGACAGGAGACCTCTGCGTTACCTTTGTAAGGCAGAATGATTTTTATAACGGTGAATTCGGCGTTGCCGGTGTGGATGTTTACCTAAATGATTTGCAGGATATTGTAAATGACTTAAAGCCTCTGAAAGTCGGAGGTTCAATGGTACTTGATGGTGATTACATCATCACTTTCTTCGATCCGTCCCTTGTTGGTACCAAGGTTTCGGAATCGGGGAACAATTACCTCAATACGCTGAAGAAACATATTGAGAGCGGATCCGATGAGGTCATAACAATACAGCAGGATGGCTCTTCGGCCAAGATGTATATTGCAACCTATCCTATTCAGGGAACAAACTGGACGCTCATTTCTTCTGTCAGCGTAAGTGATGTTGAAGCAACAGCTAACAGATTCATGACAATAGCAATAATTGCAATGATTGTTCTTATTATCATCATAGCTGCTGTAATTCTTTTCACAATTAACAGAGTAATCACAAAGCCTGTAAAAGGACTTTCTGAGAGCATTATAAAGATTTCCGGTGGTGACTTCACAACCAAGATGCCTGCAGATAAGGGCGATGAGATTGGTCTTATCAGTAAGGAGATGGACAATTACGTTCAGATTATGAATAGCACCATCAATTCGATTCAGTCCAAGGCAGAGCAGCTGAAGGCAGACTCCACTTCATCAAGAGATGCATCTGGAAAGATGTCAGAGGGTGCGAGTGAGCAGTCGATTTCCATGGGACAGATTCAGACCACCATGGACGATATTTCGAATGCGGTTGGAGAGCTTGCAAACAATGCAACTCAGCTGGCAGGTGCGGTTGCTGATCTTACCGATAGCGGAAACAGAGCAAATGAGATCATGCTTGAACTTGTGGATCAGGCCGATGTCGGTCAGCACGACATGAACACTGTTCAGCAGAATATGGAGACTATCACAACATCCATGAGTGAGATGAATGATGTTGTTACAACGGTCGGTGAATCAGCTGATAAGATTACCGAAATCGTTGAGATGATCGACTCTATTTCACAGCAGACGAACCTCCTTTCACTTAATGCAAGTATTGAGGCTGCCCGTGCCGGTGAAGCAGGAAAAGGCTTTGCGGTTGTTGCAGATGAGATCGGAAAACTGGCGCAGAATTCACAGGATGCGACTAAGGAGATCAGCGACATCATAAGCGAGATAACTCAACTTATACGTAACCTTGCAGAAAAATCGCAGGCTAACATGGATGCCATCAATGAAAACAGCGAAGCGGTTTCAAAGGCAGGCGACAGCTTTAACAAGATCTATGATGAGCTTAATTCCACAGCAGCAACTATGAAGGAAATGATCGGAATGATGGGCGATGTAAACGACATTGCTTCCAGCGTGGCTGCTATTTCCGAGGAACAGTCGGCAAGCTCCGAGGAGGTTACCGCAACAGTAACTACCCTCGCTCAGAGCGCTCAGGATATTGCAAACGAATCCAAGGGTGTTGAAAGTGTTGCCAACTCCGTATCCGACTCCGCTGTATCGATTAACGACGAACTCAGCAAGTTCAAGATTCAGTAAAGAGTTCCCTTGGGGATCATAGCCATAAGCAAAAAAGATGTCTTCGGACATCTTTTTTGTTTATAGTTTCTTAATTTGCACACTGCTAACAGTAGATTTACAATCGAATTATGGATAAGAATAATCAAAATCTGAATAGCAGCCGGGTATACAACGATATAACCGAAGATGGTGATTACTTTACTCAAAAGCAGTATATGATGATAGCCATTTCGTTTCTGATTACTCACGTTTTCTTTGAAGGTTTTTACATTTGGCTATCCTGTACTCCGATGATTTATCTTAACATCGTAAGCATGCTTGTTTATGTAGTCAGCATATTTATTATTCGAAGCGGCAATACCCTGCGTTCTGTCTGGTTCATGGCATTGGAGGTCTATTTTCATATAATCCTTGCCACTGTTTTCGTTGGCATAAAATCCGGTTTTCAGCTCTGGCTATTTGGCACATTTGCCAGCATTTTCCTGCCATATTTCATGCCTTATATGTCTTCAAAACAAAGACGACAGATTGGAAATTTCAGCATTATCGTCGTATTAACTTTTTTGATGCTTCATGTCTGTGCGGATCTGAAAATGTTTCCTACAACTTATAATCCGGATGAAAGAATGGCGAGAGTTTTGTATTGTATAAATGCTTTGATAGGCTTTGGTGCAATTACGCTGTATACCGCCGTATACAATCAGAGCATGGCTCATAAAAATGAAGAACTAAGGCGCCTTGCGGATTACGATTTTTTGACAGAGATTTACAACAGACAGAGAGTACAGCGAATCCTTGATAAGGAATTGCAGAGGAAAAATGAGACGGATGAAAACGATCTTTTCGTAGCGATTCTGGATATCGATTTTTTCAAGAATATCAATGATACCTACGGACATATCGCCGGTGATAACATGCTAAAACAGCTGGCAGGAATCTTTAAGAAAAATTCAAGCAAAGGCTTTATCTACGGAAGATGGGGTGGAGAGGAGTTTTTGCTTATAGCACCGGAAGACATTTCTTATGAAGAATTTGGGAGTCTCCTGGAGGACATAAGAAGCCAGGTAGAGGAGACCTCATTCCGTGAAGATGGCAGAGACCTGAAGATTACTGTTTCTATCGGAGCGGCTGCTTATAGGGATGGGATGACTGCGGAGGAACTGGTAAATCTGGCTGATGAGAGATTATATATTGCAAAAGAAGGCGGCCGAAACAAGGTTGTAGTCAATAGCCGGGAAATTGAAACTAAAGTAAGGATGCAGGAGGGAGAACGATGACAAACAGTGAAAACAATAACGTATTAAACAATGCAGAAAATGAAGATCCGTGTGTTGCTCGATTGGATGAATATGCCGGTACTCTGTTTGCAAAGAAAAACAGAGCCTTTGGATACCCGATAAATCATAAGAGCCGTCTGGTGCAGTTTTATAAATGGCTTTCCGGAAGCGGACTCAATCTAGCAATGGCGAATAATGCGGGAGATCCGTTCAATATTCATGACGGATTACTCAATACTCTTGTATTCGAGAGAGAAGTAATTGAAATGATGGGACCGCTGTATGGCTTTGATCTCGGAGATACTTGGGGAATTGTCACTTTCAGTGGAACCGACGGTAACAATCACGGAATATACTTTGGCACGAATTATATTGTAAAAAAGACGAAGCAAAGACCGGTTCTGTATGTCTCTGATGCTGCTCATTATTCAAGTATGCGCCTTGCCAATCTTCAGAATCTTGAACTGAAGCTTATTCCGTCGGATATTCATGGCTGCATGATTCCCGAGGAATTTGAAAAGGCGTTGGTACCTGATAAGCCTGCGCTTGTTGTGTTTGCTATGGGCACTACCTTTAAGGGCGGAGTGGATGACCAGGCAGCTATAAATGCGATTCTTGCAAAGCATCCGGAAATACCTGTGTATCGCCATGTGGACGCGGCGCTTTTTGGCGGATACCTTCCCTACACACGTTTCAAGGATGTCGTATACCGCAAGGTGCAGCCGTTTGATTCTATAGCAATAAGCGGACATAAATTCTTTGGAATAGATGAACCCGCCGGAGTTTTCCTAACATCGATGGAAGTAAAGAACAATCAGATTCCGTTCGAAATCAGCTATCTGAATGCCAGCATGCCGATGATAAATTGCTCTCGTTCCGCAATGTCTCCGCTTAAGCTTTGGTGGATATTAAAGCATACGACAAAGGAAGACTTCACCGAGCAGTCGGAGGGAATGCTGGAAAGAGCGCAGTGGCTTAAAGGTGCGCTTGACGAGATAGGATGGCCGGCATGGCTTGAGCCTATGTCCAACACGGTATATTTCAAGCGGCCGGTAGAAGAAATTGCAGATAGATATGGACTTGCTCCCGACCACGATGACAGGCTGGGAGGCGATCTTTCTCATATCGTAGTTATGCAGCATGTAACTAAAGACAGACTTCAGGTATTTGTAGATGCAGTTAAAGATTCTATAGGGTGAAAAACAAGGCTATGAAACTTCACAGTAAGAGCGGGCTTACAAGAGTTGCAATTATCGGCGGTATTATAGTCGTTGCCATAATGATCATAGGAACATTATGGATGGGGCAGAGCGCGAGCAAAGACACGGAAAGTGCGGTCAAAACAGTCAGCCTCCTCTATCTTGATGAGCTGGCGGGCAGAAGGGAACAGGTTGTTGCGTCCACCCTTAGTAACTATGTCAGTGACCTTGATACTGCGATAGGACTTATTGAAAAAACTGATTTGGAAAGCGTGGAGAGTCTTCAGGCTTATCAGTTTAGAATGAAGCAGCTCTACAAACTTGAAAAATTCGCTTTTGTTGATGAAGAAGGAATTATTTATACCTCACGCGGCACCAGGACGGATATAGATCTGTATTCCTTCAACCATAAGACTCTTTCGGAGCCTGAGATTTCCATAAAAAATGCTGATGGAAACAATAAGAAAATCATCATCGCTGTTCCAATCGACAGACTGAAACTGGAAGATCACACTCTTATTGTCTGCTTCATGGAGATGGATATTAATAATTTCCTTGATGAGGTTTCACTTCAGTCCAATGACAGTACTACCACTTTTTGTAATCTGTATGCCGCTGACGGAAGCAGCCTCACAGGAGCGGTTCTAGGCGGCCTTGCAGCGGATAAGAATATTCTCACGGCGCTTGAATCAGCCAAGTTTGATGAGGGATATTCCATTGAGGAGATGCGCAGGTGCTTTGCTGAAAATACTGAGGGAATAGCTTCATTTACCTACAACGGAGTAAAAGAAACTATCGCTTTCGTACCGGTGCGCGGAACCGACTGGGTGCTTACGTACCTCATAAGAGAGAGCGTTATCACCGAGCAGATAAATACAATTTCTCAGGGCATAATCATCAGAAGCCTTATACAGTCTATTCTTACGGCAGCTGTAATGATTGCCCTTCTTGTAATAATGATCACCCAGACAAAAAAGACAGCGAAGCTCGCGGCAGAACAGGAGAGCTCTGAAATACTTCAGCAGGAACTTGAGGAGAGGATTGCTCTCCAGGATGAGCTCATAGCCCAGGAAAAAGTGCGTACGCAGCAGGATAAGATGATAAATGCACTGGCTTCGGATTACCGCAGTGTTTATTATGTTGATCTTGAGAATAACAATGCAATCTGCTACAGAGGAGATGAAAATCACGAAGATGACATCTGTGAAGGTGACCGGTTCAACTTTAGTGAAAAATTCACAGAGTATGCTGAGTCTTTTGTCGCAGAAGAATATCGCCAGGGCTTTATTGATTTCATAAAGCCTGAAAATATAAAGCAGGCGCTGGAAAAAGAGCCAATTATAGCCTACAGATATCTTGTAAAGAAAAACGGCGAAGAGACCTATGAGATGCTCCGTATGGCAGGTGTCGGACATCCGGGGGATGCTCAGGATAACAAGATTCATGCAGTGGGAGCAGGCTTCTCAGATATAGATGCACAGATGAGGGATTCCCTTGCAAAGAGCCAGGCACTCTCTGATGCCCTTAAAACCGCTGAGAAAGCAAGCAGAGCAAAGACTATTTTCCTGTCTAACATGAGCCATGAGATCAGAACACCTATGAATGCCATCATAGGGCTTGATTCCCTTGCGCTTCACGAACCTGATATATCAGATGCAACCAAGGATTATCTGGAGAAAATCGGATCATCTGCGCAGCACCTTCTCAGTCTTATTAATGACATCCTTGATATGTCCAGAATCGAGTCAGGTAAGATGGTCCTTCGAAATGAGGAATTTGCCTTCTCGAAGCTTTTAGAGCAGATAAATACCATTTTCAACGGACAGTGCATGGAAAAAGGCCTTGAATACAAATGCAATATTATAGGGGAGTTAAATGACTATTATATCGGCGACAGCACGAAGCTAAGGCAGGTGCTTATAAACATTCTGGGCAATGCGGTTAAGTTCACTCCCGAAGGCGGTGCGGTAACTCTGGATGTTGAGAAGGCTGCAGGTTACGGAGGAAACTCCACACTGCGCTTTAGAATTAAGGATACCGGCATAGGAATGAGCAAGGAATTCCTTCCTTCACTTTTTGAGACCTTCAGCCAGGAGGATACAACAGCAGCCAACAAATATGGCAGTTCCGGACTTGGAATGGCTATAACCAAGAGCATTGTGGAAATGATGAACGGCAAGATTGAGGTGCAGAGTGAAAAGGGTAAGGGTAGTATTTTTACCGTAACCGTTACCCTTCTGGATTCCGATAAAAAGCATTCCGAGGATAACAGTGATATAGAGATCAATCCCAAAGAGATGTGCGTTCTCGTAATTGACGATGACCCCGTTGCCTTAGATCACGCAAAGCTTGTGCTCGGCAACGAAGGTATTGCGGTGGAAACTGTGCGCTCAGGCCAGGAAGCCATCGACCTTGTTAAGGTGCATAAGGGCAGGATGGAGCCCTACAATCTGATAATCGTTGATTGGAAAATGCCCGATATGGACGGACTTGAGACAACCAGACAGATCAGAGAGATTATCGGGGATGACTCTGCAATCATCATGCTGACCGCCTACAGCTGGGATGAAATCCATGGTGAAGCTACTGATGCAGGTGTGGACAGCTTTATCTCAAAGCCTCTGTTCTCGGGAAGTCTTCTTGATGAATTTCGTAACGCTCTGAAAAAGAAGCGCCTTCAGATAATGGAAAAGCCCAAGAAAGCAGATCTTACGGGCCGCAGAATTCTTTTGGCGGAGGACGTGAATGTCAACGCACAGATAATGATAAAGGTTCTTAAAATGAAGGAGATGGAGACCGAGCTTGCCGTTAACGGAAAAATTGCGGTTGAAATGTTCGAATCACACCCTGAGAACTACTATGATGCTATTTTGATGGATATGCGCATGCCCGAGATGAACGGCCTCGAGGCAACCGCTGCAATAAGAGCCATGGGCAGAGCTGACTCGAAGAGCATCCCGATAATAGCCCTCACCGCCAACGCCTTCGACGAGGACGTTCAGCAAAGCCTCCAGGCAGGCCTCAACGCGCACCTGTCAAAACCGGTTCAACCGGAAGTGCTGTTCGATACACTTAGTGAGTTTATAAAGTGAGCAGAGCTTGAACGGATTCAGATACGAAAATTGATAAGTGCGATAACAAAACATGAGTGGTATGTGCACTTCGTAATCTCTATCATTTGGGATAGACATTCATATTTCGAATAATAGGAGAAGGAGTGCACTACTTACAGCACTTTGGGTGTTGTTGTATGTATGGTCTTTAGATTGCAATAATTCATGTGTTTTTCATCGTGTTTATTGTGTGGGAAATTTGAGAGTGCAACAATTCTTGATCTTCTAATTGCTTTTGTTGTACGCATAATTTGGGAGTGCAATAAATCTGAATCGTTTCATCATATTTGTTGTTCAGAAAATTCTGATAGACAACAAATATAGATAATACATTTATATTTATTGTTTGTACGAAAATGGATTACAACAAATCCGGGGAGCATCAATATTTTTATTGTATAAGCTTCAGTTTAGGTGCAACAAATTCCAATATTATTGGATTTTTTGTTGCATGTGATTATTTCCTTGCCCACGGATCAATCCTACAAAATTGTAAAAAGCTCTCCATTAGTTTAAAATAACGGATGGAGGGCTTTTCTTGTTTGTAGAAGTCATCTAACCTATAAGGATTATTATAGATGTATAAGGAGACAGAATAATTAGTATGAAAATAGTTTACATGGGGACACCGGATTTTTCCGTGCCACCGCTTGAAAAAATGATAGAGGCAGGTCATGAAATAGTTGCAGTTGTGACTCAGCCCGATAAACCAAAGGGCAGAAGTGATAAGCTTGTTCCTTCTCCGGTAAAAGAGTGTGCACTAAAGCACGGATTGAAGATCATGCAGCCTAAGAAAATCAGAGAGGCAGAGGTAGTCGAGGAACTCAAAAGTCTCGGAGCAGATATCTTTGTAGTTGCTGCTTTCGGTCAGATCCTTTCTCAGGAAGTTCTTGATATCCCGAAGTTTGGATGCGTCAATATCCACGCGTCACTTCTTCCGAAATACAGAGGCGCCGCGCCCATTCAAATGTGCATCTTAAACGGTGACAAAACAACAGGCGTTACCATCATGCAGATGAATGCAGGAATGGACACCGGCGATATGCTTATAACGAAGGAAATCCCGATTGAAGAGGATGACACCGCAGGTACGCTTTTTGACAAGCTCATGTACCTCGGAGCAGACCTTATAGTTGAAGCACTTCCGAAAATCGAAAAGGGAGAGCTCACACCGACTCCACAGAACGATGCCGAGGCTACAAAGTGCGGCAAGATCAGCAAGGATATGGGGCAGATCAACTGGAACGACGACGCTTCGAAGATTTCCTATCTTGTAAGAGGCATGAATCCCTGGCCCAGCGCTTATACTCATCTGAACGGCAAAATGCTTAAAATCTGGACAGCAAAAGTTCAGAATAATACATCAAATGGCAATCCCGGCACGATAGCAGCTGTCAATAAAGACAGCTTTACAGTAAACACCGGCGACGGCCTCCTTGAAATCACCGAGCTTCAGCTCGAAGGCAAAAAACGCATGGATGTAAAATCCTTCCTCCTTGGATACACCTTAAACACTGGAGATAACCTCGAGTAACTTTCTTATATTATATATATTACTGGGCGGCAAAGATTGAACCTTTGCCCGTATTATTACATTTTGGAGGAGTTTGTATGTATAGATATAGTTATGGATATGGTAGGGGAATGATGTTTGATGCTACGTATATATTGGTGCTGATTGGTGCGCTGCTGTGTATCATTGCCAGTGCCATGGTCAAGTCCACCTACAATAAGTATGCGAAAATAAGAAGCATGTCAGGCATGACAGGTGCGCAGGTTGCTACCGAGATTTTGAGAAGAAACGGCATAAATGACGTGGCGGTTGTCCATGTGCCGGGAAACCTCTCTGACCACTTTGATCCAAGAAATAACACCGTTAACCTCTCGGACAGCACCTATAATTCCACCAGCGTTGCGGCCATCGGAGTCGCCGCTCATGAGTGCGGACACGTTATGCAGCATCACACAGGATATGTGCCAATCAAGATCAGATCAGCGCTTGTTCCGGCTGCCAACATAGGTTCACACATCGGAATACCGATTATCATACTTGGACTTATTATCGGAATGACACCCCTTGCGAAGATCGGAATATGGGTATTTTCACTGGCAGTGGCATTCCAGCTTGTTACACTTCCGGTTGAGTTTGATGCTTCTCACAGAGCGCTCGTTATGCTCGGAGATTACGGCATTCTTGCGGATGACGAAGTGGACCAGTCCAGGAAAGTACTTAATGCGGCTGCCCTTACTTACGTTGCGGCTGCTGCATCATCAATACTTCAGCTTCTTCGTTTGGTTTTGATGGTAAACGGCGGAAACAGAAATCGGAGGTAAAATGGCAGGGAAGATTAATGAAAGGCGCATAGCCTACGACATTCTCGCTGAGATGGGAAAAAGCGACTCCTTTCAGAAGTCGGCGGTAAAGCTTGCGCTAAATAAATATGATTTTCTTGATGCTAATCAAAAATCCTTCATCAAGTATCTTGCGGAGGGAACAATTGAGAGACAGATAAGCCTGGACTATGTTATCGGCCTGTTTTCCAAGACACCCATATCAAAAATGGCAAAGCCCATCCTGTACATAATAAGAATGGGTACTTTTCAGATACTTTACATGGATTCCGTTCCGGATTCCGCTGCGGTTAACGAATCGGTGAAGCTTGCGGCAAAACTTCATTTCATGGGACTCAAGGGCTTTGTAAACGGAGTGCTTCGTAACATTGCAAGGAACAAGGCCAATATAAAGTGGCCGGATTACGATGAATCCAAGGCATCGCGAATTAAGTACCTTTCAGTAAAATATTCAGAGCCGGAGTGGCTTTCCGAAAAGTTTCTGGAAGATTTTGGCTTTAAAAAGACAGTTGAAATATTCAAGTTTTTCCTGGAACCAAGACCTGTAACGGTGCGGTTTTCCAATAGGTTCGAAACTGAAGAACTAAGAGGAATTCTTGCAAAAATGAAGGAGGCGAACAACGGCAATATAGTTATGAAACCAAGTCCGCTCCTTTCCTATGCGATGGACCTCTATCATACCGACAATATCAGATATCTTCCGGGCTTCGAAGAAGGCGCCTTCATGGTGCAGGATATCAGCTCCATGCTCGTTACCGAGGTTGCGGGACTTAGAAAAGGAGATACGGTCATTGATGTCTGCGCGGCACCCGGGGGCAAGAGCCTTCACGCTGCGGATGTTTTGAGAAATACAGGAAAAGTCATTTCCAGAGACATATCTCAAAATAAGTGTATTTTAATTCGTGAAAACGTTAACAGAATGAGATGCGATAACGTTGTTGTTGAAGAACATGATGCCGAAAAACATGATCAGACTTTAGAAAATGCTGCGGATGTGTTATACTGTGACCTTCCGTGCTCGGGACTTGGAGTTATCGCAAGAAAACCCGACATCAAGATGAACACCGACATGCATGCTATAGAGACGCTTCAGGCAAAACAGAGAAGTATTCTAAACAATGTGTGGAATTATGTTAAGCCCGGCGGTATACTTATTTACAGTACATGCACGCTCACAAAAGAGGAGAACCTCGAGAATTACAAATGGATTCTGGAAAATCTCCCCTTCGAGGCGGTAAGTATAGAGGACAGGCTTCCGGGACCGATGAAGGAAGTTCTTACGGCCGGAGCCGGTTATATCCAGATAATACCCGGGGAATTCGGCACTGACGGATTCTTTATTTCGAAGTTCAGACGCAAGGATGAATAACTTTTGTATCATTAAGGATTTTCAATGACAGATATCAAATCACTGACAAAGGAAGAATTAACAAGCTTTATTAAAGACATGGGGGAGCCCGGCTTTCGAGCCGGGCAAATCTATGACTGGATGCACAAGAAGCAGGCTCGAAGCTTTGAAGAGATGACCAATCTCGGGAAGAACCTTCGTGAAAAACTCTCCGGAGAATGCGATTTTGTGGCGCTTAAGGTAGTGAGGGTGCAGGAATCCAAAATCGACGGAACTAGGAAATATCTCTTTGAGCTTGGCGATGGCAACCTTATCGAGAGCGTTTTTATGAAGTACCGCTTCGGTAACAGTGTCTGCGTATCCTCACAGGTAGGCTGCCGAATGGGGTGCAGATTCTGTGCATCGACAATAGACGGCGTCGAGAGGAACCTTGAACCCTCTGAGATACTTGACCAGATATATTCCATAATGTGCGACACCGGCGAGAAGGTGTCGAGAGTGGTGGTCATGGGAAGTGGCGAACCGCTTGATAATTACGACAACATTCTGAAGTTTGTACGGCTTTTAACAGATGAAAACGGGCTTAACATGGGGCAGCGAAATCTCACGATATCGACCTGCGGAATTGTTCCGAACATGAAAAAGCTCGCGGATGAAAAATTACAGATAAATCTTGCCATATCGCTTCATGCTTCAAATCAGAAGAAGAGGCAGGAACTGATGCCGATAGCGAATCAGTATTCCATAGAGGAGCTTTTGGAAGCCTGTGAATACTATTTTGATAAAACCGGAAGACAGCTGACCTTCGAGTATTCGCTTGTGGGCGGCGTCAATGATACGGACGAGGATGCCGACGAGCTCGCGGATATCCTTAAGAATCTAAACTGTGTAGTCAACCTGATCCCGGTCAATCCCATAAAGGAGCGGGATTTCGTGGAGAGCACCGCGGAGCGGGTTCAGGCTTTTAAGAAGAAATTGGAAAAACGACGCATAAACGCCACAGTACGGCGTGAGATGGGTAGAGACATAGACGGAGCTTGTGGACAGCTTCGAAGAAGACACATAGAGAATAACCAGGAGGAAAACCAATGATGAAACAGGCTTTTGACAACGACAAGTATCTGCAGATGCAGTCAGAAAGGATCCGTGAGAGGATAGGACAGTTCGGAGGAAAACTGTACATGGAATTCGGCGGTAAGCTTTTCGATGATTACCACGCTTCCAGAGTTCTTCCGGGGTTTCAGCCCGACTCCAAGATCCGCATGCTTACTCAGCTTAAAGAGGATGTAGAGATTGTAATTGTTATTAACTCGGGTGATATTGAGAAAAACAAGGTCCGCGGAGACCTCGGAATAACCTACGATATGGACGTGCTTCGTCTTATCGATGCTTTCCACGGCTACGGACTCTATGTGGGATCTGTTGTCCTCACCAGATATGACGGCACAGAGCAGGTTATGGCTTATCAGAAGAAGCTTGAATCCCTTGGCCTCAAGGTTTACAGACACTATACAATCCCGGGATATCCTTCAAACATCCCGTTCATCATCAGCGAGGAGGGCTACGGAAAGAACGAGTACATTGAGACCAAGCATTCACTTGTAGTTGTGACTGCGCCCGGACCCGGCAGCGGGAAAATGGCTGTCTGCCTGTCTCAGCTTTATCATGAAAACAGACACGGAGTTAAGGCGGGTTATGCAAAATTCGAGACCTTCCCCATCTGGAACATTCCGCTTCAGCACCCGGTTAACCTTGCCTATGAGGCAGCAACCGTTGACCTTGCTGACATGAATATGATTGATCCGTACCATCTTGAAGCTTACGGACAGACCACTGTCAACTACAACAGAGATGTCGCTGTTTTCCCTGTACTCAACACAATGTTCAAGGAGATTTACGGCGATTCACCCTACAAGTCACCTACGGACATGGGTGTAAACATGGCAGGTAACTGCATTATCGATGACGAGGCCGCTCAGGCAGCAGGAAAACAGGAGATAATCAGACGTTACTACAAGGAACTCTGTGAAAAGAGAAAGGGTGACAGCTCACAGGAGCGAATCGACACTCTTGAAATCCTCATGCAGAAGGCCGGCTGCAGCATTCAGGACAGACCTGTGGTTGCTGCCGCTAACTTAAAGGCAGAGCTTACAGGCGCACCGGCAGCTGCTATTGAGCTTCCGGACGGCCAGGTTGTTACAGGTAAGACCAGTGCCCTCATGGGTGCAACCAGCGCTATGATGCTGAATGCCCTTAAGGTGATGGCAGGAGTGCCGGATGAAATTGATCTCATCTCACCTACAATTATCGAGCCTATTCAGAATCTCAAGACCCAGCAGCTTGGCGGACATAATCCGCACCTCCATGTTGGCGAAATACTGATAGCTCTTACAATCTGCGCTGCAACCGATAAGCAGGCAAAAGCAGCACTGGAGCAGGTTGACAAGCTTCGCGGCGCTGAGGTTCACTCAACGGTTATTCTTTCACCTGTTGATGAATCCACCTTCCACAAGCTGGGCGTTAACCTTACCTGCGAGCCGCAATACCAGACCAAGAAACTGTTCCACGGTTGATAATTTGCGTCTTCCCCCAAGGGGGAGCGCCAAAATATAAGCCTTCCCCTTGGGGGGGAGGTGGCGCGCAGCGCCGGATGAGGGGCTCTACCACAGGCCTCTTTTTTGTTACTTCAATTTCGTAACAAATTCTTAACGAAAAAACATTTAATTAATAATGATTTTATAGATTTATAAGAACTATAAAATTAGAATTATGGATGTGCGTGGAATGTTATGGAGTGGTAAAAAGTCCCATAAACACTGAATTCTAATCTATAAAGTGAGTGTTATGATTGTTTACTGAATATCGTCAAAATGCACTTAAAAATATGCTGATGTGGTCAAAAATGTGGTCAGCTTTGTGGTCGGGAATATTCAGTGTTTATGCGGGTTAACATGCTTTCCCTTATATCTTTTTCGCATTTCTTCCAGAAGCAAAGATAAAGAATCGTTTGCATAATATGCTGATATTGCTTTGTCATTATTTATTTTCACAAGAGATTCATCGAAAGACCAATCCTGTGAAAGCGAGTGTTTATAAGCATGCAATCTTTCAATAAGTAATTCAAATTGAGACATTTGCAGTAATTCATTCAAGAATGATATGTTTTCTCCAGATGATTTCCATATTTTGATCAATTCGATAGATTCTTCACTTAAACCAAGTTCATTTTGAATATCTGTATTTCTACCAGTTTTACAATCATGTTCGCATAGTATGTAACCGATTTCACAATTAAACAGTTCTGACAAAACACATAGAAAATTAAAGTCATAATTATAATATTTCCCTGTTTCAATTTGGGAATACTTGTTATAACCAATTACATATCCTTTTTCCCTTAACACATCTAAAATGGCGTGCTGGCTATAACCTAACAACTTCCTTTCTTTTCGGATTCTCTTACCTATCATTTCAAAATTGTATTCCATATAGTGATAAAAATTCCTTTCATTCATAAAAATATCCGTATTTATCATTTAGACAACTACATTCTATCACGCTACACTAAGTACTAACAAGAGCGCTCAAGTTATTCCAGAACATCAAGAAAGGAGATACGATGAAACATTACGAGACTGTAAAGGAAGCATGTAAGCGTACAGGACTTAGCAGGCAGACACTTAAGAAGTTCTATATGGATGGTGTTGTTTTCAAAATAGGTAGAAGTATACGGTTCGATTCTGATGCCTTGGATAAGGCTATTGAAGAAAAAAGCATATCAATAAATAACTTGGAAAGGAAAGCGGAACATGAATAAAGAAATAAAATCATTATTGCTCGCACTTCTGCCAAAAGGACATCAAAATCCCGTAGCAGGGAGAGTGATTGACGAAACCTTGGATTTAAAGGAGCGAGAACGGAAACTTGTTATTGAGCAACTACGAAACGACGGAATATTAGTGCTTGCTGATGAAAACGGATATTACTTGGCATCAAATATCGAAGAAATCAAAAAATTTGTTGCGAAAGTAAATAAGCGTGTTAAGAGCGAGATACGAACCATTCAGACGGCAAAAGCTGTTATCAAGGAAGCTGAAACTCGAGGTGCGGGGCAACTATCACTTCCACTTGATGATATGATGGATAAATTGTTTGGAGCGTGAGAATTGATGTTTGAACGATGGAACAATTTAGTAGATCAAGTGAAGAAACAGCAGAAAAGTAAGGAAGCACAAGAACATGGCAAAAAAGGAAAAATACAAGCCCCACTCATTCGAATGTCTGGGAACAAAGTTCAAGGGCTTAAACGGGGCAATGATGGCTGATACCAGCGCTTCTGTCTTTGAGAGTATGCTTCAATCTGATTCTTTCAAGAGATTAACCCCACGTCAAAAAATTCTCTACGTCTATTTGAAAGGTCAATTCTACGGGAAGCGTAAGCCCCGAATGGATTATCCGAACATTGAAGAATTGCAATCAGATGAATGCTTTTATTTCAATTTTTCTGTTGCACATCAATATGGATTGTACCCGCCAAGGAGTAGCAAGAATTTTTATGATGATATGCAAGCGCTGATTGATGCTGGTTTCATTGAACGAATTGTAAGCGGGAAAGCACATCGAAAGAAAAGTATCTATCGTTATTCGGATAGGTGGAAAGGAAGTTAATTTCTCGTATGGTTAATACACCATAGTGATAGCCTGTAACGTAAGGTCTATATACCATAGTGAGCTAAAAATCCATGATATGTACTGTGGTTTATAGACCATAGTACTTACAATATTATTACTTGCCCTACTGTGGTTCATAGACCATAGATATATATCATATACCATATCCTAAGGGATTCTTTGATGATATGTTTTAGGATTCAATAAGGGTGATTAAATGGGGCTAATCACTACGGGTGGTAAAAAAATGCTATATTTCGGCTTGTATTTAGGTAAAAAAAACAATGAGTTATAAGTATGGCAGATTTACGCCGAATAAAACGCATGGAACAGTGGAAAAAGTCCCGCGCTTCGATGCTTCTGATATTCGGTCTGGTGGCGGGAGCATTCTGTTACTGAATACAACACACATATATGAGTATTCGATTATTGATGATGATATTTATTTCTATGATACATCTGGATTATTAGCTAAAACATCGATAGAAAGTATGGTCAATGCTTCGGGGATACATCATTTCTTTGTGTGTTCCTGTTGCGGTAAGAGATTCAGATATTTATATCTTGTCGGCAAAAAACTTGTGTGTAGGAAGTGTGGACGCCTTAACTACCATTCGCAACAGAAATTTGATGATTATCTGGATTATTACAGACAGGGCATGCAATTCGCTTATGAGAGATTGAAATGGGAATGTGATTATCCTGTACCATTTGAGTTTCCAGAATATACCCCGCCAAGACCGAAAGGGATGCACCGAACAACATATATACGGCTGATGAAGAAATTTAGATGGTATCAGCAAAAATACAAAAATGGGATGCAGGAAGAATTCGAGAGAATTATGCAAGAAATATCGAAAGGAAAATATTATGAGTAGATCAAATTGTTTCTTTGAAACGGCAAAAGAGTTTCAAGATAAGCGGTCGGCGCTGGTTGCCGATTATGAAAGCAAAAAGGAAACCTTAGATAAATATCGGGATTCAGTTACTTCACAAGAGGAATTAGAAGCACTGAACAAAGAGCATGGTAAGGCGCTGAAAGAATTGCAGGATACTTACAGGAAGCGCTTAAACAATCAGCTTAATGCAATGTCTGGAAGAATAGACCGCATTCAGTGCAAAGCACCTACTACTGAACAGCTTAACACTATTGAGCTTTTAAAGGCTAGAAATCATGTTACCAAGGCTGAATTAGAACAGGCTTCGGAAAGTCTCAAGGATAGTGCTTTATGTATGAGTGCTTTGCAGGAAATAGCACTCGACCACAATATTATAGGCGGGTATGCTTCGCGGTCTACGGAAATAAATCCGAATGTTTACAGGAGCATTATTAGCAATGTGGGATATAGTCTGGACGATTGGATTAAGTTCGATACCGATATGGTAAGTAGAAAGGTGAACGATTTTCAATGTGAGCATTATGGAAGCCAACAGATGCCCCTAAGAAAGAGAAAAACATTCAATACAGTGAGAGAATGCTTTGCCGAATTTGCGGGGCTGGATGATGCCGAATTTGATGATTTCAGCGAGGTTATTGACAGTGAGTAAGGAGATAGCAACAGTATCATTTTTCACTTATGAAGCAATGAGCGCCCGTTATGAACGGCTTTTAGTTCGAATGGGAATACTATGTGCCGTTGATACTTTGGCTATGCTGGTAAGCGTTATATTGCTGAAAAAGAGATAAGAAAAGAATAACCGCCTTACAAAACTGTAAGGCGGTTAGGTCTTAGCTATTTGGTTACATCTTCCAGAAATGAAATAACATCATCTATGGTTAACTCAAATCTTGAACCAGCTACAACATAATTGCCATAAGTGTCAATAATCATGTAGCCCCCTAAATTATCAAGGTTAATATTATTAACCCTTGATTTTCTAAGCGAATAGCCAAGTTTATTTAACTTATGGCGTAATGTATTTTTGTTCATAATAAATTTCTCCTTTAATTTGATATTTAATCCAAACCATGCCTTAACAAACCAAAAGAAGCCTAACCACACCACGCCATAACTTAAAACTGATTCACGCGTTATCTAACTTTATTTGAGTATCAACGGATCGCTTGATAAAACCATTAACAGATTCATGCCTACTATCTGCATGAGCTTTTATGATAGCATACTGTTCATTTGGAATATCTAAGGAAATTCTTTTTAGTTTTTCTTTGCGATAGTTTCGCTGGTATTCTGTTTTGTTGAACATAACACACTCCTATAAATTTATATGCTTATTATAACAGAAATAGAGAAATTTACCCACGTAGATTGTCTACGTGGATAGACTATGCTATTATTTAGTTGACACCAATCATATTCACAATACAAGGAAAGGAGTAAAGATGGATAAATTATTGAATCCTACGGATGCAATAACTATCGTGTTCAATAATCCTGTACCGAATGAAGAAGTTACAGGATGCTTACACGAAATCTATAAGCATTGTGTAGAGTTTGCGGATAATGAGCATGATGCTATTGCGCTGGCGCTGGTAGCTTCATACATTTATGGCTTCTGTATGAGGAAACACATTGATAGAAGAAAATAAGGCTTATCCATACCGCATATATGAATAAGCCCTATAAGGAAGCCCCGTAACTATCGCAAGAAACAAGGCACACTGATATTATCGCATTGTACCTTGTTTCATACAAGGAGAATGCTTATGAAACAGAAAAAAAGAAAAGATGGCAGGCTTTGCCGTACATTCACATTTGGCAACAAGCGTTATTATATTTATGGTTACGATACACAAGAACTGAATCAAAAAGAGTTTGAAAAAAGGCAACAGCTAACAGAAAACAAAATCGAGCATGATAATCCCACGATAGACACTTTCTTTGATAGGTGGCAAGAAAACAGAATGGGAAGTGTCAAAGAATCAACAATTTACAATGAAGATAACAGATATATGTGTTGTTCTACAATAATGGTAGGTGATAAAAGATTCGGGGAGTATCGGCTGGACGAAGTTAGGACAGATGACGTTAGAAAGCTACAGAAATACTTTATTAAGAACGGGATTAAGCCCCAGACAATTAACAACAGAATTTCTCTTATATCCCGCTTATTTAAGGATGCTGTTCTGGAGAACTATATTTCCTATAATCCGTGTCTGACGATTAAGCCATTAAAGAAAACTGATGAACAGGCGCGGGACAATATTCATAGAGCACTCACACAAGCTGAAACGGAAGCATTTTTCAAAGAAGCAGAAAACAGTTTCTACTACGACCTTTTCAGAATGGCAATTTTTACAGGAATGCGATTTGGAGAGTTAACAGCGCTATATAATTCGGACATACGAAATGATCTAATTCATGTTGAGCGTACAACTACAGTAGTGGATGGAAACAGAATACTAGGTAGCTCAACAAAAACATCCAAGAAAAGGGTTATCCCTGTTAATGCTGATATTAGAGAAGCAATTGAACACCAGCGCACGATTAACTCTATTCTGGATGGTGACAAGGTTATAAATATTAAAGATGTATTGTTTAAATCATCTAGACGCGGGTTAATGAGTAGTTCAGCCGTAAATGGAGAGATATTAAGAATATGCAAAAAGACGGGAATTGAGAAATTTACGTTCCATTGTTTCCGAGATACTTTTGCGACAAGGGCGCTAGAAAACGGCATGAATCCTAAAACATTACAAGAAATCTTAGGACATTCCAGCTTTGCGATGACGATGGATACCTACGCACACTGTTTGACAGAAACCAAGGTGAAAGCTATGGAACAATTGAAGATAGTTCTTTGATGGATGATGAAAAGATGGGTACAAAAAGTATCCATCTTTTTTGATAAGTGGTCAAAAATGTGGTCAATACGATTAAACACTAGATTTTTAGCGATATTTTATAGATTTATAAGATTTGTTTATAAGAAGGCGTGCTATAATTACCATATGGAAGTTCACTCCCCGTGATGACAGGAGGCTCAGTATGAATCAAAGCTTATACGATGCGGTGTTCTGTGTGGATGTCGGTGGGCAGAAGATTGATCCTTTTGCAGCCGCAACTATAGATTTCGGAAAAGTTATCAGCGACATGAAACTTGGCGGGTATGAGATCACTTCTCTCCATGTTGCAGAGTTTATGGTTCTCCATTTTCTGGATGACCTCAGAAAAATCAAGAACCAGATTATCACTGAGACCATGGATCTGCCCAATAAAGAAGAAGTGTGCAGAGAAAATTACGGAATGTCGTTTAAAGACATACATGCTCTTGAACCCACCAAGGATATTGAGTTTGACCTAAAGAGCGGACAGGTGCTGTTGTTCCTGTCGAATGATGCTCAGTACATGGAAGATGCATATATGAAACTGTTTGGACAGCAACTTAACGAGTTCTGTCAGAATACAGGTTTTATATACACAAAGCTCGGTGAAGCTTTATAACACCCGGCTTTATAGTAATTCCTCCTTTCCTTTCTTATATTGTTATTGTTGCGAAGATGGCCTGGCGCGAGTATACCTCCGTCGGGTCTTCTTTATTGGCTAGAAATGCTACATTGGCGCGGCTTTTTGCCGGTTAAAACAGGCCCTATTAGCATATACTAACAATATTCTGATAGTTTCTTAAGATTTTCTTAAAAAAGAGCCCGATATATTACATTAATCGTAAAAAATTGCTATGATTGTTCTAGTGTCGCCCTTGTTTTTTAGAAGTAGTCATCGGATGGGGTTCTGCCGTCCGAAAAGGCTTTTTCTTGTTTTATTTTTAGGAGGAAAAAATATGCTGAGTAGAGGAGATTGCGTCGTTTATGGTAACCATGGACTTTGTGAAGTAAAAGACATTTTGGTTCCGTCTTTTCTTGAGAGAGGCAATGAAACCTTATACTACAGCATGGTGTCAAGCATAGACACCAAGGGGGTTCTGTATGTTCCCGTTGACGGAGCAGAGGCTAAGATGCGTGATGCTATTGATGCAGACGAAGCCGAGGAACTTATCGATGAGATCGACGAGCTTGAAGTATACGATATTCCCCAGGGAAAGAAGGCTGAGGCTGTTATCGTAGAAGTTATCAAGAGAAATAAGGCTCCCGAGATGATGTGCCTTGTTAAGTCTCTTCGCAAGATTAAGGCTACAAGAGCTGCCGAGGGCAAGAAGTTCGCATCAATGGATGAGAAGTACCTCGGAATCGCTGAGAAGCTCCTTTATTCTGAGATGGCTTATTCAATGGAGTCCAAGCTCGACGCAGTAAAAGAGCGCGTTACCAGCGAGCTTTCACAGCTTACACTTGCATAATAATTGATTATTTCAGGGATGCCGATGAGGCATCCCTTTTTTAAATTTCTGAATAACCTCAAAGTGTGGTAAAATAAAGCATTATGAACGAAAATACAATAAAACTTTATGATGAAAATGCATATTCAACAGAGTTCACAGCAAGAGTAATAAGCTGTGAGAAGATAGAAGGCGAGAACGGACAGTATAAAGCTGTATTTGACCGGACTCTGTTTTTCCCTGAAGAGGGCGGACAGACTCCCGACAGAGGCGTGGTTTATCTCCTTAGTGAACAGGATATTGAGCTATTAAAAACAGCAGGAACATCTGAAAGTGCCGATGCCTTTACGCAAGGGGAAAATGATATCAACGTCCTCGACGTCCAGATCAAATCCGATATAATCTATCATTATCTTGATAAGGAGCTCGAGGAAGGCTCCACGATTCTCGGGAAAATCGATTTTAGTCACCGTTTTTCAAACATGCAGCAGCACTCCGGAGAGCACATTTTTTCCGGAATAGTGAATTCTAAATTCGGCTATGATAACGTGGGATTCCACCTCAGCGATTCTATTGTGACAATGGACTATAGCGGTCAGCTTTTACCCGAACAGCTTGCGGACGTAGAACTGCAGGTGAACAGGGCGATTTATGAAAATCGCGAGATCAGGGCATATTACCCGTCACCTGAGGAACTTGCGGATATCGACTATCGAAGTAAGAAGGAACTGACCGGGGCGGTTAGAATAGTCGAGGTTGACGGCTATGATGTCTGCGCTTGCTGCGCGCCTCATGTTAAGAGAACCGGCGAGATCGGAATACTGAAAATTGTTGGTTTTCAGAATTATAAGGGCGGAACAAGAGTCAGCATTTTGTGCGGGAAAAGAGCGCTCGAGTTTTTGTCGGGTGAGCATAATATGATCCAGGAACTTGCCGGAGAACTATCTACTTCCGGTGACAATATTCCAAACATTGTGCATAAGCAGCAGGAAGAAATAGCCACTCTGAAAAGAAGTCTTTCCGAGGCAGGCGAGAAGCTTCTGAATATAGAAGCTGACAAGGTACCTGAAGACGTACGAAATGTCTGTCTTTTAGCGGACAAGGATTCGGATCCTAATGTCATCAGACGTGTTGTGAACAGACTTGTCAGCGAGAGAGAAGGGTACTGCGGTATCTTTTTCGGAGACGATGAGAGCGGTTACAGATTTATAATCGGATGCCCGGATGGACTTAACAGCAACGATGTTCTGACGCAGCTCAGGAAAAGCTTTCAGGTTCGCGGCGGCGGAAAACCCGCCATGGTCCAGGGCAGCATAGAAGGCGCAACATCCGACAACATTATGGAGACATTCGGACAGCTTGGCTGACGGATGAGGGGAGAATTATGGAAAAAGAAAACGAATTTATAGAAGGCTTAAGGGATGCAATTCCTGTCTGCCTCGGATACCTTGCGGTATCCTTTGCCTTCGGCATTCAGGCGGCGGAAGCAGGTTTGACCGTTTTTCAGGCATCTCTTATGTCACTTACAAATGTAACGAGCGCGGGGCAGTTTTCATCCCTCGACCTCATAGCTACTAATGCAACCTACGCCGAGATGGCGCTGTTGCAGTTGGTGGTCAATATCAGATACATGCTGATGAGTACGGCGCTGTCGCAGAAGTTTTCATCAAAAGTCGGTACACTATCAAGATGCCTTGTAGCGTACGGCGTTACGGATGAGATTTTCGGACTTAGTGTCACCAGAAAAGGGCGCCTGAAACCCGCCTATTCCTACGGACTTATTATTTGCTCGGTTTTTGGATGGGTACTAGGAACCTTCCTTGGAGCATTCGCGGGACAGATTATGCCCCAGAGGCTTATCAGTGCGCTGGGACTTGCAATATATGGAATGTTTCTTGCGATTATAATCCCGGAAGCCAGTGAAAACGGTGCGGTTATGGCGGTTGTCATAGGAGCCATGGTTATGAGTACGGTTTTCACATATGCTCCGGTACTAAGTTCTATTTCATCGGGTTTCAGAATTATTATAGTAACGGTCGTGATCGCAGCAGCTGCCGCAATTTTCGCACCAAGAACAGAGGAGGACACGGCAGATGCATAACATATTCGGCTATATTTTTGTGATGGCACTGGTTACATATCTTGTCAGAATGTTGCCGCTCACACTTATAAGAAGAGATATCAACTCACGCTTTGTAAAGTCATTCTTGTACTACGTACCCTATGCGACGCTGGCAGCTATGACTTTTCCCGCTATCATCCATGCGTCAGATTCCATGCGCGCATCGGTGATAGGTTTTGCGGTGGCGCTTGGATTATCCTTTAGGAAGCGAAGCCTTCTTACGGTAGCAGTTGCAGCCTGTGCTGCGGTTTTTGTGGCGGAGTGGTTTTTAATCTAATTAGAAAAGTTGCATTAACGGAGGTTAATAAACATGCATATAGGAACAGGTTATGATGTACATAGATTGGTTGAGGGAAGGAAGCTCATCCTTGGCGGCGTGGAGATACCTTATGAAAAGGGGCTCCTTGGTCATTCCGATGCGGATGTTCTGCTTCATGCCATAAGTGATGCGCTTCTTGGCGCCTGTGCGCTCGGAGATATCGGCAAGCATTTTCCTGATTCGGACCCTAAGTATAAAGGCGCCGATTCATTAAAACTGCTCTCGGAGGTCGGCAGAATGCTGGAGGATAATCACTATCTTATAGAGAACATCGACTCCACCATTTTATGTCAGGCACCAAAGCTTCGTCCTTACATCGACACCATGCGCCAGAACATCGCTGATGCGCTTGAAATCAATATTGCGCAGGTCAGCGTCAAGGCTACAACTGAGGAAGGTCTTGGATTTACCGGTGCCGGAGAGGGAATAGCAGCTCAGGCCATTTGCCTTCTTGCAAGCCCCATCGAATTTACAACAAGAAACGTGACTTTCCAGACCGGCGAAGCACCTGAAGGAGGATGCTGCTGTGGACAATAATATTGACCTTGCGGCTATAATCCGTGAGAATTTTGCTGTGCCGGGCGAACCCATGAATAGATATAGCCCGTTGGCTCTTGCCTTTATGGGAGACAGCGTCTACGAGATAATCATTCGCAGCATTGTTGTTCAGGAGGCCAACAGACCCGCCGGCCAGCTCAACAAGATAAAAGTGAAATATGTCAATGCCGCAGCCCAGGCTAAAATCATTGAATTTTTAGAGCCCGACCTCACCGAGGAGGAGCTTGACGCCTACAAGCGCGGTCGCAACGCCAAGTCCTACACGAGTGCCAAGAACCAGAGTGTTACGGACTATCGCAAGGCCACCGGCCTCGAGGCTCTTTGCGGATACCTGTATTTGAAAGGTGACCTGGACAGACTGATAGAGCTTCTGAAAAAGGGTATTGAAGTTATCGATAGATAATTATTGTGGCGGGATAGGCTGGAGTGGCATTACATCAGCATAGGTTATAGGCTGGAGTGGTATTACATTGTCATAGGTTATAGGCATAAGCTTAGCTTTTTAGCGACAATTACCTTGAAAACATGAAAAGATGGAAAATCATGGTAGGGAGTAGGCAGTTAATTACCAAGATAATAGGGAAAAGCGATAAATTAGGGTAGAGAGAAGGCAGGCGATTACCAAGATAATATGAAAAACGGATAAATCAAGGTAAAGAGCAGACATAGCAATACCTAGAAAAAGGTAAAAATGTAAAAATCTTGGTACAGCATAGTCTAAGGTTTACCAAGAAAAATAGAAAAATAGGAAAATCTTGGTAACAATTAGTTTTTCCCGGACCAAGATAATCAAGAAAACAAACTAATCTTGGTAATTAGTAGAAGAATTCATACCAAGAAAGTATCAAATTCAAAACAATATGGGTAAGAATAGACTAAAACAAGAAATAATAGCAAGATACAGAGCCTAAGCAACTAAACAGAGAAACGGCTCAATAGGTGAAAATATGAGAGATAATCAGAGAAACGACTACAAACATTCAAGAAACGACAAGCATACCAGAAGAGAGGAAAATGACATTGAAAGCCTCACCATCGAGGGCAGAAATGCTGTAATAGAGGCGCTTCGAAGCGGCAGGACAATAGATAAGATATTGATTCTTGACGGATGCCAGGACGGTCCGATCGCGACTATAAGAAAAGAAGCCAAAAAAGCCGGAATCATGATGAAGTTTGTTTCAAGGGACAGACTTGATCAGATTTCGGAGACAGGTGCGCATCAGGGAGTCATTGCCTATGCGGCAGCTTATTCATACTCAGAGATTGATGATATATTCAATCTTGCTGAAGAAAAAGGTGAATCACCTTTTGTATTCCTACTGGATAACATTGAGGATCCGCATAATCTCGGTGCCATAATAAGAACAGCCAATATCGCCGGAGCTCACGGAGTAATTATCCCGAAGAACCGTGCGGTCGGACTTACTGCAACTGTTGCCAAGACCAGCGCCGGTGCACTCAATTACACACCGGTAGTCAAGGTGACCAATATGGCGAGAACAATCGAGGAGCTTAAAAAACGCGGTATGTGGTTTGTCTGCGCAGATATGGATGGTCAGCCTATGTACAACCTCGATCTTAAGGGCTCCATCGGACTTGTAATCGGCAATGAGGGCTCCGGAGTCAGCAAGCTTGTACGTGAAAAATGCGACATGATCGCTGCCATACCCATGAAGGGCGAGATTAATTCTCTCAATGCTTCGGTGGCTGCGGGAGTTCTCGGGTTTGAAATCGCAAGACAGCGCGGTGGATACGGAAAGTAAAACGTATCAGCGCCTTTTGATAATGAATAGAGTTCGCAAGTTTTTATGAGGGATTTACATGTCAAAAATAACCGGCGATGAGACCGATGAGGAGCTTATCACAAGGCTTCGGGACGGGGAATCGGACGTAACAGACTACATAATGAATAAGTATAAGAATCTGGTCAGGACCAAGGCTGCATCCATGTATATTCTCGGGGCAGACAAGGATGACCTCATTCAGGAGGGTATGATAGGCCTGTTTAAGGCTGTCCGCGACTACGATGCAGGACGTGATGCCAGCTTCAAGACCTTTGCGGATCTGTGCATATCAAGGCAGATGTACACCGCAATTCAGGCGTCCAACAGAAAAAAGCACGCTCCGCTTAACGGCTACATCTCGCTTTACTCCAAACTCGGAGATTCCGAGGAGGACAAGGAGTTTTCGCTGGATCAGGTTCTGGAAAATATAAACGACAACGATCCGGAATCTATGATGATCGATCGCGAGAACACCAGAGATATCGAAAAATTCATTGAAAACGGCCTGAGCGATTTTGAACAGGCAGTCCTGGAACTCCATCTCACCGGCATGAGCTATGTTGAGATAGCAAGAGTCATTGGGCGTGATGAAAAGTCCACTGATAATGCACTTCAGAGGCTCAAAAACAAGATCAGGAAATATGTTAAAGACATAAAATAGGTATAAAAATACGTTGAAGATTAGAGAAAATCGGCATTCTGAAAAAAGTTTGCCGATTTTTTTATTTTTTTTATTTTGACTGCAACTTTTTAAAAATCCTCTCACTCTATATAAATGTAAGGCCTACAAAACATATATAAAAGAGTTAAAAGGAGAGAATTACTATGAAGAAAAGAGTCAATTATGTTTTATGTTTATTTGCAGTTGCAGTTTTGTTATTGGTTCCTAAACAGGTAAAGGCGGCCTATTACAAATCCGGTTCTGATATTCAGATGAATGCACCTGAAATATCACTTGGGAATGTCTATTATAGAGAGACTTATACAGATGATATGAAAAAATTCTATAGATTTAAAACCGGTAATCTGGATGGCGTTTATCTGATAAGCTTCAGGACGGCTATCGAAGGCGGACAGGGTGGATCGGCCCGGGCAGCAGCATACTCCACATTAACGGTGATGGATGGATATACAAATAAAGTTGCGGGAATTGACGGTAAGAACGGACGCATGTCTATATTTGAAGAATACTCACTAAATGATAAAAAGGCGTTGATGCTCGATGCGGTTATTGTTGCTTCAAATCTTAATAAAAATGCTGATTATTATATTCAATTTGGCGCATATGACGGACTTAAATCATGGAATTACAACAAGGTATCAAGTATTTGTGTTGAATTTGTGCCTTTTAGGGTTGCCTCCGGATTTGCTATGGCTGAGAACTCCAATGGGGATTTGACCTTTACATGGAATAATATCGAAAAGTATAACTCATACAATTCACTTGCATCATTTGATAAATTCATTATAAAAGCATATGCAAACGGCAATGAGAAAAATATTGCTGAAGGAAATGGCGGAGTGAACTGTCTTATTGTGAAAGGTAATAATTCTACACTGAGAGGCTTTGGTTACCCGGAAAATACTGTCAATTTTGAGCTGTTCTGCGGACAGACATATTACTCGTATTTTAACAGCAGAGCATCATTTACCAAAATGTATAGTACCGGAAACATCCTGTTCACATCTCCTCTTACACATTCTTCCGAACATGTTGTGAATGGCATTAAATACAGAATAAGAAAAAATGGTTCTAATGGTTGCGGTGAGGTTGAAGCAGTCGGAACTGATCAGACATTTAATTCGGGGAATCTTCATATCCCTGAAAGCGTAGTAATCAAGGGCTACATTTTTTCAGTTACATCTATAGCTGATGATGCATTTGCAGGCAATAAATCAATTACAACGGCTACGATTGGGAAAAATGTTAAAAAAATAGGCAGCCGGGCATTTTCAGGATGCTCAAGTCTTAAAAAGGTAAGCATAAAGTCTAAAAATCTAAAAAAGGTCGGAAAGAAAGCCTTTTTCACAACTAATAAAAAAGGAAAGGTAAAGGTACCTTCATCTAAACTGACTGGTTACAAAAGACTTTTAAAAGGGAAGATTACAAAAGGAATTAAGATTATGAAATAGTAATCGGTTCATGAAAAGTTTATTAAGAATTGTATATTCTGGAGAATATAGGTGGATAGTGTCAAATGATCTATGAAAAAACTGGGTCAAAAAATAGGCTCAGATGAACCTCGAAAATTGCAGATATATAGGTTGAGGTAGCCGGACGCCACCCTTGACAGCACAAAAAATAACTGCTGACGGTTAATCACCGACGGCGAAGAACTCAAGAACAATCAGATTTTCTCCGTCGTTTGCAGCAGTGTAGCAGTTATTTTTTGTGCCATCAAGGGCAAGCCGCTAAAGCGGTGGCTAGGTTAATACCTCGGGCTCAGAATCTAAGAACAATCAGCTGGCAGCCTGAAGTTCAAGTATCTTCTTCTGACCGAAGTAGATCATCAGCTGCCACCTAGCGGGCATGTTTTCAGCCTTTGACAGAATCTCATCTACAACTGGAGGCCTGTAACCATTGTACTTATGCGGCCTCAG
>NZ_ATVV01000022.1:0-70245 GCF_000420905.1 Butyrivibrio sp. AD3002 | reverse complement strand
GGGTAATCGATTTTCGTGAGGGGCTACCTTCGTGAGGGTCTTTTATGAGGGTTGCTCGTGAGGGGCAAACTTGAGGGGCTGGTTTGAGGGTTATTCGTGAGGGTTTTACCTAAAAAAATAAGAAACAGGATTGATCATCAACGTGTTTGTTGGTTAATCCTGTTTCTTTTTTGAAGGATCATTGTCCTTCTTTCTCCCTTCTCGTATGATACTTTTTGCGGAAAATACATCAAAGAAGGAGGATACATGAATAGTATCACAGATTTATTAGACCTTGAAGATGGCGACCTCTGTATCACAGGAACCCAGATTCAAGGTCACACTAAAACTCTCACCATTGAAACAAAGCCCGTAGCTCATTATTGCCCTAACTGTGGCTACAGGATGTATTCAAGAGGTGTCAAAAAACGAAAGGTCAATCATCCTATTCTTCAGGATAGCTACTCACTTGTAATTATTCTGAAACAAAGAAGATGGCGCTGTACAAATCCTGAATGCCTTTATGACATCAGTGAAAACTTCAAGTTCGTTAACAAACGCCGCCGTACTTCAAACGCTACAGATATGTTGATTGTTAGCGCCTACAGAGATCTTATGGAAACATCCGTCTCTATTGCCAGGAAATTTCATGTTTCAGATTCTCATGCTCACGAAGTCTTCGACAGATATGTGAAGCTTGACCGTCTGCCGCTGACAGATGCTGTCTCCATTGATGAAGTCTGCATAGATATGGATGAACACTGCAAGTATGCCCTGGTCATACAGGACTTCCATACTGGAGATCCAATCGACCTGCTACGCAGCAGAAGAAACGATGTCACTGAGCCCTATTTTTCAGCAATTCCGATAGAAGAACGATTAGCTGTAAAATATCTGATCTCTGACATGTACAAGCCATATATCGCCTATGTAGAGAAATATTTCCCCAATGCAATCCCTGTTGTGGATTCCTTTCATGTGATTCAATGGATAACCCGCCTGATAGACAATTATATCCGTCAGCTGATAAAGAAGTACCGTCAGCGTGACCGCGAACTTCAGGACAAGCTTTCTATTGAACGTCATGAACCAGTCTCTCTTCCGGTCTCTGACGAGGTATACATTCTGCAGAAGTACCGGTGGTTAATCCTGTCCAATCTATCAAATATCCGTTACCATCATGATCTTCGTATGGATCCACATTTCCACAGGCTTATGAACACATTTGATTATGAAGACGCTCTATTCAGAATAGATCCCAACCTTCAAGAATTCAGGGATCTTAAAGAAAAGTATGTGCAGTTCAATTCACGCAACAGCGGCAATCCTCATTCAGCAAGACTGGAAATAGCTGTGCTGATAAAAGAATACAGAAGTTCCCGGCATGATATATTCCGCGATTTTGCCTCACTTCTTGAAAAATTTGAAGATCCCATAATCAATTCTTTCATAATGGTTGAAAAAATGGGAAATGGAAAAATCTATGACAGCAGGCTTTCCAACGGTCCTATTGAATCAATAAACAGGAAAATAAAGGATCTGAAGCGCATGGGCAGAGGCTTCAGAAACTTTGAACACTTCCGCAATAGGTTTCTGTATTCAACCAGATCCGCTCCTATACTTAACGGAGTATCGGATTATAACCCTGTCGTTTACTTTGAAGAAGATGAATTTTAGGAGGACTAACAAATGCTTGATTATTGTGCTTTCAGTAAAGACCATAAATGTATCAAATGGGAGGATTATCAGATAATGCTTCAGGAGATAGAAGAAGCAGACTCACTTTGCCATGGCAACTGGATAGAGATAGAAAAGCAATACAACTACATCCTGGAGCTGCAGGCAATCCTTGATGAACATGGAATTGATTATCCTATTTTACTGTAACTTATTAGAGGGTCTGGAATCATAACTCCAGACCCTCAAGTTTGCCCCTCATGAATGACCCTCACGAACGCCCCTCACGAATAACCCTCACGAACTCCACTAAAAAAAGGGCCAGCCCCTCACGACTGACCCTCATTAACTTTGGGAAACCCTCACGAAAATCGATTACCCGAAAAACTGCTAAAGACTATTAAATTATGGAATTCCTAACACAAGAAAGAGCACCTACATAAAGTAGATGCTCTTTCAAACATTTAATTACTTATCATTTTCTTCTATTTTCTTCTGCAGCTATCGCATCACGGTTAGCTTTTTCATATGCATTTAACATTGAATCCCCCATTGCATTGAATTCATCAGGGCTATAACGCGGTGAATACCAGGATTTGCTATTAAAGTAGTTCTGTAAGTCATCAGAATTAAACATTCTTCCATGTCTAGCGTAAATCTCATTTCTTGCAATACGCAATTCCTCATTAGTCAGGCTGCTTATGTATGATTTATCAATATACTCACAATCAGAGCCCCATAGCACATATTCATCATAATCCCCAGTATCACCCGGATCGCTATAGTCATAATAGGAACTGTCATTAACCGGATTATAATGTGTTTGTATCATTATATTCTCCCAATCATTTAGGGGATCATATGTCAAGTCATCATAATAAACATCTATTACAGGCCTTTCATCATCTATTTTTTTATCAGTAAGTCTATTTGTTGAGTAGTACAACTTTGTCCCAATATACTTACCATATATCAGAATCATGTCTCCTTCTACCCAAGACAAAGAACTGTCAGTTTTTTTATCTCTGATGATAAAACACTCATCAAAATCATATTCATAACTAGCAAAGTAATCATTATAACCAGTAATCTCGGCTGCCTGATATTCAATATCCTCTACTCCAGTCACCTTGCTCCCCAGCATAACCGGCATAAATACATAATCACCAACATAGCTGTCTCTATAACGCATAACTTGTCGGTAGTTTATATCATAGTTGCACCCAGATGCTATATCTGTCTTACTTAAAGTTGCCGCTCTAACCGAATGTGGCATTCCCCCAGCAAATAGTCCAATAACCATAAATACACAAACTACAATTGAAATCCTTTTCTTCATAGTTAAGCACCATCCTTTCAGACAACACTATTGCATATTCATTGTATTAATCTGGTAATGATTATTCTATTAAATGCATATTAAATAACTATCTGAGCGAAAAATATTTTCACTGTTATCATTTTTGTCTGAATTTTGTTTTCACAATAGATTAAATTCCTCGTTTCACTTATATATCCTTCCTCATATATCCACAGGTAAATGGGAAGAAATCATATTTCTTTGTTCCAATATGAACTGCCCCATTTTGCTCATACCACCTGCGCAGAACTTCATTCTCTTCAACAATTCCTATGTTTATCACCTTGCATCCTGCGTTCTTCGCCGATTCATATGAATGCTCTAAAAGTTTTTTCCCAATCCCAAGATGTCTATTCTCAGGAAGAACCGCCAGATTATTCAGTTCACACTCTCCGTTTTCCTGCATCAGAAGTGAATAGTATCCGCATGGTACACCTTCCTGCTCATAGATATACATCAAACGGTTTTCATTCTCCATCTGCCACAAGAGCCTATCTTCTGTAGTAGCAAACGCTGTAAATCTCGGAGCATTATCAGGTGTAAATCCAAATTCATCTGCAACAGTCATGAAACTCTGCCTAATTATGTTCACGCAGTCTCCGATATCTTTCCGTTTAACTTCCCGTATCATATTCTATATATCCTTCCTAAAGCATATTATCCGATTTGCTTCCTCAAATCCCAGCGCCATATGGAATTATTTCTGCAGCGTTCTGAGCCCCTACCCCTCAATGAGTCCTCCATGGAAATAGCATTCGTAAATGACATTCCCTTTATAGCTAATTGTTTCCTTACCATGGAACCATTCAAAATCACCATCAATGCAGCATTCATATTTATAATCACCGTTAGTATGCTCAGCGGGTCCTCTAAATGGCTTTTCCTCCGGAACTAAAAGCAATGCTTCCTTCAAAAAATCTCCGCTGAAGTTTTCTCCGATTACCCTGCCCACATAATTCATGCTCCAGTATGGATTTTTCTTTATCCAAAGCGCCTCTTCTCCAGCAAATTTATTACCTCCAAGATAGGTGTCGTAATACATATAATCGCCATCTTCATATATAAGGTCATGCGATTTTTCTCTTGAAGGTACCGTCTCAGCTCCTTTGCCTGCATATGTTGCCTGTTTAGCCTTAATTAAAAAATCAGTTATCTGCTTATCCATTTTTGATATATAAACATATTTAAATTCAGCTTCCGTTGGATTGTTATAACCATCTTCTTCAACCTTGTTTAGCCTGTAACTGCATTTTTCAAAAAGAGTCTGCATAGCTACATTGCTTGCTCTTGTCTCAGCGCATATTTTCATCAGGTCTGATTTTTTGCATTCTTCCTTAGCATACTCCATAAGTTTCATTGCAAGTCCCTGCTTCCTGTAATCAGGGTGCACTGCAATATTCATGATCTTAAGATAATCATTCTCTCCGCTCCAGTTATACGTAAAAAGGTCCCCTACTATTTTGTCTCCTTCAACTAAAGCATAGTAAGTGGCCCTGTCATCTTCTAACAGATCTTTCCAATCTTCTTCCTTCCAACAATCTGTTGGGAAGCAAAGCTTATCAAACTCTAAAATGGCATCATAGCTTTCCATGCCAAGTTTCTTCATCTCTATCATATTCATAAATCCTTTACGCGTTCCATTCCTTGATCGTAATCATCATGTTGTATCCTCAAATACTATATACCTTGTTTATAAACAATTTTGCACTTTCAGATGTCGTAAATCTTTTGTACTTTGAACCATATGCAGAAAGGTATCCAATAATCTCTTCTCTATCTTTTTCATATTCAAATACCCACTTTATGTTGTAGTAAAGAAACTTTATCGTAGGTTTTGAATTATATTTTTCTTTTCCTGCTCTCTGCCTAATCCAGCGCCGTAATGTTCTTACCAATCTTTTATAGAGTGGTATATCAAGCAGAATGATGTAATCACACTTTTCAAAACTCTCACGTAACAGTTTTCTTGGAGATCCTTCTACAATCCAGTCATCACTGTTTATAATTTTCTGAAATAACTGGTCACGCTCCTTATCATCACGCTTTTTATCACCATTTGGAGTCCTCTCCCAAACAATATTATCTTTCTGATAAAAAGGGACATGATATGTCTCTGATAAATTCTTTGCAAGTGTGGTCTTTCCACTGGCAACTGATCCGATTATATCCAGCTTCATATATTCTGTCCTTCGCTATATTTCAATCATTTTCTGAATGCCATTTGGTATTACATCAAATCCCAATTTCTTATAAAAACCTTCTTTACCCTTAGCAGATACCCCTCCGATTGTTGTAAATTTCCCTGTAGACGAATTCTTCACAGCATAATCTACAAGATGGTTAACAATCATAGTTCCTATGCCCATGCCTTGATATTCCGGCAGAACAACTATTTCCTGCAGGTACCAATACATTGCGCCATCACCAACCAGTCTGCCCATTCCTATGAGTTCACCATCTTTCAAAGCAGAGACATTTATAATACCGTTCTGCAGAGCCTTACCGGCATGTGGGACAGGAATATCTGCAAAACCCGCAGCAACTCTAAGCCTTACAAAATCCTCGGGAGTCAGTATATTATCTATAAGCTCAATCTTATTAACCAATTTCTTCACATCAGATGGATGTTCTGCCAGATAAGTTGCTCCGGCTGATGTCAATTCTTCACGGTCACCATATCCATACAGGACACCAATAGAATCAATGCCTACCTCATTTGCAGCTAAAATATCATTCTCCCTGTCACCCACCATAACCACGTGTGTGCTATCAGTTATTTCACATTGTTCCAACGCATACCTGATTACATCAGATTTGTGTGGGCGTTCCTTATCATCAGCAGTAGCTACAAAGTCAAAGAATTTCTTCAAATCAAAGTGCTTAAGCACCGTGTCGGTTCCAATTGCACTCTTAGAAGTTGCTACAATCAGCTTCTTGCCTTCACTTTTTAAGTCCGACAGTAGTTCCACAATCCCCGGATAAACACTGTTTTCCAGGACGCCGCCCATATTGTTGTAATAATCTCTATACAAGGCAATGGTTCTATCTGTGTTCTCCTCGGAATATCCCAAAATATCACCAAAGGAAACTTTCAGTGGAGGTCCAACAAATTTTCGTAGTTGGCTCCTGTCAACTACCTGCCCTCCCATTTGCTGTATTGCATAAACAAATCCATTCATAATACCGGGGCCTGAATCTGTTAATGTGCCGTCCAAATCAAATAGAATATACTGATATTTATTTTTCATTACCGCACTCCTTAGTGGTAAAACTCAATTGCAAAAAGGATTGCTAAAATGGCAATACCATCCCTTGTCTTGTTTTCTCTAAGTAACTCTTTTACATCATCAATAGGCATCCATACTTTTTCTGCAACTTCATCCACGTCCTGGATACTGCCTTCAGAATCCACTTTTGCACCAAATACATGCATCACCTGGTCTGACATTCCGTTTGAAGGATTGTGTGAGCACAAATATTTCAAATCCTTCACCGTGCAGCCTGTCTCTTCCATAACTTCTCTTCTGGCTGCCTCTTCTATTGGTTCGCCATCTTCTACTCCTCCGGCAGGGATTTCCCATTCAAGATGTCCTACGGTGTATCTCATTTCTTTGATCATAAGGATCTCGTCCTTCTCATTAAAAACCACTACCGAAACACCTTCATGATGATGATGAAGCTGATGATATTTTTCTATAACATAACCGCTGGGAAGCTTAACTTTGTCTGCATATAATGTAACTAATCCACATTCATATATTTTTCTTCTTTCAAGCCTTTCCGGCAACTTGATATTCTCAACTTCAGTGCTCATATATAGTCTCTCCTTTTTTGCTGTTTGCAATCACACATTGTCCATTGGCATATGTGAATGAATTATTCTCTATGCTAAAATGCGCTTTTTTAAACTCAGCCACAAGCGTACGCATGCCTAATAAGAACAACCTTCACCTACACCCTCCTGAAAAAATCATGTACCGGCTCCCTAAATCACCATATTGCATCTATCCCAGGATTCATCCTTATATGCAAACGCATTTTCTGCCGTTCTTCTCTCCCTAAATCCAATCTTTTCATAGAACTTCTTTGCCCGGATATTCTCTGAAAAAACATTGAGCTGTACTGCATCCGTATCAGGATTATCAAAAGCATCTGCCAGTGCAAGTTTAATCATCTCCTCCGCTATGCCTTTTCCTCTGCACTGCGGATCGACAACTATAAACTTAAGCATCCCTTCCTTAGAGTCGTTATTAAGTGAGTAGCAAAAGAAGCCTGCCACACTGCCATCATCTTTAACTGCCACGAAAGATTTATCCCCAAATTTATCATGCATTTCAGCTAAAACCTGCTGCAGATTTGCTCTTTCAAGAGGGTATACCATGCGGTTTGCACTCCACATGGCGTGCGTCCTCTCATCGGTAATCCAGTCTTTTATTATGTAAAAATCAGTATCTATCTCAAATGGTCTTATATTCATACCGGTTCATGTACTCCTCCCGTCATCAACCTGAAATTCCATTCAACATATCTTTTAAAGTATCCTGCGTATTCTCCGGCGTCCAATGGCCCTCTACGCATATTTCCGGATTGATTTTTCGGATAGTATCCGAGAGTATCTCACAAAGATCAGCCCTTTTTACTCCTGTAACGAAATCGTCGCAGGTAGAATCCCCAAGGAATAATGACTTATCATTCTCTATATATACAACTGTAGAATCATCCGTGTGCGGAGCCTCTGTCTGAATAGCTTTGACAATGCAGCCGCCAAGGTCAAGCGTAATCTCTCCGGAAAAGATCATGTCCGCCTTTACTACAATTACTTCGGAGCCACCGCTATATTCTCTTCTAATGCTTTCATGCATGGCGAAGAATTCACTTGGTCCGTTCTTTTCTATTTTTGTTTTCCATTGCGAAAGGTACTCATTTGTTTTTGCATTCGCCAGGCAAAGCCCGTTCACGGCATGCATTCCAAAAGTATGGTCCCAGTGCCAATGAGTAAGAACCGTCAGAGAAGGCAGTGGCAGGTCCTCTTTTTTCAGAAGTGCATAAAATTCTTTTGTATGAGCCGCAGAGTGACCGGCGTCAATCGCAAGACTCCAATTGTCTCCCTTCACATAGCCAAGATTCGGACGATCCCTCTCCGTTTCGAAAGGCATGTACCATATATGTTCAGATAGTCGTTTCAATTCCATCTTTCATTCCTCCGGGTCCCTTGTTTATAGCGTATTAATCCAAAATCGTTTCATCCTGCAGCCATCTACTTCTATGGTATTTTCAAGTTGTCCTCCGTTTGCCAGTATCGTCTTTTCGCTGGCAACATTATCTTCATCGCATACCACAAGCATTTTCTCAATGCCTAATTTACCGGCATTTATAGCATTCAGCCTGAGCATTTCCGCCCCATATCCTTTTCCTCTTTCAGAAGGTCTGACGGAGTATCCGCAGTGACCTCCCCATGATTCCAGAATAGGATGATTTATATGATGACGTAGGTCTATTACTCCTACCAGCCCATGGTCACTTTCCCTTATCGCAAAATATGTGGTTGACGGTACTTTTGTACCGGCCTTCTCGCAGGTCTCAGCGCTTTTCCTCAAATTGCAAATATCAATCCATTCCTTAGCTGTAGAACAATCCCTAAGCCCCATGCAGCCTGCAAACTGATCATCGTTGTCTTTATCTGCCTGAAGCACTTCCTCTTTAAATTTTTGAAGTTCGTCTGTGTAATTCTCATTTGCCTCTGTAAGGAAAATAGAATCGGCACTTTCGTCTAACTTCTTTTCCATAAGAAGGAATCTTCCTTTACGCCAATCAGCAAAGCCGCGTTTAACATATCCGTTTTTCTCATAAAGTCTCAGGGCATACGGGTTCTGTGTGAACACATCAAGTCTTACCGAATCGTATCCGGCTTTGGTAAGCTGCGCCTCGATATGATTTAGAACTGCTTTTCCAATCCCGTTATTCTGGAAGGACGGCGAGACGCAGAATCTGTGAATGATACAAGGCTTTTTATTTTCCCATTTGCATTTTAGATACTCACCATCACATTCTTCGCTGATTACATATATCGCAGCAAGCTGACCATCTTTCAGTACCACATACATTGTTTCCTTTTTTATATCTTCAAAAAAATCTTTGTAGACCGGATAGACGTCATCCCACTGCTCTATTCCCTGCTCAGACATAAGCTGCTTTGCCGCTTCAATCATATTGCATATTTCTGTCAAATCCTCTATTGTAGCCAATCTATAGTACATCTTTATAAAAATCCTCCAAATACAACATATTCCTAATCTGACTATACCCACGGGCAAGCCCGTGGGGTTCTGATTGGCAAGCGTAGCTTGTAATCGTACATCATTTTCAGACTTTGGAGTTACAAGTGTAAATCTGTTTGAATCAGGACTTTCATTACCAAGCAGTCCAACGACCACATTAGCGGTAAATTTCTGCTTTTCAGCAAGGAAGTATAGTCAATCTCCCTGATTATTAAGTTGTTAAGCTACGTTAATTCCACTGTTTAATATCTTGATTTTATATGCCTTGATCCAGGTGATTAAGGTTTTTTCTTTATTGTATTGTGCCTCAAAAGTCTTAGCACATTTGTCTTTATCTATATTTTGCGTTTTAGGTTCATAGCAATAGAGCAGGAATGATGAATACCAGTCTCTTTGTACTTCAGTGCCATCATGAAGTTTATACAATCTATCGGAGAGCTTCTTTTTTATATAGTCATCAGCCGTATGGTCATACTGTGATGCTCTGTAATTGTTTGGGACTTCAATATAAGTTCCACCTGTGGCTTTGAATTTTCTTTCCAATGTGGTCTGGAAACCACCGGGGCATCTGTTCTTTACAGACTTACCGAAACGTTTTTTCTTATTGAACTTACCTTTATCGTTTTTGGTAGTCTCTTTTGATCGTTTCATAAGCTTGCCTGCATTCTTAGGCTCAGTTACAATTATTTCTCCAAGACTTCGTAGGTGGTTAGCGTCCTCATTTATTGCAAGTTGCCTGTTAACTGCATTGATACGGCACAGCTCAGAATGTCTGACTTTCATCTTCTTATAATGATTTGAGTATTTCCAGATTTTACGACCTTTCTTAACAGTACCATCCTCATTATAATTTTGCGGGTTGGTCGCCCTTCTTGACCTGTCCATGGCACGATAGATCAGACGCTCTTTTCTTTCGGATGTCTGTATGCTGTCACCACGTTCAGAAAGGTTCTTTAGACCAACCTCAGTATCAGATGTATAGGCAACTGTCTGTATGCCAATATCAGCACCTATCATACCTTTGCCATACTTATGGCGTGGATTGCCGTACTTATCATACTTAGGTTTTGCTTTGCCTTCAATAGTCAGATGCAGGTATACCCTGTATTTGCCTCTTATCATTTTGGGGACGAGAGTTGCATAGCATGGTCTGTATGTATCTATACAATAAGCATCCTCAAGTAAAGTATCTACAGCCTTTTTATCCATTATTTCTGGCTCGTTAAGATACGACAGAACGGCATTTACTTCATCCATTTGGAATCTATCGGCTATCTGTATCCCGAAAGCTTTCTTTCCAAGTTTGAATTGTAATCTGTTATCCTTTACAGAAATGGGTATACCACGGCTTATCTGCTTTGCCCGGATACATGGCAGCTCCCCAAATTTTGAGAAATGTATGGTCTTACCACTACCATAGAGACATTTCTCCATACCGCGCCATACATCTTCAGCTTTGGTTAAGGCAAATATAGCATCTATCCCATACTTTTTGCCTATTGGAATCATTGATTTTCTACAACAATCCCATGTGACATTATAGGATTTCTGCATTTCATTAAGCTGATTGGCAAGTATCTTACGTTTAGCCATGTTTTCCGTACTACCATACAAAGAAAGCAGTTTGCGGTATCTTTTTGTACGCATGAGCTGGTCATGGTTCCTTCTCATAAGACCAACAAGTTCATTGCCCGCTTTGCGTATCTTATCAGAAAGAGCCACGACTTTAAGCACATCGGAATAAGGCATATCAGTTTCGGTGACTATAATATGCCTGTCAGAAAGCTTATGGAATTTCTTTAATATCCTCCCGTATTCATAATCAATCATGCCTTTTTTGCTCCTCAATGTACTTAATTACTGTAGCTTCGCTTATATGCCCCACCGTTGACACAAAATATCCCTTTGACCATAAAACACCGCATCTTGCATAGAATCGTTTGAGTTGTGGAAATGCCTTAAACAGTTCTATTGCACTGATACTCTTGAGAGTCCTGACAACATCGCACGGTGCAACAGTCTGTGGGACATCTACAAATATATGTATATGGTCAGGCATTACTTCAAGGGCCTTGATACTATAGTTATAATCATCGCAGATTTTTTGAAGTATCAGTTTGAGCGTATCTTCTACATTGCCCTTTAATACTGAGGATCTAAATTTAGGACACCAGATGATATGATACTGTATCAAATATTTACAATGTGAAGCACTATGATATTGCCCCTCACTCATTGTCTTTTACTCCTAACTGATATTTTTCCTGAATGCCCCTGCGCATAAGATCAAGGAAAGTAACGGTTTCACCTTCCTCAACTGAATAGATCCGTGCAAGGTTTTCAAGTTCCTTCTTCCATTCAGCTGGGATAGAGATATTGATTTGTACATTTTCGCTTTTAGGTCGTGCCATTAGAATTTCTCCCTTTCTTAACAATGTCTTTAAGTTGCATATCCTCAATACCAACAAATTCAGCAGCACCCATACTACAAAAAAAATCATAGGCTTTGCAATCCACATATATATCATCGAAATCACTGCAGGATTCTCGAATATCTTCAAGTTCATCATCAGAAAGATTTTCACCAAAATGATTTTCAATATGTCTGCGTATTGCAGAAAACATTATATCTGATGCCATATCTAATGTATCGTAACTTATTTCATCGCCGTATGTAAGATAATTCCAACCACGACCGCTTTCATAAGTAGCTTTCTTGTTTCCGCTATATTCGTTTTCAAGAAATTCTCCTACAGTCTGTTCGAGCGAAATATATCCGTCTTCTACAAGTATTCCAGAATGATCATAAGGGACGTAGACATAATTTATCTCATAGTGAACTGGAGTGGGTGACAATTCAGCTCTTATCCGACGAATCAGCCTTGCTTTTATGAATTCTTTTGATTGATCAAAGCACTCATTTACATATTCAGCAATTTCGTCTACATGAGAATTCACATACTCTACGCATTTCGAATTATCCATTTGTATTTTTCCTTTATGTTTAATACATAGATTATATATTTATTCTATGTGTTTGTCAAAACAGAAAAAGGCTTCATCCCACAGGCAAGCCTGTGGGTTTTCGCCTACGTTGCGCCAAAGTTTACTTTATAACAGAAAAAATAGCTATTTTACAGTAAATAATACTGTCGAACAGCTATTTTTCTGACATTTTATTGTTACACTTTACTCTCCAATCAACTTCAGAAACTTCTTATCGTTCATCTGCTCATTAGTAATATACTCACCATCATGGAATAATGCATAATTCGTAATCGGAGTCGGAGCATTCCGGGCTTCATCTCTACTCTGAATCTTAATGGCCTTGAACGGGATGTCATTTTTCTTTGCTGTTTCTTCCAGGATTGGAACGTATTTTGCATTAAAAGGGCACTGGTTTGTGTAATACAAAACATATCCGTTTTCATCTATATGCGGATGCTTGGCGCATTCTTTAAACATGGGTTTTTCTGCCTTTTTATCAAAGGGCATATACATGAGCTGAATCCCATTATCCGCTTCATCACATACCTCAAAACCTTTGTACTTAAGAAATTTGGGATCCGCAAGGAAGGGCTTTTTCTTTGCCGATGACAAAATGCAAAGGCCTTTCCTGCCTTTTTCTTTACTATCCTCAATACATGCATCAAGAAGCTCACTAGAATATCCATGTCCTTTGAAGGAGCCCGATACCCACAGGCAATCTATGTACATATACCCATCGGCCTCAATCGGAACCCACGCGTTCTCAGCAGGAATATACTCTATAAAGCACTTGCCGCGCTCCGCACTTTTTAAGAAAACAAGCCCCTCATCAAATCTTTCAGCAAGCCATGCTTTCTTAGATGAGACCTGAACATCTTTGTTATTGGAAATTGCACAGCAGATGTGCTCTTCTTCAAGATTATCCTTTGTAACTCTGATATATTCCATGCTTCTTACCTCCACTAGTAAATGAGAGAACATTTATAAACATTTGGTAGCCTTTTTAACAGCTATTTGGGACTATTTTGAACTTCTTCTAACAATGGGTACTTCATCTTATAAGCTCCTCCCGTAGTTTTTTCTCATAGCTTCGATTATATTTGCGATTCTCACTCTCGCTTCCTTAGGTTCAAGAAGCTCCGCCTTATCACCAAAGGTCAGTATCCAGGTGACCAGATTATCCATGTCCGTATAGTCCGCCGAAAACAGCAATCTTCCATCTTCGACCTCTGTATAACACTCCGGTCCAAATTCTTCGATCAGCCTCCATTTGACATCTGCCTCAAACAAAGCCTTTACTTTTATTCCACCCGGAAATACTTTTTCCGTGGACAGGTCCGGTGTAGGCGCATTTCTGCAGACAAACTTTGAATCCGACACCATAACCTTATCCATGCGATTAAGCTTGAACAGACGGAAGTCCTTTCTTTCCTTGCACCAGGCCCATACATACCAACTGGACCATTTGAAAACTATGTAATACGGTTCAACTTCCCGAGTGCTCTCACCACTTTGATTGTAGTATGTAAACTTCAGGATATGCCTGCTTTCAATTGCGTTCTGAATAACTTCTATTTTCGGAGCCAGCGATTCACGATACCAGGACGAGAGATCAATCAAAATAGAATCTCTGCCGCTTACAAACTCAGAGGATCCCGCCTGAATCTTCTCCATAAGCTGACCGTAATACCTGCTGCCGCTCACGCTATCAAGACTCCTCAGCCCTGCAAGGATCATCTGCATATCCTTAGATGTCAGAAGAGTCCTGTCCATCCGATACCCTTCCATGATGCTGATTCCTCCGCCAATTCCCTGGGTGGTTTGTATCGGGATCCCAGCTTTACACAGAACATCAATATCCCTATTGATGGTTCTTTTCGACACCTCAAAACGCTCTGCCAGCTCAGGTGCTGTAGTTTTCTCTTCCTGAAGCAATACAGAAAGTATTCCAATCAATCTGTCTATCTTCATCTTCGTTCACTCCGTTATCATCATATCATACTAAACATGCCATCTGTATGTCATGTTTAGTATAACATTTTCCATCAATCCATAAAAAGACCATCTTATTCTTCAAAGTTGAGCCATTGATCCATTCCGGCTCCAAGCTTCTCATTGGGGCGTTCATCAAAACCAAACTTCTTGTAGAATGGTTCTTTCCCCTTGGCTGCCATTAGACACATCTTTACCTTATAGCCGGGCTTAGCATCTGCTTTGATTCTGTCGATGCAGGTCTCAACAAGCTTTCTTCCGATACCCTGCCCCTGATATTCCGGGTCCACGATAACATCAGATAAAAAAGCTATATATCCACCATCCCACAAAAGCCGCACGACACCGATTGCTTTTTCACCATCCCTGACACATCTGATCATATATGCATTATCAAGTCCGGCCTGTGCTTCTTCCAAAGGAAATTCGCACCATCCGACTTTCCTGCGTAGTTCCATATACTCTTGCGCTGTAATGTCACCTACATAATTGATCATGTACTACCTCCCGAAACAGCTTGTGATTTTTGTTTTAAGCAAGCGCTTCCTTAAGCTGTTATCAAAAAAATATATATTCTCGGTCTCTTCATTTGCTACAACGCAGCTGTCATCCCAGCCATAACGTTTGCACAAAGATTTATTAAAGTCATAGTGAGAAATCGGATCATCTTCGGAAACATTCATGATTCCAACATAATCACTGCCCGCAAGTTCAATTATTGCTTCAGCAAGTTCATTCACTTCCACTATGCTGAATATTATGTTATTAGCCCTGACATACTGCTTTCCCGAATCCACGTACTCTTTTAATTTGAGGCTCCTTATGTCCATCTCACCATACGGGTTAATTCCATATATACTGCCGGGGCGTACGATACAATAATTTGCCATTTTCCTTATGATATTCTCGGACTTTATCTTGCCGTTAAAATAGTGATAATTATACGACTCTTCTGTCCGCAGGAAAGGTGTCACATCCTCAGACATATTTTTTTCATAGGCTACTGAAGTTGAAACAAAGATGAGCCTTGCATCTCCTACCACATCACAAAGAGTCGGCATTACCTTGTCAGCAATTTCCTCCTCTGCGCTATGGTTCATGACTGTCCAGATGATCACATCAGGAGCATAGCCTTCCATAATCCGGGTTAAACTTTCAGTATCCATAACATCCAGCTTTACAAGCTCGTCCTGCTTTTTGTGTTTACTGTATGTACCAAGAACATCTACGCCGCTCTTTTTCAATTTATTATAAATCGTCCCGCCAAGAAAGCCACTGGCTCCTATTATCAGTACCTTCATAATCTGTCTTCCCCAACTAAATCATATATGTCTTTACCGGCTTTTTCTTCAAAATATGCTTTCAGCCTGATATTCGAATCCCACTTTGTCTGCGGAAAGCTTCCATAACGGCGTTTGACATCATTCATGCGATCTTCGATGTTCATCACGCCCTCGCTCCCTGCAAGCGCATCACAGAGCTGAATCAGCCTGTCGTATTCATCTGCTTCTATTTTTCCAAGCTCTGTCTTAACAAGTTCATACTCCTCATCCGAGGTATCTACTCTGCCAATATACTCATCCAATCTCATATTATTGAAGGAGTGCGTAAGACAGACTCTGGCCACCTCATCATATCCAAGTGACATCATATATGAATATCCATCCGAAACATGCCCCAAATGCCTTACTCCAAACTTTCTTCCTATATCATGGAGAAGCCCCAATATATATGCTTTCTCCGGGTCCATGCCTTCACACGCCTGTGCAATTTTCTCTGCGCAGTGAGCAGCCACGCGGCTATGGTCACCCCACGGTCCGGGATTACAACTCTCCGCTTCCTTAAGTAATCTTTCCGCTTCTGATCTTGTCGGTAACATCATTCTCCTCCAAATCCCCCTGAGTCTTTTCATTTAACATATCACATCATAAAGCCTGCCCCAAGGGCAAAGTCAATGTGAATATACAACCTTACCTTCGGACAGATATCTTTACAATTATTTTGAATTAGCTTTATACTAGGTTCTATGCAAAAAATAATTTTTCGGGAGGATTTATTATGAACAAAACAAATAAGAAACCACTTATTATAGGAGCGATAATTCTGGTAGTGCTGATAGCTGTATTCGGCGTTGTCTATACTCTGAACAAGCCGACAACACATACCGGTTCTAAAGATATCGTTGTTGAAGTAACCGGAAGCGACGGAAAAACCACTGACTATAAGCTTTCAACCGATGCAGAATATCTAATCCAGGCAATGGATGAACTGTCCTCAAACGGTTCAGGCTTTTCATATTCAGGCTCAGATAGTGAATATGGCATAATGGTTGAATATATCAACGGTGAAAAAGCAATCTATGCTGAAGATGCAGCTTATTGGTCACTTTATGTAAACGGAGAATACGGACAGTATGGCGCTGATTCCCAACCCGTAGAAAGCGGCGACACCTATACATGGGCTTATGAGAAGGCTCAGTAATAAAATAAAAAACTAACTAAGGATCTCACAAAAATGACCGGAAACACAAAACATTTTTCCATTTTAGATATAGCTCAGATAGGAATTATGGTAGCCATAATAGAGGTTTCCAAGTTCGCCCTGAGCGGAATGCCAAACATTGAACTTACGAGTTTTTGGCTCATCATGTTCACGCTTTTCTTTGGATGGAAAATTGTTGCTGTAGTTCCGGTCTTTATTTTGTTGGAAGGCTCCTTATACGGAGTCCATCTATGGTGGATCATGTATCTCTACGCCTGGCCGCTTCTTGTAGCCATAGCGCATATTTTCAGAAAAAATACCTCCGCATTTCTCTGGGGTATCATATCGGGTATATTCGGACTATGTTTTGGTGCTCTGTGCTCCATCCCGTATTTTTTTATCGGATTGTCAACAGGCGGTTTGTCTGCTGGCTTTAGATCTGCCTTTACCTGGTGGGTAGCCGGTATTCCCTGGGATTTCGTGCACTGCGTGGGTAACTTCACAATAATGCTTATTCTTTACCATCCGATATCAAAAGCCATGAAATGGATTCAAAAAGAAACTTTATAGATCATTTGATATATATTCTAATACTGTATTTAGGCATATTCGTCTGTGCCTGCCCACCGACATACTGAGTGTTTCCTACATTATTTTTCCATTGCCCGGATAATAGGCTCCATAGGCGTTATTACCTGCAGATCCGCCAAGATTCGACCAACTAAGCCCTGCTTCACTCGCGCTTGCAGCATCATGCACCCCTGAGTAGTATAATTCGACATACCAAGGAAGTCCTGATAATTCAACGGGTCCTTACGTCAGTTGCCATATTTGCTACATGAGTTGCACTTTTAAAGTGCCGTTCTCAGCCTTCTCTCTTCTCAAGTCTCATCATAAAGATAGAGTACTCATCATTCTGAAAATCAAGATCGGGTGAGTTCTCTCCGCCGCCGTTTGTACTGCGCTTTATCTCGGCGTAGAATTCCTCGCCCTGATTAACGATGTCCATGACAGAAAGAGCAATACCGTTTTCCGAAGCAATAGAACAGAAGTCAGAAAGCGGGTTTGCAGAATTTCTTGTTGCAAGGAGCTTATTTTTCAGGTCTTCGTTTTTTGCGGCAAGTTCCAAAAGTTCATCAAGTTTTTCAGTAATTTCCATAACAACCTCCCATTTTTTTCTAAAATCATACTCTGATTGCAATACAAATTACTCGCACCACCATTGCAACAATCCAAGCCACTGCGCACTGCCATAGCACAACGCACAAAGCATATTTTGCTCCGAGCTCACGCTTAATTGAAGCGATGGCTGCAACGCAGGGTGTATAGAGAAGAGAGAACACCAAAAGCGTAGCTGCAGCGGTAGTTGTAAGCGCGGTTTCAACGCCTCCTTCAAAGAGCACTCCCATAGTGGATACCACGCTCTCCTTAGCAATAAAGCCTGTGATAAGAGAAGTCACAACTCTCCAGTCGCCAAGTCCCAGAGGCTTAAATATCGGAGCAAGAAGCCCTGCTACCGTCGCCAGAATACTCGCGCCGGAATCGCTCACAAGATTAAAGTGAAGGTCAAAACTCTGTAAAAACCACACTGCAATAGTTGCAAGGAAAATTATGGTAAATGCTCTTGTCAAAAAGTCTTTTGCCTTTTCCCATAAAAGCTGCAACACACTCTTTACACCGGGCATTCTGTAGTTTGGAAGCTCCATAACAAACGGAACCGCTTCGCCTTTAAACAAAGTATTCTTGTAAATCAGCGCAATCAGAATTCCCACAAGGATTCCAAGAAGATATAATCCGATAGTTATGATGCCGCCCTGTCTCGGAAAAAATGCGCTTACAAAGAAGGCATAAATAGGCATCTTAGCTGTACAGCTCATAAAGGGCGTAAGCAGAATCGTCATCCTTCTGTCTCGCCTTGACGGAAGCGTCCTGGTCGACATTACCGCAGGAACAGTGCAGCCAAAGCCTATGAGCATCGGTACAATACTTCTTCCGGACAAACCTATTCTTCTCAGAATTTTATCCATAAAGAATGCAACTCTTGCTATGTAACCACTGTCCTCCATAAGGGACAGGAAAAAGAACAAAGTGACAACTATCGGAAGAAAGCTAAGTACACTTCCAACACCTTCAAAAATACCGTTGATCACAAGCCCCTGTATAACCTCGTTAACTCCGGTGGACAGCATCAATGCTTCAACCTGTTCTTTCAGCAAATCTATTCCCGATGCAATGATATCCTGTAAAAAAGGTCCTACCGCGATAAACGTAAGATAAAATACCAGTGCCATAATCAGGATAAAGCAGGGAATGGCAGTCCATTTTCCGGTGAGAATCGCATCGATTTTCTCCGAGCGGATACGCTCCTTGCTCTCTCCCGGCTTAACTACCGTCTGTTCACAGACACGCTCAATGAAATCGTAGCGCATGTCGGCAATAGCAGCGCTTCTGTCCATGCCGCTTTCCTTCTCCATCTGAACAATAGTATGCTCTATCATCTCAAGCTCATTTTCATCAAGATCCAGCTTTTTGAAAACAAGCATATCTCCCTCAATTGCCTTTGTAGTTGCAAATCTTAAGGGAAGTCCGGCTCTCTCCGCGTGGTCCTCGATGATGCTTTGCACGGTGTGGATCGCTCTGTGAATTGCTCCGCCGTGGTCACTCTTTTGGCAGAAGTCCTGCTCAACGGGTTTTTCCTGATAAGTTGCTATGTGAAGAGCATGTCGTATAAGCTCGTCAACGCCTTCGTTTTTGGCTGCGGAAATAGGTACCACCGGCACTCCCAGAAGTTTCTCCATCCCGTTGATGTCGACGGAACCGTTGTTGCCCTTAACCTCATCCATCATGTTAAGTGCCACAACCATAGGGATTCCCATCTCGAGAAGCTGCATTGTAAGATACAGGTTTCTCTCGATGTTCATGGCATCGACGATATTGATAATTGCCTTGGGATGTTCCTGTAAAACGAAGTTTCTGGAAACTATCTCCTCACTGCTGTAAGGCGACATCGAATATATTCCCGGAAGATCAGTCACAAGTGTATCTGGATGCTCCTTTATGGGGCCGTCCTTTCGGTCAACGGTGACGCCGGGGAAATTACCGACATGCTGATTGGAACCCGTCAGCTGATTAAAAAGTGTGGTCTTGCCACAGTTCTGATTACCCACAAGTGCGAAGGTCAAAAGTGTTCCTTCCGGTAGTTTATGTCCCTCGCCCTCTGTATGATATATTCCGTCTTCACCAAGACCCGGATGTTCCGAATTCTCGATTTTAGTGATTCTGTCGTGCTTGTTCGTACGCTCCGGTATCTTCTCTATCTCGATTTTCTCTGCTTCCGAGAGTCTGAGAGTCAGCTCATATCCGTGAAGCTGCAGCTCCATCGGATCCCCCAGGGGAGCGAATTTTATTACGGTGACTTCAGCACCGGGAATGATTCCCATGTCCAGAAAGTGCTGACGAAGGGCACCGCTTCCTCCTACAGTTTTTATGACGGCCGACTGACCGATGGGTAGTGATCTTAAGTTCATTGATTCTCCTATTTATCCCCTCATCCGGCGCTTCGCGCCACCTTCCCCCCAAGGGGAAGGCTTATATTTGGGGGCATATTCATTTATGGAAATATGCGCAGGCGATGGCGCCGGGACCTGCATAGGTTCCGATGGTGGCACCAACGTGTGCGATCGGAATGTCGTCGACATCCCCTTGATATATGTGCTTACTGTCCTCTTTGTATTTTAATAAAAGAGCATCAGAAAGCCCTGTATATGCAAGACAGACCGGCTTGTCAAAATCGATTCCGCCGTGCTGATTGATATACTGAATAAGAAGATTGTTGCCGTTTCTGGAGCCTCTTGCCTTACCGACAACATTTACCACGCCGTTATCAATGGTGATAACCGGCTTGATGGAAAGAACTCCGCCCGCAAAAGCGGCAGCTGAGGATATACGTCCACCCATCTTGAGGTACTCGAGAGTATCGAAAACAGAAATGACCCTCGCCTTCTTTTTTTCTTCCTCGATGGTGCTGACCAGTTCTTCAAAGCCCATTCCGGCATCGCGAAGTCTGACTGCGCGCTCAACAATTATATATTGGGATATGCAAAACTGCATAGTATCAACAACATGTACCTTGCCTTCAAATTCATCGGCAGCTATACATGCACTCTGATAACAGCCTGATACAGCATGCGAAAGAGTAAAACAGATAACATTATCGCCCTCTTCCACTGCCTTCCTGAATTCCTCACCATACTCAAAAGGCGGGATCTGACTGGTCTTAGGAAGTTCATCCGATTCAACAAGTCTCTCATAAAACTTATTGTAGGGCATGGTGACGCCGTCAAGGAATTCCTCCTCGCCGAATCTGACCTTGAGAGGAATGACTGTTATTCCCCACTCTTTTGCGGTTTCCTGTGAAATGTCGCTGGCTGAATCAGTTATTATTCTTATTCCCATGATTTTTACCTCATTAATTTCTTACATCAAAAATATGTTAATTAAGTAAAAATGAGTAGCCATTTATCACAGCTACTCAAATTTTACATTTATTGATTAATCAAGTCAAAACATACTCGTATATTTATGACATCTTAGATACATGCTCAAACTGATTGATCATATCCTTATCAGGCTCTGTTGTAAGAAGACTTACAACAACGATTGCAATGATAGCAACTAAAAATGCGGGTGCAAGCTCGTAGAGATTCCATACACCTCCGATTGGTCTTACAAGATATTTCCAGATAAATACCATTGCACCGCCGGCTACCATGCCTGCAATTGTTCCATACTTGTTAGAACGCTTCCAGTAGAGTGACATGATCATTGCAGGTCCGAATACAGCACCAAATCCGGCCCATGCAAAGGATACGATTCCGAATACAGAGCTGTTGGGATTCCAAGCGATTATAACACCGAAAACAGCAACAGCGATAAGTGTAGCTCTTGCAGTCAGCATTGCAGCTGTCTCTGAAAGGCTTATTCCGAGAGTCTCCTGAACGATATTCTCGGACACTGCGGATGAAGCAGCGATAAGCTGTGAGTCTGCGGTGGACATTGTTGAAGCAAGAATACCTGCAATTATCATACCTGCGATAAGAGCAAATACGAAGTTATGCTCACTAATCTGATTTGCAAGTACAACTATAAGTGTCTCTGCCTTGGAAGCACTTGTAGGATCCTCAATAAGAGATTCCAGAACTCCTGACTGAGTCATTGCACGACCTACAATACCAAGAACTACTGCAATACCGAGTGAAAATACAACCCATACGGATGCAATTCTTCTTGAGAGCTTAAGCTCCGAGGATTTACGGACTGCCATGAATCTGAGAAGGATATGCGGCATTCCGAAGTATCCGAGTCCCCAACAGAAGGTTGTAATCTTACTGAAAACACCGTAAGAATCGGCTGAACCCGTCGCATTATTATAAGTGGCATTTACATCAAGGAAGCCCTTCATATTCTCAAGATTGGATGCAACAGCTGACATTCCGCCCGCTGCCACAACTCCGTATCCAACTACGAAAACCAGCGCAGCCGTCATTACGATTGACTGGATAAAGTCAGTCTTGGATGCAGCCAGGAAACCACCGGTTGTCGTATATCCGACGATGATAACAGCTGCAACGATCATTGCCAGCTGATAGTTTACACCAAAAAGTGATGAAAACAGTTTGCCGCAGGCTGAAAAGCCGGAAGCGGTATATGGTACAAAGAAGATCAGAATAAAAGCGGCTCCGATACACAGGATTACATTACTGTCATCCTTGTAACGCTTCTTAAAATAATCCGGAATCGTGATCGCATCCAGCGCCTCTGTGTAATTTCTTAGTCTCTTTGCCGTAAGAAGCCAGTTGAGATAAGTACCTACAATAAGACCGAACGCTGTCCATCCGGCATCAGCAATACCTGAGAAATATGCAACTCCGGGAACACCCATGAGCAGGTAAGAACTCATGTCAGATGCCTCAGCACTCATAGCTGTTACGAAGGGTCCGAGCTTTCTTCCGCCAAGATAAAAATCCTTGACGTCATTGGTATCCTTTGAACTTACAAAACCTACGAGCAGCATTCCGGACAGATAGACCAGAATCGAAATGATAATTCCAATTTGTGAGAGTGTCATTTTCCAATCCCCTTTTCCTTTTTTCATAATGATAAAACGCTTTATCATTTTAACACATTAAAGGATTAAAGGAAACTATTTTATAACACAATCCTTTCAGATCAGCTTGCAAGGTCTCTTCTGTTATAATTCCAAAAAGCAAATACCACACAAAGTACAAGAACTACAGCAGCAGTTACCAGCGCCTTAGCCGGCGTTTCCGTCTCAGTAAAAATCTCTGCGGCATTACAATAAGAATACGGTCCCACAAAGAGGTAATCCTTAAGATCCGGCACAACTCTTCCCATCACATCATAGCTGTAGCAAAGAAGCGCGATTCCAAGCCCAAGGCCTATCCTGTTCTTCCCTGCAAGTGATGATAATCCAAAGCAGATTCCCGCAATCTCAGCATTCATGAGAAGCTGCGTCCCCATAAAGGTAAAGAACTGGTCCATAGGCATCTCCTCGCCGAGTATATTAAAACCAATGACATAAAAACCGGTGCATACAGCTGTGAAAATAATGATCATAATGGCAACGCAAAGCCCCTTCGCAGCTATTATCCTTGACCTTGAAAGAGGAAGTGAAAACAGGAACTCGCCGCTATGTCCATCCTCTTCCTTTGATATGATGCTTATTGCTGTAATCGCTGCAAACATTCCGCTTCCAAGTCCGTGAACCGCACCGATCTCTGTTGAAAAATATCCCTTCAGGGTTGCAATACTTAAGGTACTCATTCCAAAGGCGTCCGAAAATGCCCCCATGTTGGAAAAGGCATCAGCCATTTCCTTCATATCTCCCTGCATTGAATCGTAAAGCAGTATGCAGAAAAGCCCGAGTATTCCAACCGAAAGGCTCCATATAAGCAGATTCTTAAAATTCTGAATCAATTCTCTTTTTAAAACCGTTCTCATGATTCTTCCTCCTCGTCCTCGTAAAAACTCAAAAATGTCTCATCATCAATATGCGGCGACTCAAGCATGGTTAGTCTCCCCTCCCGCATTATTGCTGCATGCCTGCAGTACTTATCTACCTCTGACAGCACATGGGTGGAAAGAAGACAGGTGGCTCCCTTATCAACGTACTCATTTATAAGTGAGAAAAAATGCTTCTGGATAAGAGGGTCAAGTCCGCTCGTTGGCTCATCGAATACGAAGAGCTTGGGCTTATGCTGCATGGCACAGGTGATGCTGACCTTTTTCCGATTTCCAAGTGAAAGCTGTTTAATTCTCTTTGTTGTATCGAGCTTTAATCTCTCGCAGATTTTTTCTGCTTCTTCCGAGTAATCACCGCCTCTAACATCAGCGGCATATTTTATAACATCGGACACCCTCATTGAATCGTAGAACCATGCTTCAGATGGCATGTAACCTACTTCCCGGAGGATCTTTTCATGATCACGGACGCTGTCCATTCCAAGTATATTTATGCTTCCGGACTGAAATTTAAGAAACCCGAGCATGGAACGTATCGTGGTAGATTTCCCCGCTCCGTTTGGTCCGATGAACCCGAAAATATCCCCTTCTTCCACGCTGAGTGAAACATCTATAACGCCCCTGCTTTTTCCGTAGCTCTTTGTAAGATTATTTATCTCTATTACTTTCTTACTCATAACGCACCCCTTCCTTTTTTACTGTTTTTCCTCTCTATAATTAACAAATATCAGAAATAAAAAACGGGAACAATATCTGTTCCCGTAAGGTGCACAATTTCGCCGCTATCATTCACTTTTTTTATGTCTGGTCTGGAATAATTTAAGATCTTCGTTGAGCTTTTTATCATCAATCCGGCGCTTTGATCTGTAGATCAGGAAGACACAGAAGTAAGTGAAAAGGATGTATACTGCAAAGATTAAGGTGACAATGATGTTCCTGTCAAACCAGTTTCCAAACCAGGAAACCACTGAGTAGAGCGCCGTACATATGATCATTCCGGCCACTTCTTTTACCCCCATACTATCGGCCTCATCGAAGTTCCAGAGCACGTACACCTGAATGTAACCTATGATGTAGCAGGTAAAGATGAGCACGGTCATATGCTGAATACTTGCATCAAAGATGCCGTTCAGCATCCTGTAGCAGCAATAGTAAAAGAGAATCGCAAAAAAATACAGGCAGGCCTTGAACTCTATTCCGATTTCCTTTGTAAGATACAGTTCCCAGAGGGTGATTTTTTTTTCGTCCTTCATACTACCGTTCTCCCTTCAATAGTCTTCTGAAATCCGATGCATAACGCCTTGAAATAATAATGTGCTCACCGCCCTCCATAGTTGCATCGATGCGATTTGAGGACAGACTCTTTAGCGCCGTAACTCTGTTGACATTCAGGACCATAGACTTGCTGCATCTGAAAAAACTCCCATCGTCCATATCTGTCATAAATGAGTTTAATGAACCATCGATTTTCAGGACCTTGTCCCCGGAATAGGCAAATAATTTGTCATCGACAGATTCAAGGTATAAGAGCTCTTCGATGTTAATACATTCCGTTCCGGTCTCGGTTTTGCCACACAGTCTGCTGCCGGTACCTTCAAGAATCCCTATTATTTTGTTGAGATCAGGAGTAAGCTCTTTGTATCTTATAACGATACTTTCCTCGCCCTCGCTGATTTTTTGGATGTCTGTTTTCATGTCACCGCTTGTCCATATCAATAAATTCCAGGATAATCACCGCAAGAGCTGCATATATTATTGTCCAGATTATCAGCCATATCCAGCACTTAACGACTACCCCTCTGTCAAAATTAAAGTCAGGATTCTGATTCAACGAACCTGATTCCTTAAGAATTGCATCGCGCTGATTGTTTTCCTCAATCATCTTGAAGGCTTCCAAAAGAGGCTTTTCTCCCTCTACCTCGTAGTCCTTCATTTTCAGAGCGTTATTCCATACAGAAACCATCGGGAGGGAGTTGTAATTTCCCTGCGCACATAGGGCTGTAAGCCCCCACTTTGTAACAGTGATATTGGTAAAGGGCATAGCCTGCTCCGGAAGATTAAAAAAGCTGCCTGAAAACAAGAGCTGTACAATCAACATAAATGGCATTATCGTCATGGCAGTTGTCGTAGTTCTTGCAAAGGATGATATAAGAAGTGCCAGCATATCGGCAGCATAGGTTATAAGAAAAAGTGTTATTCCTATATCAACAAGAGGCCACGCTGTGAAGAGGCTCTCTGAAGGCATCTTAACTTTCATAAAGATGCATACGTTTATGGTTATCACAACCTGCGCAAGACATAACAGTGCCTGATAGATCATGTGCGCCGCCACATAGGAACTGATGTGCATTCCCGATCTATGTTCTCTTTTTACAATTGCCCGCTCTCTGCATATCATCTGGATTGAGTTGAAAAAACCGTTCCATACACATATACATGCGAGGGCGAACGTGCCCATAAGAGTACCTTCCATGGTAACAAAGATATTCTTTCCCACCGCAAAGGAAACAAGTCCTGCTATAACCGCTGACATCGGTAGCACCTTCCAGTCATTCTGGAAAAGAAACATTCTGAAAAGCTTTCCAAGATAAATAAAGGTCTGTATAAAACGTCCGGTGTGTCTTAATCTCACTTTTCTCATACCATCACCCCACATTTTCCTTTACTCTGTCAGCATACTTTTCAACAAACTCATCTGCTTTTCCTTCTCCGCCTTCATCCTTCTGGTTTATGGTAAGAAGGATATCCTCCATGGAATCCTTACCGAAAAATTCATAAGCTTCATTTACAGGTCCGTACCAGGCAAGGCGGCCTGTCCTCGTCTGATCCTTGGCAAGAACTATTACATCATCAAAAAGATCTATTACTCTGTCGGGAGTATGAGTAATTACTACCACAATTTTCCCCTCGTCGGCAATCTGCCTAAGTTTCTCAAAAAGATTCCTCGCCACAACACCGTCAAGTCCCGAATCCGGCTCATCAAGAATAAACAGCGTGGGATCGGATATAAACTCCATTGCAATGGAAAGTCTCTTGCGCTGTCCGCCGGAGAGCTTCTCGACAAGATTGTTCTTAACCGAGGCAAGGCCAAACTGTTCAAGAACCTCTTCCACTCTCTTCATCCTGTCCTGAAACGATATATTTGAAGGTAATCTCAGCGTTGCTGCATCACTAAGAGTCATAAGAACCGTATCATTCCCCCTCATCAAATCCTGCTGCGGAACAAAGCCGATATCATACTTCATACTTGTATAGTCTTTATAAACATCCTCAGAATCAAGCTTTATTTCAGCATCGGCCTGCTCATAACCGGTAACTGCATTCAGGTAAGTTGTTTTTCCTGCTCCGGAACCGCCAAGAAGAAGTACCATATGTCCCTTGGGAATAGTCATATGGATATCTTTTAAAAGGACTTTTCTCTTGAAGAAATCGATTACCGATCTGTTCCTGATATTAACCGTAAGTCCCTCAGCAGCTACTGTAATATCTTCGCCAAACTCCTTTGCTCCTTCAATATCCTTAAGATCCTGTACTTTTCGAGTCGGTACAAGTTTTTTCGAAAAGCCCCAATAAAGAACAGTAAACCATTCCAAAAATATGAATAGCCATATCCATCTTTTTCTTCTGCCAAAGACATCAATAAGTCCCAGATATATCTTTATCTCAAAAATAACCTGAGCTACCGCAATCCCGACGAAGGGTATTGCGAGTAGTGCCAGGAGCATGTCATGTCCATTTAGTAAAGCAATAGCTATTCCAATCACATATATCAGGCATGACAGAATAGTATATGTTCTGCCCTCTTTCTCTTTATCTGCGCACAGGCTTAAATGATATTCTCTGAGCACAGGGATAAACGCCCAGCGCTTTTGCACTCCGCACTTCTCGAATATTTTCATATATCCGATGCTGACTAATATGAAAGAGACTCCATCTCTGACACAATTCAACACTGTATTCATAGTATCTATATTTATATTCATATAGAGCACGCTCCTTTTCATACTGATATATATCAAATATACCATAAAGCGTTTATATTATTACCACTATACGTTCTGAATTTTATATAAATTTTTTTCCGTTCTCAATTTCATTAAAAACGCCTGGCAGCAGACATTTTACCGCTGTCAGGCATATATAAGAGAAAAGATATGGAAAAGCTTATTTAATCCAGAGTGCTGTAAAAGCTGTCAATATTCTCCTCAGGGAGCTTTACCGGCTCCCAGCCGTAATCCTTATACTGGGTAATCTCAAGGTTATTGGCTGCTACATAATTGGCAATGATCTGTGCTCTTGTCTTCTCTTTAGCCTCTGTATCTTCATTCATTTTTGTGAACTCATCATAGTGCTTACCGAATATCTTCTTTGCTGTAGGTGTATAATCGGCTCCATCTCCGACCATCTCAAACTCGGTAACCTCATAGCCTTCATCTGTGCTCTTGATGTGAATACATCCGGGGAAGGATCCGCCGGATACCATCTCCAACGTATCTCCATTCAGTTCATAGTTGTAATACCAAAAATCACCCCATACCTTTATATCATTCTTGTCGCTCTCATCCTCAGCCACAATGTTCAGGCAAGGAATTCCGACATCCGCTTTTTCAAAATGCTGACCGCACTCATCGATGATGTACTGATAAAGGACTGAATAAAAAAGTTCAGGTCCCGGATACTCGTATGCCGGAAGTACTGATGCCTTTGCCATATCAGCTTCGGGATCTTCCGTATTCTCATCCATAGTCTCTACAGAAGCCTGCGCTGTAGCTGCTTCTGCCACCTCTTCCTCATCTATTGTTTCAATGTTTTCAGTATTCTCTTCCACGTTATTATCTTGTGTAAAAGGGTTCTCTGCGCTTCCGCAGCCTGCAACCAAAACCATTGAACATATTAAAGCTATCGCTGTTTTCTTCATCATTACTTTTTTCCTCCTGGATCTATTTAATGAACGGAAATGTGTTTTACTGATTACACATTACCAAAATAATTATCACACAACTTGCACACTGCCGGTTATAAACATTTTCATAAAAATCTTAAAAGAATCTTCAGAATTTAATTGAACAAAAATGACCAATTTAATGGTATATTTATATCTGTGTATTTAAAACACATATTTATTTGAGGGGACAATAAAATGGGGGTATTTATTTACGGACATGGATGAAGAAGTTAAAAAGGGGTATTTTTCTGTACTACGGCTGGGATTTCTAATAGCAGCTGTAATTTTCGTTGCACTTACAGGTGTTCTGTTTTTTATTTCAAGCAGATATCAAAAATATGAAACAGTTCAGGCTTATATCACAGATGTAAGCTCCAGATACAGAACTACCGATAAGGGGCTCTGCACTGAATATACTTATATGGTTCATTGGTTCTATGATGGGAAATGGCATGTTTCCAAAGAATTATCAGAAGAAATTGAGCCTGATATCAATCTTTCCAAAGTCAAGGTGAATCCTGCAACTCAGAAAATAATGATGAAGGATACCGGGGCGTTTTTAGTCGGCGCTATCGCAGCATTGATTGTTGCTATATTATGTCTTATCGCTTTTATATCACTCACTGTAATCACAAAAACACGTGAAAAAGAGTTCACCGGCGAAAACGGACTCCTTGGCGAGAAAGCAGCATTAACTGAATAAGTATTAAAAAAATGTTAAAAATGGCAGTTTTAATCAACTGCCATTTTTTTACGTTGTATAATTAAAAGTAGTGTGCAATTTTGTTATTGTACTTATGCAGCCTTTCGACGCGGAGGATTATGCTATGACGATGGTACCGATAGAGGTTCAGATTAAACCTTTTATTTTTTTAATACTGTTCATAAGCTTTTTGTCATTAAACATTATATATTCCAAGACCAATGAAAACCTTGGTAACAAAAGAGAGATACATGCGTTTAAGGGCATGCTTGTGTCTTTTATGGTCTATATTTTGGAAGATTTAAGGCTTCTTTTCGGGGATAGCTTTTACTCTGCATTGCCAAGGCCTGTTGTGCTTTTTATTATGTCTACGGGTTTTACCTCCATGTCGTTTGCATGCTTTTTCTGGTTCCTTCATGTACGCGCCAATCTGAACAGGCCATCAAATTTCACAAAAAAATGCTCTCTGAACTTTTGGTCTGTTCTGATACACATTCCTTTATTTCTGGTTCTTATACTGCTTTATACTCCCCTGCACATATTTGTCTATGAGCTTTCAGGAAACGGCCCTGTCTTCAAACCCATGCTTTCTTTTATATTGTTGATGGATTATGTCTATCTGATTGCTGCTACCGGCATCTCCATTCACAACAGAAGGCTTGCCAAAACCAGGCATGAGAAAAAGAAATATAACAGCCAGATTATTTTCATACTGTTTTTTACCATCAATGGCATTCTGATAGCATTCTTACTGAATCTCCCTGCCATAGAATTATGTGTTATTCCGGTCGTTTTGAAACTTTTTGTAGAATTACAGGATTCGCAGATTTATACAGATGCTCTTACCAAGCTGTATAATCGCAGGCGTATGGCTGATTTCATACATGAAGAACTCGCCACCTGCAGTGCGGATGATCCGCTAACCATTATCATGGTTGATCTGGATTATTTTAAGAGTATTAACGATATTCTTGGACACGACGAAGGAGACAAGGCTCTGGTTGCCATATCCAAAGCCATGCGCAAAATCCTCCTGCCAAGAAATGCCGTTGCTGCAAGATGGGGTGGAGATGAATTTGTCATCGCTGGGAAAGATGCAGAGCTTGCTTCCGAATTCAGGAATCTACTCTCAAATGCCCTTGAAGATGATAAAACTCTAAGCTACACCCCAATATTCAGCACAGGTACTTATATATGTACTTCCCCTGCCACACCCTTCGAGCAGGCTCTGTCCAATGCGGATTCTGCCCTGTACAAGGACAAGGAAGAACGTCATAAGACCTCCGGCGACTTTATAACGAGACTGAATGAAATTAAAAAAGGATCATGAATCAAAGAACTGACGTCCATCGTCAGTAACAGCTCTATCTGACTGAGGATACTCAAAGATTGCCTGATTATCCGCATTCTTCTCAAGATAGTCAGCAAACTTTTCAGCATGCAGCTTGGCAAGCCAGAGATTGTGCATAAGGTAATTGCCGCAGTTTTCCTCATTGGTTCCCGGAACACTGTCAAAATCCGCACAAGATTTAAACGCTCTGAGAAGAAGGTCGTGTATCTCCTTAGGCGCACGACCACCCTTTAAAATGAGATAAAATCCTGTGAGGCAACCCATCGGTCCCCAGTAGATTACTTCATTTTTCCAATCAGGGTCGTTTCGAAGATATGTTGCAATAAGATGCTCAAGTGTGTGCATTGCAGCTACATCTACAAAAGGCTCCTTATTGGGTCTTGTAACCCTTATATCATATGTTGTAATAACATTTCCACCGATCTCATCCTGTCTGCTGATGAAAATACCGGGGACTATTTTTGTGTGATCAACTGAAAAACTCGGTATTAAATCCATTTTGTTCCTCCAAAATAATAAAAAATCGTTACGATTGAATTATATGAAATTATGGTATCGGTTACAACATATTAGTTGCCTTTTATCATTTTTCGAATAAGCATCTTTATTCGATATACTTATATCTTTTCATGAACTGACCTGAAATCAGGCAAAGTGATGCTCCAAATACTCCAAGTATAAACATCATAAGTGCTGCTCCCGAGCCTTTTCCTGCTCCGAAAAGAGTTGTCAGGAAAGGGTTGCTGCCGTTAAATGCCATAAACGGTTCGCAGATACTGTCCACGAAGAATCCTCCAAGGAATAATCCAATGGGAATAGTAAAAAACTGAAGCGTATTTCTGCACGCATACACTCTTCCCTGAAGTTCCACAGGAATGTTGTTACGCATGATGACATTCTGATTTGCCGCCATAAGAGGAACGAACACCCAGCCGATAAATTGAGCGACACACCAAATAATCGGATTTCTTGTAAACGCCAAAACGAAGTTTTCTATTCCAAGAGAAAAGAGCATTGTAAGATAGATAACTCTTACTCTGTCCTTAGGTTTTGGAAGTACTGTAGGCAAAAAGCTTCCTATAACCATTGCTATTCCGGAGCATGCCGTCACAATTCCAAGGGCATTATTCCCGGCCCGTGGAATCACAAGTGCAGGCAGTACCGCATCAAAGGCTGATGCTGTAAGATTCACTCCCGACATAAAAAGGATTACACAGAGTATAAGCGGATTATGCTTCAGGAAGGATAATCCCTCTTTTGCGAGTGCAAGTACGTTGCCATCATTCTTACCGTTTCCTGAAATCTCAGGCAGTTTAATGAAGAATAAAAGTGCTGCAAACGCAATCGCAAATGTCAAAAGGTCAACAGCTATAACCAGGTCAAGGCCTGCGAGTCCATAAAGAGCTGCAGCAATCAACGGATTCCCGATAGAGATAAGAGATCTGGATAACTGCTGTAGTCCACTGGTTTTCTGATACTCGTCCTTAGGTATAATCAGTGTATATGCCACTTCCGAGGCAGGCTGCTGAACTGTATTCATAAGTCCTGACACCATGTTTATGGCATACAGATGCCACATAGTCAGAAGATCTGTCTTATAGAGCACGAATACCAGTACCGTAGTCATGGCTGCCATCAAATCGCATACAAGCATCGTCTTCTTTTTATCGAACTTATCTGTGAGCGCCCCTGCAAAAATGCTCATGATAACGTAAGGCGCATAGGTACAGATGGTAAGCGTTGCCGTACTCAAAGCAGACCCTGTTTTTTCATAGAGCCATAAGGTCAGCGCAAAACTTGTTATAGCGCTTCCAAGCTGTGACAGACTCTGTGTGCTCCAAAGTATATAAAAATCACGTAATTTATTTATTCTGTTTTTCATTGTATTTAGCTCCTTTTTCTTAATCTTACTTTAGTGAAAAAGGAGCACCTGCACCGCAGATGACCATAGCATGCCTCCTTTAGATTAAATATATTTTCTATAAAGCTTTTATGAAAACATTCTGAAAACCCACATAATCATTATATTAAGGTGCACAATACTGTTATAAAAATTTCATTTGATAATGTCAAATGATATCAAAAATGAGGGTGAGGTGGTTTTTTGCTATCAGTTCTCTGCACTGGCATCAAACATCTCCAGAGTCTTCTTCATGTTTTCTTCGAACTGCTCTGCGGGAACAATCGCCATTCCCACCTCATCGGTGAGAACGATAAGTCTCTGTCCGCCGCTAAGTCCAAACATATCCCTTACGCCTTTTGGAATAACTATCTGACCTCTGTCACTAATAGTCACAGTTCCCCATATATTCTTACCCTTGGGCGGCGGAGGAATCATTCCGATTCCGTCTTCGCTACTGGTTTTTAAAAGATTATCAACTGTTGTCTCATAGACCTCCGCAAGGAGAGCACATTTCTCCACATCAGGAATAGTAAGTCCCTTTTCCCACTTGGCATAGGCCTGCCTGGAAATCCCGATTTTTTCTGCAATCTCCTCCTGCGAATAGCCATGAATTCTTCTAAGCATAATGAGATTATCTTTTAGCATAATTTCCACCTCTTAAATATCTACACGTTCAAAATCCCTACAAGCCTTATGATACGCCAGAATAGTGATTATCACAAATAAATGTCAATGCCCTTTATGCTTCTCTATCTTTTTTAGCTGCTTTAATTCAAATTGCCTTTGTTTTTCCTCTTCTATTTGCTGCCTGCTTTTGATTTTTCGCGCAATCTTCATTTCCTCCCGCTGTAGTTGCAACGCTTGCTGTGATTTAGTACCAATTCCTGTGCATCTCATTTGCTTCGCAGCATCTCTCTGCCTGCGCTTTGGATTATCTTTTATCTCTTTAATTGTTGCATCTACTGCAGGGCTGAACTCAAGATCATAGTAGTGTCGTAGCACAAACTCCCATATATCATAATCCTTTGGTTCAGCACCAAATGTAACTTTACAAACAGATAGTTTTCCCTCATAAAAGCGTTCAAAAACCCCAACCCAGAAAGGATCATCGAAGTATACTGTGAGATTCACACTGGTTCTACTCATCCTCTGTGACAGAGCTCCTTACTTTCATTTTTCATAGCTATATTTCTCATCCTCTCTACAAAGTCGAAGTACATTTCTCTTACCGGTCTATCTGAATATATCCTATCATTTCCATAAAAAAGCAGGCCCAAATACACTTATTTGAGCCTGTTCTGCACTTATATTTTTATATTCAGATAGAACGCGCTAACACATTATCTCTACAAACTGGAATCTAAAGCTCACATACCATGATGAATTCCTCATCATTTTCATTCATGATCCTCGTCCAGACAGCCCCAACTATTTTTCCGTCGTGGATCGCGACGAGGCAGTTGTCTCCAGACTTTGTACCGAAACCATCAGTGTATACGCGCAGCTCCGGTTTCTCTACAATATCTCTCGAAGGCGGCTCCACACCTTCCGGAATGAATATGGCTTCATATAAAAAGTCTTTGAGAAGGCCGAGTTCGTTTTCCCGAATACAACGGAACTCTATTGCGTTCTTCATACCATCTTTACACCTTATTTGGAATAGTTCTCAAAGCACCATTTTGCGATCCTTATGATCAGTGCTTCCGGTAAAGGCTGATCATAGGGGATCCGTATCGTGCCCTTGCTTACGTCATAATCGGAGAGTTCCTCCGTAAATACAGCTGTAGCCTCATCACCGGGATAAATGCCCAGATGTTTCTTTGATGCTGCGAAATGAATGATATTACGACCTTTCCAATAAGTGGGCATCGACCAGGAGATCCGTTCCTCCGCGTCCGGCAGTGCATCACGAAGGATCTCCCGGATCTCCATTAATCTGGGCTTATATTTCTCATCCTGGGCAGCAATGTATTCATCAATATTCTGCGGTTTCACACAGTAATGGTCCTGGTTTTGTCTGCTGAACTCTCTGCCGCATTTCGGACATTTCCATGCCATGGCTTCACCTCTTCAAATCTCGATTCTTAATTTCACTGCCTTTAATTATACAGAATCCTTAGTCTTCACGAAATACCCTGGATCCGTCCAGCCATCTATGTCCCTCCTCTCCGTTCCACTTCGGTCGGCGCAAAGCCGATGTCCACTGGACATCGTGCGCCCTGATTTTGGGTCTATCAGAGAATATGCCATAAGCAGGGGCATCATGACCGTCATAGAGATATCAATTATGATCCTGATCTTCTTTTTCAAACAGCTCACTCCTCTAATATCCCAGTCCTGCTATCCATTCGCTGACTTTTTTCCTTACACTCTCCTGATCATTCTGACAGTCGTTTCCTCTTATGGCAAGTCCGTCTGAAACCGTTGCATCCGGACATGCTGATGAGAGCTTCTTATCAAAGCCTGACAGCCCCGATCCTTCATGCGTTGAGAACGGGACTAGTGTTTTGCCTGCAAGACCGTCCGCGTTATTTTCAAAGAAAGTGTACATGATCATCGGCCAGTCGCCCCACCAGACAGGCGCACCAATAAATATGGTGAAATACTGTGACAGATAAGGTACCTCCCCTGCATATGCAGGTCTGGCATTATCGTTCTGTTCCTGCTTTGCTCGTTTGCAACTGAATTATCCTGTTTTGCACCATCTTCTACACGGTTATCTGCGCTTCCACATGCGCTAAGACTTATTACCATAAGCGCTGTAAGAAACAGACTTAAGATTCTCACTTTTTTCTTCATATCATTATGCCTTTTCAAAATCAGGTTTCCATCCTGCAAACTGGACCAGCTGCTCATCTGTCCTGTGATAATATCTCTCATTCTTATCAAGTTTAGCGATTTTTCTCATCTCTTCGTCTGTCAGCTTAAAATCGAGAATGTTGAGATTATCCTTAATATGATCCACATTCTTGCTTCCGGGGATCACCACAAATCCCATCTGTGTATGCCAGCGGAGAATGATCTGCGCAGGAGTTTTTCCGTACTTCTTTCCAAGTTCGGCAAAAACCGGCTCATTTATCAGGCTCTTATCGCCGTGTCCTAACGGATACCAGCTCATAAGCTTGATCCCATACTTATCAAGAGTCTTTCGCAGTTCCTTCTGGGTAAAATAAGGATGCGCCTCCACCTGGATAAACTGCGGTGCGATTTCCCACTTCGTCTCAAGTTCTTCGATATACTTTCCTTCAAAGTTAGAGATACCGATGCTCTTTGCCTTGCCTTCCTTATAAGCCTTCTCAAGCAGTCTGTATCCTGCGAGCCAGTTGCCGGCCGGCTGATGGATATAAAGAAGATCTACGTAGTCTACCCCAAGACGTTCCAGAGTCTCATCCACAGCATTTGGATTTTCATATTCACTGGGCCAGAGTTTGGTGGAAAGAAAGATCTCATCTCTCTTTACTCCGCTATCCTTCATGCCTCTTCCAACGGCCCGCTCGTTTACATATGCATTGGCAGTATCAATTAGGCGATATCCCATCTTAAGTGCTTCTCTTACACTGTTCTCTGCATCGACAGGCGAAAGCATAAAGGTTCCGATCCCGACTGCGGGACATTCCAGTTTATTATTAAGTGTTACATATTCCATTGCATAATCCTCCATTCATTAATATGTTGACGCCTTTGAACTCGTCAATTTCCATGTTCCATTTTCTTTTCTTAAGGTAAAATCTCCCTGCAGTCTCCAGCTTCCCTTTCCTCCACCATAAACCTCTGCGATCACTGTGCTGCATCCGATCATCCTTGCTGTATCTCCATCTATCATGTATTTCCAATAGAGCCTGTATAATTCTCTGATCTGTTCTTCCTCATTCATCGGCTCATTCCCTCTGCTCAGATGGATCCTGCATCCTTCTTCTTAAACCAGTCCGTTTGCTGCAAACCATTTTTTTACGGCATCTTTGGAATCTGCGGCTTTTGAACCCGTGATTGCAAGACCACTCTTTACTGTTGCCCCTTTAGCACATTTCTTTATATCACTCTCACTGGAACCCATACCGCTTCCCTCATTTGTGCAAAGCGGAAGGATGATCTTTCCTGTAAAGTCATATCTCTCAAGGAAAGTTGCGACTGCCATCGGGAAGGTCCCCCAGTAGTTCGGGTAGCCAAGTACTATGGTGTCATACTCATCAATACTATCAAGATAATTTGTAAGCTCAGGTCGTGCATTGTTCTGCTTGTCTTTCTTTGCTTCATCGATGCAGGACATGTATACCGGTGAATATGGATCCTTCATCTCGATCTTGAATGTATCCGCGTCGATCAGCTCTTTCATAAGACCTGCAACGATCTCTGTATTTCCGACCTTTACGTATCTCATTGCTCCGCCGAAATAGTTTTCATCCGCTCTTGAAAAGAATGTAATCAATGTTTTTGCCATCTTAATCTCCTCCGTTTATCTACAGGTGTTTACATTTATTTTTGTTTCTATGACTTGATTATCACGCAAAACACTTGAATAATCCAATTCAAACATCCTATAATTGATTTAATTTTTAAATAGCTGACTTTCAAGGAGATTTATCGATGACAACCAAACAGATAGATTACTGCATAGAACTGGCTCATACCCTTAACTTCAGCCGAGCGGCTGAGAACACATTTGTAAGTCAGCCAACCTTTTCTTATCAGCTAAAGCTTTTGGAGGATGAGGTAGGCTTTAAGATATTTGAAAGAAACGGCAAAGGAGCCACACTCACTCCGGCCGGGGCGCAGTTCGTAACCTATCTTTCCGGTATGCGTGAGGATATGAAACGCGCCATCGAACAGGGACAGAATTTCAGTGCCAGATACAGGGACAACATAACTGTTTCCATGATAGTCAGACAAGCCATATACTTTCTGCCCGAAGCTATCCGCATATTTGAAAAGGAGCAACCCGGTGTCCAGGTTACTCCTCTGTTTCAGTACGATAACGGTGTGGAAAGCTTTTTAAAGGATGAGTCCGACATCCTCTTTGCACTTATAGAACAGACTAAACATATCCCGGGAATCAACATCCACAAACTCTTTGATTCTGGTATCTACCTTATTACCGATAAAAACGATCCTCTGGCTAAAAAGAACATCATCACGGATGAAGACATCTACGGACGCACCCTCATGGTAGGCGGCGGCTCTCCGAACGCTTTACGATCCGTCCAGCAAAAACTAATCTCCTCCGGGAAGATCGAGTATTTTAACAGTCCCGATCACGACTCTACTCTTGTAAATGTCGCATCCGGCAAAGGTATCTGCCTTGCTCCCGGATTCTTAAACGACCATAGCGGACAATTTGCGTGGATCCCTTATGACTGCAGAGAATGTTTTCACTGCGTCCTATGCACCCACAAGACGGATAGTCGTGAGAGCCTTGCCTCATTTATCAAGACGCTTCAAAAGCTGTACAAAGATGCAGTGGCTTTTCCGCTTTAACTTTCGATATAACGCGCTTCCACTTATGACTCATTAACCAACTTTCCAGTCATATGTTCAGGTACAAACTCCAGGCATTGAACACGCGGTAATGCGTTCTTTAGCTCTTTTTCCAGATATTCTTCATCATCGGTAAATTTTCTGACCAAAGCTGTGCATATTTCTCGAGCCTTTTCTTCATCTTCTACAAGGACAATCCTGCCAAAAGTAATAACGCTCTTTATATTAAGAGCCCAGTCACCTTCCTTACGAAATCCTTCATCATAAACACAGTAACTGGCCTTACCACAAACTTTTATGGAGTCAATCTTATGGCCCTCTTTGGCGCCGTGAAAATAGATTTTTCCATCATCTTCGCAGTACCAGTGATCTATAGGAAGTCCGTATGGGTACCCATCATCACCTATCAATGAAAGTACGCCCCTCTTAGTATTCTTCAGTATTTCTATACACTCTGAATCAGAAATCTGTTGATTAAATCTTCTCATTTTTCTAAACATGGTAAACCTCACTCTTTCGCTAAAATCTTAAGTCCAGCAATTCCAACTACAATCAGAATAACACATATTGTCTGTGGAACTGTAAGTTTTTCATGGAAAAGAAATATTCCCAGCAAGGTAGTTCCAACAATTCCCATTCCGGTCCACATAGCATAAGCTGTTCCAAGCGGCAGTTGTTTCAGCGCTATCGAAAGAAAAACTGCACTGGCTATATATCCTACGCCGGTAATGATCGAAGGTATCAGCAATGAGAAACCGTTCGACATCTTCATGGTTACAGCCCACGTAATCTCAAGAGCACCTGCAATAAACAAATAAATCCACTTCATAGAAACCTCCATATAATAAAATACGCCATTTCCTTACCTGCTAAGACCTAACGGTAAAGAAATGACGTCAATCCCACTACTCGGTAGCAATGGGCGTCTGTTTATTTTGTTTCATCAACTATACTTGGTAACAAGCTATTTTGTCAATAATACTGTAATTGATGCTGTTTTATTTCCATAGCTTTTACCTATTACCTTGAATGCTTTTTTCATGTATATCTCCCTTGAATGTTATCATTTTTGTTTCCAACGCCCACAACCAATGAGCCAGGCTGCAAATGCCAATATGCTAATGATCATCAATCCAAAACTATAGGGCATCCAAACAAACATGAACCTGTAGCTAATATGCGAGATTATAGGAATCAAAATCAGCAAGGTCAAAATAAATAATCCACCGCATATGCATAATTTCTTTCTTTCATATTGCAGCAATAACGCGATGTACAGAATCAAAAGTATTCCCATTACAAATAAGAAGTCTTGAAGCTCGTGACCTGACACACAAAGTCCAATCTTTGCATTCATTCCCATGTGCATCCCAAAAATGCCGTCAGCTATTCTTGTGGCGATATCACCGGCAGAAGCAGATAAGACAAAAACCCCAAGATCACGCTCTCTTGAAATAATGACCTGCGTACTGTAATTAGGATTGTTTCCCCCATGGTGTACAGTCTCCGGATATAGATTCCAACCTGCATAGTAATTGTTCGTGTCTGTTATCGGAAAAGAGCCAAAATCAATATTTCCCCTGACATATCTCATCCATTTGACCAGATCAGTAGTATCCGACACAAGGTAACCCGCTGCAGTATTTCCATAATAAGTTGGAGCATCATATTTCCATGTTCTAAAAAAGCCTGCCTTACGCCCAGCAAAAATACGCTGTCTGTCAGAATCGGTAATCCTGAAAAATGACTCATTCATTCCTACATCTTTAAGAACAGTCTCGGTAATATAATCCTCATATTTTTGCCCAGTAACCTTCTCGATAATAAGTGCAAGCACATCATAATTGATTGTTGCGTATTCATGAACTTCGCCGGGTGCGTGAGCAAGTTTAACATCAGCGATTTTTCTAACTGTCTCCTCTATGGTTATCTCACCTTCGCTGCCCTCCGGGATAAGTGATATTGTCCACACCGGAATCCCGCTTGAATGATCCATAAGATGTCTGACTGTGACTACAGCATCGGAGCCTTTATACTGTGGTCTGAACCAGTCTATATAGTCTGTGACAGGCGAATCCGGATCAATCAAACCTTCTTCCTCAAGATTAAGAATTCCAAGCCCTGTGAATGCTTTTGTTGTAGACCCCAATTCAAAAAGCGTATGCTCATCCACAGTTTTCCCATCAATGTCACAATGTTCCAGAAATACATCTTCATCGCCGTCAATTATTCCTACAGCGACAGCCCTGTTATGTGTCATACTGCAAATTCTGTTTATATATTCCTGTTCATTTTGCCGGGTATATTCTTTTGAATCGTAATGTAAAATTAAAAAGATAGCCGTCGTAGCTATCATAATTATCAGAAGTATTCTTCTGAGTATTATTTTGATTCTTTTCATATATTCTCTCAATTTAATGTATCGAACAGATCCTCATCTTCTTGTTTATCGTTAGAACGCCCCACGCCTTTCTATTTGCCGGAGATGCCGGCGGAATGAATACGCCCTCTCTTATTACGCTGCTCTCTACCCTGCCAAGGTTCGTGATGCAATGGCCGTCACGCTTTTCATAGCCGAACATCTTGCTGCCGACAAATCTGCTGGCTTTGCTATCAAAGCTTCCAAGAGTCGATATAGCTATGGCATCGAGAAGCTCAGGATCCATATTGAAATAGCACGAGAGAACGAGCATCTCTCTATCGGGCTTACTGATGATGTTCCTGACTTCATGATCTACGGCTTTGGCGAGTTCCATGATCTCAGAACTTCTCTTCTTAACCACCACTCCAAATGCAGTAGCATAATTTCCAAGAGCACCTTCTTTATAGTTTTTAATCTTATTCCTTATGTCGGAAGCTATGACCACCTTATCTGTACCCTCATCGATCATCATCTTGGCGATAAGATAGTCGTTGAGCGATACGCCATTTCCCCTGCATAAATCAAGGAGCGTATCAAGCTCTTCTCCGTCTACATTCTTTATCTCGCGCTTTATATCCTGCTTTGAATCATATTCACGCTCAAACTTAAGGTACTCGTCGTAGCTAACCTTATGAGCTTCTTTACGCCACTTTTTATTGGAATTCTCTATCAGCATCTTGCTGATAAGCCCAAGGTCACTGCCGCTTGGAAGATCATCAAGACTTTCCATAAGCTTCTCGAAGGCGTATTGCGGCCGAGCACCGTTCGAATAATAATCCGCAAACTCCTGCACCAACTGGAGAAGTCCTCTTCCATCGCAAAGAAGATGATGAGTTATAAAAAGAACCCTCGCTCCGCTCTCAGAAGGATAAGCAAAGACCTTGAGCAGTGCCTCCTTTTGAACATTCCACCCGGCTGTAGATACCGCATCATAATCGGTCTGCCAGTTCTCGCCTGCCTCTTTTATGGTTACCGGAATCTCAAGTTCCGGATGCTCCTCATAATATATCCCGGAACTTCCCTGCTCCTCTGCTATCAGACTTGTCATAAGCGGATGAGCTGATTTAAGAACACCTATACCCTCGATGATCCTGTTCGCATCAAACCCCGCCCCAATCTCTGCCATGATGCCAAAATGCATATTCGGACACATATAGTGCGCCCTTTCCGTATATAAGTATTTCCTATCTGCCATGAGTCTGTCTTTCCTCTTATTAAAAATTCATTTCCAGTTCCAGGCAATCCCAGGTTTCGCCGTTTATCTCATAGGTATCGGTATCCGGAAGATCTTTAAATCCAACTGCTTTGTAACAATAATATGCCGGCTCGTTGTTCTTAAATACACCCAAAGACACCTTTTTTGCACCATATATTTCTTTTGCAAAAACAAGCCCCAGCTGAAGCATCCTTTTGCCATAGCCTTTGCCTCTGATTTCAGGATTTACAATTACAAAACCAAACCTTAATTCATCATGAGACTTACTCGGCCTTCTCATTGTGAAAAAACCGACTATCTCATCATCGTCTACTGCCGTAAATGCCATCAGATTGCTTACTTCATTAAACTGTTTCGCTGTAAGAGGGAAGCTTCCAAGTACTCCTGCTGTCCACTTGTAAAATGCAGTTTCATCACTTGTCCAACTTAAAATTGTTTCCGCATCATTTTTATTATATGGTCTTAGTCTTAGCATGCATTTTTCCTCCATTCCAATCCTCTCATTCACCCTGCTTTTGCCGGTTCCAGATCAGAGTGCTCCACGGTAAGATTTTTGAGCCAGCGCTCTTTTTTCAGCCAAAGATGGAATATTCCAATCTTTACAATGTCCAGGATTTTTACACAAAGATACATCTGCACGGGACCGATATTAGTGTATCTGCCGAGCAAAAGCAGCATGGGCAGCATTACCATTATCGTTATTCCGGCATCTGCATAGGCGCCCATCTTTGTATCGCCGCCTGCTCTTGCAACTGCCTGCTGAGCGTTAATGAATACCCATACAGGCATGAAGAACGACATAAGTATTACCATGTTTCTGGAAATTGTAATTGCGTTGGGACTAAGCCTTACATAAACAATCGGTACAATAAACGTAGTTGCAAAACCCACAAAAGTCATGGCAAATCCAAAAACAGCAGAACCTGACAAAAGCCATGTCTTTTCCCTGCGAGCCTTATCAAGATTACCCTCTCCCAGGGTCTTGCCGATTATGACACTTGTTGCTGAGTATATTCCGCTAAATGCAACAAAGAAAAGATTGCCTATTGCAAAGCTTGAAGCCATTCCGGAAACCACATCTGCGCCGCCCCTACCATTGTAGATAGCTGTAGTCAAGGTCTCCGAAAGAACCCAGGTCATCTCGCAGAACAGCATCAAAGCGCCCTTTTTAAATATATCTCTAAATATACTACCATCAATTCTAAAGTCTCTGCCAACATTAACAGCAAACTCCGGACTGGCCTTAAAATATATAATAGCAAAAATTATAAACTCCAGGGTCCTTGCAATTACTGTGGCAAGAGCTGCTCCTCTTACTCCAAGTGCAGGAAATCCCAAGTGGCCATAAATAAGCAGGTAGTTGAGCACTGTGTTTGTGAGCGTTGCTATAACGGTCACGACAAGTGGGGTCTTCACTTTTCCCATATCTCTAAGTGAACTTGCAATACATACTGAAAGTGTCATCGGAGCTCCGATAAGTGACATAATCCTGATGTACTTTACAGCTTCATCAAGAATGAGCTCTGCCTGCGTATTTCCAATTAACATAAGAGAAAGTATTTCTCTGGGATATACCAGGCAAACCAAAAAGTACGGAATCATTGCCGCGAAGCTGATTATCACCTTAAAAAGAAAGGCCTGTTGCATTCCGGACTTGTCCTTCGCACCAAAGAACTGAGTCAGGAAAATGCCGCCTGCCATGCTAATTGTGCTGACAAATACCATGAAAATAAAAAGCACCTGTCCTGCCACGTTAACTCCTGACATGGATATATCGCCAAGTCCCGATACCATAAAATTATCTATCAGTGAAACCATGCTCTGTATGAGCTGCTGAAGCATTATCGGCACAGCTATAGCAAGAGCACTTATATAAAATTTTAAACTTCCAAATACTTTATTCTTTTCCCTCATTTTCTTATACCTCTTTAAATGAATATCTCATACCGGAAATATACAGCCAAAATAGAAACAGCCCCATCATTACACTGATTTGGGGCTGTTCTGCACTTATTTAATTTTCAAAAACAGTTTTATTTTCTTACCTGCAACTGCGCAAATGAGACATAGTGTTTAACATCGAATTCTTCTATCAATGTCTGAAATTTGCATAGTTTTGGTTTCTCCGTTTTTATTTATACTGCATCCTCTTTAAGGGCTTCTATGATGTTGTCATCCTTGATCTTACTGATGCTGAGAGCCATACTGAGTCCCAGAATACCAAATACAGCGATCGTTGTGACAACGTACATAAGAAGATCCGGATTGAAGGTGTGCAGCCTTGTATCGAAAGTAGTGAACATAAGGTAGCTCAGCAAAAGAGATATACTAATTCCCCAAACAAGTGCCTTAATTCCGTAAAGAAGCGTTTCAAGCCTTATCATCTTCTTAAAGCCACTGTTTTCAAGGCCTACTGATTTGTACATTGCAAACTCTTTTCTCCTAAGGAGCACTCCTGTTGAGATCGTGTTCACAATATTTGCGATAGCGATCAGTGTAAGAAGAATTGTGAACCCATACATAGCGGTCTTAAGCATAAGTGTGATGGTATCCATAGCCTTTACTGCATCTGTAAGGTCTCCACAGTAATAGCTGTGATATCCATCGCTTTCCAAAAGTGCGTAAATTCTGTCATGAACCACTTCATGATCAGCTGTTTCAACCCCCAGATCCATAGTGAGCTTATCTTCCGGCAGTACTTCTTTTGCCTTCTCATAATACATGGAAACAGGTACAAATGCAGCGATGTTGCCCTTAGGTGATAGATCAAAGGTCTTGTTATTTTCATCATATCTTACAAAAGCTGCAATCTCTATTGCAGGTGGATACCCCTGCACCTTGTCGTAATGAAGAACTTGTCCTAAGATTCCATCATTAAAGACTTCACTGGATTTCTTTTCCCTGAAATAATCGTTAAGCAAAACGCCCTTCAGAGTATCACCGTAGTATTCATTTTTGTCCAGCCCATTGTCTTCAAGGATCTTGTTAAAGTCTTCATCATCAACTATGACAACATCCATTCCGCTAAAATACAGATCTGCAAATCCGGGCAAAAGAAACTTCGAATCAGCAATATCAGTATTGGCCAGTTCTATCTGTGACTCAGGAGCTTTTTTAAACCTAAACTGGATCATGCTGGCGCTGTAAACATCATCTACGTCTTCCATCTCGCTTATGGCGCTTCGGAGTCTGTCACTTTCGGAAAACGAGCAGGATGCTACAAGCTGGTATGGAATGTTAATCTCATAATCATTGGCTCTTGCTATGGAATTGCAGAAATAGTTTATTGTGAGGAACAGGATCACTGAAACTGCAATAGTAGCGGTAATGACTTTTCCCTTCACACCATTTCTTTTTATGTTCTTATAAGCAAGCTCTCCTTCATATCCGAAGATTTTACGGATAATAGGATTTACACGAAGGCTCTTTGCTTTTACTTTTACCACATTGCTCTGCCTCAGCGCATCAATAGGCATAACCTTGGCTGCTCTGATAGCCGGAACAAAAGTTGAAATAAGAATAGTAAGTGCTGCAAAAAACACGATGGCTGCGATTACAGACGGTTCACAAACAACAGGTATGCTTCCTCTGAGTCCCTCTGCCCCTACAAACATGTCAGCTTCAAGGATCTTGCTTCCAAGGACTGACAGCGTGATCTTTGTTCCCAGATAGCCAAATAGAAGTCCCAAAGGAATACCGATCATTCCGAGAACAAATCCCTCATAGTAAATCGAAAATCTCTTTTGCTTAGCTGTAGCTCCAACGCTGGCCAGCATCCCAAGGTATCTCATTCTCTCTGTGAGGGACATGCCTATGGAATTGAAGATCAGGATGACTGATGTGGCAATAACAATAGCAAGGGCAACAGCCATCATTACGAAAAATGATCTGTATGCACCGCCACTTCCCTCAAAAGCGAAACAGCTAAGGAGATACTCTGTGTTGTAATCGCACTTTGTTATTTCATAATCTGAGGCGATGCTCTTTAGCTGCTTAAGTGCAGTGTGATTGCAATTTTTCAGAGTGATAATTACCTGCGTCTTATCTTTTTCAGGGAAAAAGCCTTCATCTAAGCCGCGGAGAATGTCCCAGCTCCCGGTAGGTCTATTCCCGTGAAGAATTGCAGTCACTGTGCAGGTCTCGGTTGAAAGAGCTTTGAACTGTTCATCTGATCTGTAATTCCCACCAAGGTATATGAGCCCTTCCAGTTCATCGTATGTATATCTGTAGCCCTGTTCAAATGTAAGGGTATCACCAATCTTCAGGTTCTCCAGACCATTGTCGATCAGGAACTGCTCCTCAATTGCTATCTCTGAAGAGTTCTTTGGAAGCTGTCCGTCATAGTCAGTTACCACCCTCATAGTCATATAGTCATGATCTGCATGCATGGTATTTCCTACGCAGAAGCGCTCATCCTTACCACTTAGTAACCTTATTCCGGATACTGTTTCCTCTATATCGCAGAGTCCTACGCTGTCAATTCTGTCGTCCTCTTCAAGCTCATTGAATTGCTGCTGCGTTATCTCACTGAACTGGGCATGGGCATTTCCATCCGACTGTATGGATATAAATCCAAAAAACTTAAAGAAAGAAAATACGCCCAGTACGATAGCGCTTATAAGAGCTGTGGACGCGGCTATGCCAAGTATCGTTACTATTGATCTCTTTTTGTTTCCAATAAGATGTCTTAATGTGAGTGTTGATACAATATTCATGATGCCATCACCCCTTCCTGCTTACTGTCGCGGGTGATCTGTCCATCCTCAATTGTAATTACTCTGTCTGCAGAAAGAGCGATCCTTTCATCATGAGTAATAATGATAACCGTCTGATTGTTTTCCTTATTGAACTTACGCAGAAGAGCTATGATTTCCTTACTGTTCTCAGAATCGAGGTTACCTGTAGGCTCATCTGCAAGAAGCAGAGCCGGATGATTCATTAGTGCCCTTCCTATTGATACTCTCTGCTGCTGACCACCGGAGAGCTGATTGGGAAGATGTGATAATCTCTCTTTTAATCCAAGCTTCTCTACAAGGTCATTAAGCAGCTTCTTATCCGGCTTTTTCCCATCCAGCAAAATCGGAAGCGTCATATTTTCTTCCACATTCAGGATTGGGATAAGATTGTAAAACTGATAGATAAGTCCGATGTTCCTTCTTCTAAAAATTGCCAGCTTGGTCTCATCAAGCTTTCCAATATCTGTTCCTGCGATATTACAGGTTCCTGATGTAGGTACGTCTACTCCGCCAAGGATATGAAGCAGCGTTGATTTACCTGAACCGGAAGGTCCCACTATTGCTACAAACTCTCCCTGTTCTATATCAAAAGAGACGTTCTTAAGCGCATCAACTCTTGTCTCTCCTGTTCCATATACTTTGCAAAGGTTTCTGATTTCCAAAATGTTCATTTCTTTTGTCTCCCTTCTCATTCATTTGTTGCTCATGAGAATAGGTTATTATTTTCAACTTACAATCAAGTGACTTTTTGATTACAGTTTTGTAATATTCCGAGTCTTGTCTCTTAAATAATCGTCTTATAGAATCTCACAGAGAACCTTGTTCCCTCGCCTTCAGTACTCTCCACTATGATATCTCCGTGCTGACCGGTAATAATAGTTTTGGCTAGAGCAAGACCTATACCTACACTGTCTTTTCCTGCATTTTTTCCTTTATAGAATCTTTCAAAAATATGAGGAAGGTCCTCTTCTGCTATTCCACAGCCGGAATCTTCAATGGATATTTCCTTGTAAATATTTGTGTCATTTACATTTATTGATAGTGCACCTCCGTCATCCATATGTTCAATGCAGTTTTTCACAATGTTCTGAAGAGCTTCTACTGTCCAATTTATATCACACTTAATATCAATGTCGTTTGCAGGTGCGTTATCATATCTTGAATCAGCTGAATATTTGCATGAATAGCTAATATTCTTAAGTTCCATCTGAATCTCAAAAGGCTTTATCACTTCCTGAATCAGAGCCTCTGCTTTTACTTCTTCCGGTTTCATGGTGATCGTGCCTGCATCAATCTTGGACAACTTCAAAAGTGTTTGAATAAGCCAGTTCATTCTGTTCAGCTGATTAGACTGTGTCTGTAAAAACTGCACTCGCTTTTCCTTATCCTCCTCTGTCTTAAGAAGATCATTCATGACAATCATGGATGTCAGCGGAGTCTTAAGCTGATGACTGATATCTGCTATTGCACCCGCCAGAGCCACCTTATCTTTTGATAAAAGCTCTTTCTGATAATTCAAGGTTGAGGTGGCTTTATAGATGTTCGTCTTAAGAAGAGACAATTCACCCTCTTCCTGATCTAGTATGCCCGGAGCTTCATCTCCTGCAAGCACTTTTACAAGATATATATTAAGAGCATCTATATCGTCGTATCTGCGCTTGGTCAAAATGGCAAAAACGCATAGTAATCCAAATCCCAATAACATCAATAAAATAAATGCGGCTATGCCACAAATCACATATCCGCATACGGAAGCAGCAACTGTAAATACAGCTGCTGCAATTATCAAAATTTTAAAATCTTTGTTTTTTAACATTCCACAATCCCCAGTCCATCTATTCCAGTTACTTTTTTGTTAAATGTCTAAAATGCACTTCTTTTCCTACTTCTCCACAATATATCCAAGTCCTCTGACTGTTTTTATAACCTGAGGATTTGTCGGATCTTTTTCAATCTTATCCCTTAGTCTTTTTATATAAACAGTAAGCGTATTATCATTTACAAAATCTCCGCTCACATCCCACATATCCTCAAGGAGCTGGCTTCTGGACATTACATTTCCTCTGTTGTTGCAGAAAGCAAGAAGAAGCCTGTATTCCAAAGCTGTAAGCTCGACCGTTTCCTCTTTTCCTGAAGACTCATCAAGCACACCAACCTTTGCTTCGTTTGTATGAATGCGAACATTTTTTATCTCAAGGATTCCGTTCTCCTCAGAGCCGGAAGAAGCCGCACTTTTTCTGCTCCTTCTAAGGACAGTCCTGATTCTGGCCATAAGCTCATTAATCCTGAAGGGCTTACACACATAATCATCTGCCCCCATCTCCAGGCCCATGACAACGTTTACTTCAGCATCACTTGCTGTCAAAAATATTACCGGTGTATCTTCCTTTTCTTTGATATATTTGCAGACATCATACCCATTTCCATCCGGAAGATTGATATCCAAAATGCACATATCAAAAGTATTCGATTTCCATGTTTTAAGCGCATCTGCCTTAGTTCTCACATGGATGACTTCATAGCCCTCTTTTTCCAGGGAATACTTTAGCCCCATTCCTATGGCATCATCATCTTCCAACAAAAACAGCTTCATTCTCATATACTCCTTTGTTTACTCCCGAAGCAGTATTATTCATTCTTCAACAAACATCCCCGTCAGCTTCGGAACGTTAAACCTATTTATAAAAAGATTGCACTTACACAGAAACGTATAAAAGGCATGTCTGCCTTCCCCTGCGAAGGATTCATAATTTGCCTGTCCTACATGCACTTAGCACAGCTATCACTGAATTTCATTATTGGTCTCCACTTTAATCCTTGCAAGATATATGCAATAGACTACCGCAACAACAATGGTAGTTACAATATAAATCTGATCCACAAGTGCGTTGTCTGCTCCAAACAATGAAAAAGCATCTATCATTGAATGAGCTATTATGCACGGCCATAGACTTCGGCTCTTATAAAAAACAAACGTAAGAATAAATCCCCAGGCAACAGCAAAGATCACCTGCAGGATAGTTTCAAAGCTTGTCTGTCCTGCAAACAGGTTAATAATGTGCCCCATACCAAATGTCAGTGCAGAAACAATTATAGCAACGGATGTCCTTTCCTCTGACAGCATTGCTTTAAAAAGAAATCCTCTAAATATCATCTCTTCCACGAATCCAACTAAAATCATGGACAGTACTGCGAAAACCATCTCTATTCCGCGGTAGGAAAGTGCAAAGCCATCCCATAGATTCCCGGTTGCCAGTATCCACATAGGGATAAAGAACAGAAATCTTCCGATGTCTCTTGGCCATGAGGCTATTCCACACTCTTTTTCAAGGTGATTCATCTTTACAAAAAGAGTAATTCCCACTGCAAAGGCATTTATGCCAAGAAGCATTGTTATGCTCTGATAGCCGAAATTCCCTTTTAGATTGGTCATAACTACGCAGTACAGAACAATCCACAATACAGCAAACCATACCCTATTCTTCTCATATAATTTTCTCATTGCTACTCCTTTTCAATCAAATAGCTGTCCCGTTTTTACCTCACCGGCTAAACAGCCTTTGTTATAACTATTATTATATGCTCAGAAAAGAAAGTCATTACTAAGTTTCACTAATAATGCACTGTTTTTCACTGATTTATCATGAATAGATAAGCTCATTTACCTCAATATGAGGATTTCTTCTTCCACCGGGCAAAGTGATATTTTCATTCTGTTTTCTCCTTATATGTTTAGTTCTAAACTGTATAGTTGCTATACTCATTTGCTATAAAAAATGTGGTGACTAAAAAGCCACTCACATTTTATCCAGCGCTTCGTCAAATGCTTTTAGAAACTGCTTCATGCTCTCCAACGTTTCCTCCGGTATCTGATCAAGCATTTTCTCATACATAGTCCCCATATTTTCATGGAGCTTTCGATGCTCGCTTCTCGCTTTTTTCCCTTTCTTTGTAAGGTAAAGGCTCACAGCTGCATCCGAATCCGGAGACACTCTCTTCTCTACAAGTCCCTTATCCACAAGCTTATAAATCATCTGAGATGCAGCCCCCTTGGTGATGCCACGCATCTTAGCCAGTTGAGTGATACCTATTCCTTCGTAGTCTCCGACTATAGCTATAGTGTGGATCTCAGGCTGTGTCAGGATTATATCCTTGCAGTATACTTGCGGTTTTTTCTCAAACTGATTGTACTTATGGATGATACGTTCCATTAACCAGGCTAATTCCTTATAGTCCTTCATATAGCGGTCCCCTTATGGTGTCGTGTTTTTTATTCAATAATTGTACCATAATGGTCGCAACAATAAACGCCAAGATATGACTTAGCAGGAACGCAAACCAGATGCCATGAAGTCCAAAGACACTTCTTAAAATGACCGCCGCCGGTATTCTGATTACTACATAGTAGAGAACGAGAAGCACCATCGCCATTGAGGGATTCCCAAGTCCGGTAAGATATCCCTGTATGCAGCTTGTAAGCATATATAACACATAGCCAATGCTTATTATCTTAAAGAACACAGCTACGACTTCTGCTGTACCACGACCCTGCCCGAAAAGAGCTGTGAGCTGTCCGGAAAAGATAATTACCAAAACGCTGATTGCTGCAATAAGGCTGCCTCCAAGAACAAGCCCCGCCTTAAGATAATCTCCTGCCCTGTCATATCGCTTAGCTCCGACGCATTGTCCAACTATGGCTGTTATAGCCATGCACATTCCTGTTGTAGGCATGGACATGATAAGCTCAAGATTCCTGGCAACTCCGAATCCTGCTATTGCATCGATTCCAAAGGGTGTGATAAAAGAGATCATGATGGCTGAACTAAGTGCCGGCATGATCGACTGTATTGCTGTCGGAATTGAAAGCTTAAACATCGTCTCTGCGTCGTTAATGTTCACCTTCCTAAAGTCCATGGTAAATAACTTGTTTTTCTTGTAATAGAAAATTGCGTAAACCAGGCACAAAATCTCTGATGCAACAGTTACTACTGCAGCGCCGGCAAGTCCATACATCCTGATAAATACCGGATCCAGGATTGCATTAAAGATTGCTGTTAAGATCATCCCTTTCATCTGGAACGACGGATCACCAAAGGCTCTGAAAATTGAAGTAAACTGCATATACAGGAAAAGCGCTGTGTTACCGATAAGATACAGGCTCAGGTACAGGGCCGCATCGGCAAAGACCTGCTGAGGAGTTCCCATGATAGTAAGGATTGGTTTAACCGACAACTCACTTGCGATACATATCATAAGTGACAGTACTGTTGAAGCAGCAACTATTGTTGCAACCGCTCCCGGAAGTTTCTCTTTTTTACCTGCTCCCACAAGATTCGCAACCATTACAGATATTCCATTCCCCATCCCCATTGCTAATGAATTTAAAATGGTTACTATTGCGGTTCCTGCCGTGAGTGCCGACATTCCATGTTCTCCCAAGAGATTTCCTGCCCACAGGCTGTCGACCATACTGTAGATCATTGTAAGTGTCATCGCTGCAAACAGCGGCATAAACATTTTCATCAGTGACTTGTATGTTTTTCCATTTATAAAGTCTATTTTGCTGTTCATCGTTTTTCTCTCCTTTGCTTCGTTACGAGTAGAGCCATATTATGTATAGTTTATATACTGTATAGTAACTATACTCTATAGATGAGAAAAAACTTGGTTTACACTTGTTTAGTCTATTTTTACACTGATTTATCTTATCGCTATCTGTTTTGATTCAGATCTTAACCATCTCTCAGAAGTTTTTTTGCCTTGGCGCACCACTTAAGATACGCCTCGTAGGTGTCAATTCCAAAAGTCACTGTTAGATAATAGAAAATGTGATCCTCTTCATCCAGCACTTTTTCCAGATTATCTTTATACATGTTTAGTACTGTCAGGTTGCGCTTAACATCCTCCTCAAAAATTTGGATATTCCTGATTGCAAGACTCCTATCTGCAGCCCCACCAAAATATAGTTTCAAGAGAGTTTCATATCGAAGTTCATTGGAAGTCTGCTCCTCCTGTAGCCATGTCTGAAGAGCCTTGATTCCCTGCTTGGTGATATGATAAGGTATTTTCTCCCTGCCCCCGGTCTTAGAGTTCTTCTTTTTTGAAACAAGTCCTTCTTTCTCCATTGCAGTCAGCGCGGGATAGATATTTCCAAAGCTGCCTTTCCAGAAAAAGCCTATCGCTCCATCCAGCCTCTTTTTAATATCATATCCGGTAAGGTCTTCGTGGGATAAAAGACCTAATATTACAACATCTATCTTCCTGTCTTTTGCCATGTCTTTTCTCCTGATTTTTTTCGTGACGATTTACTTCAAAAGCAGTTATTACCTCTAAGAGCAATTATTTCCAAAGCAGCTTATATTTCAGAACTGCTTTAGGACATTCGTCGACACAAGCGCCGCACTGAATACACTCGCTGCATTTAGCATTCTTTCCTTCTGCCACAAGTTTTTTGACATCAAGTCCCATAGGGCAAGCTCTGCTGCACTTTCCACAGGAAATGCATTTGTCCTTGTCTGCTTCAATATGGAGCTGTGGCAGATGCAGGAATCTGCCTATACTGCTGCCTATCACCATAAATGGCGCCATCCAACAGATGTAATGGCAGGCTGCTCTTCTGCCATGGATCAGCGCAGGCAACAGTAATAAAAATATAACGCCGTAATAAATAACATAATTGTATATGCTTGCAATTGATATGCCATGATCCGTCATGTAGAAAGGGTTAATGGTCACATCATTCTTCCCCATCACAAATGCAGCAATTACAGCGCATATCCAGATAATCCATATCACATATTTGATTTTATCACGTTCCCCCTGTTTTGCAGGTTTATCATTTATCCGCTGCGCGCATTCCTGAAGCCCTCCCGCGGGGCATAGATATCCGCACCAGACTCTTCCGAAAAACATCGAAAATACCAGCATCGCTACAAACACAATGAAGCTGCCGTTTATAATATGTTCCATCGCCGCATTAATAATAATATAGGGCGAAAAATACCACATTGTAATCGGGAAAAGAAGTAGTGATATTAGTAGAGTCGTCTTTCTTATTCTTTGTCGCATGACTGTAATCTCCTTTTGATTTGCACAAATAGATATATCTAAATGATATATCTATTTGATATATTAGATTTATTATCATTTTATGTCAACAAAGAAAAAACAGACCCTATTCACTTATTTGGGTCTGTTTTACACTGATTTATGTGCTCTTACTTTTTCCTTTACATCAGCAATTACCACGATAATAAAGTCTATATTTTATGCCATAATTTCAAGTAATACTCTTTGCGGCATACTATTTTAGCCGCAATTTTCTGCCTCTATTTCTATTTTGAGAATTTGCAGCAGTCGCTTTGGGAATTATATGACTACCGTTTTCTCTATTTCTCTAATTTGTAGCAGTCGCTTTATGTCTATATCCCACTGCCGCATATTTTTCTTTTCTAATTTGTGGCAGAAGATATATTCCAAAAACAACTGCTGCAATCAACCATTTTCATATTTGTAGAAGGCATTGTATCCAAATTTCAACTGCCCCCATTCGCATTTTCTTCTCTTGTAGCAGTAAAATCTTCTCCAAATATTATGTTTCTATACTAAAGCTAACCTTTACTGCCCAAGAACATAACGCTGAAATATATAACTATACGGTGAATTGAATAGCCGGCAAAACTTTTTTCTCTATGAATTCCACTCTGTCAAAGATCCTGGGCTTAAATGTGCCTGTCATTCCCACAGATACATTTTCTTCTTTGTTTACATAGATGATATTTCCGCTGTCGCCAATCGCTGCATAAACTTCTCTGTCATCATAAGGCTTGTACCATAAGTAGCCGTAGCTCATGAAGCCAAATCGTTCACCCAGCTTAATATGAGGTGCCAGCATGTCTTCTAAGTATTCTTCAGAGATTATTCTTTTCCCGTTATACAGGCCTCCATCAAGAACCATTGCACCGATCACAGCCATGTCTTTTGCTGACATACATAATCCCCAGCCTGCGGTAACGCTGCCCTGAGGGTCAGAGTACCACTCGTATTTTCTTGGATTCTTGTTCATGAAAAAATCAAACTGATCCTCTTTGGAACTGTCTCCGTGCGGTATTCGCTTTGGAAGTCCCAGCGGCTCAAACAGGTTTCTGTTGGCAAAATCGATGCATTTCTCTTCGGATGCTCTCTCAATTATTCCTGCCAGGATCTGAATGCCAAGCGTCGCATACTTGAACTCTCCGGTAATTCCCTTACGTCCTCCAAGATAATCAAGTATAGCAATCGTAAAGTCCTGTGAAGTACACACCTTTTTCCAAGGCTCTGACTTACCTTTATACGGAGCTGTCATTGTAAGCAGATGCCTTATTGTAACATCGTAGATAGTTTTCTCTCCTCGCTTTACAGTATAATCCGGGAAAAAATCCATCACCTTCTGATCCAGGCTCTTGATATAGCCCGCATCCAGTGCAATTCCGGCAAGCAGCCCCATCACACCTTTGGTCACAGAGTTTACATTCATCGCATCCAGAGTCTTAAACCCATGCCAACAATCGTCATATACTTTATCACCATCTTTTATCGCAAAAATCTGACAGATGTTGCTCTCATTACCGGTGCTCCCTGAAATGTATGTGTATAGTTGTTCTTTATTCACTATAAAAGCCTCCTCTTAGAAAGATTTGGACGTCCTAAGAAAAGGCTAATATGATTAAAAATTGTTTTCAAGAAAAATCTTAAAAAGTTTTTTATGTCAGATATAACTCAGCCAAATATACCCATACTCATATCAACGCACCCATGCATAACCGTTGCTCCAAAGATATTTCCATAACGTCTGTAAAGCCATGTACACACGTAGTGCCATAAAAGTTGAAATGGCGCACTTGCAATAAACTCAGGCCAGTATTCCACAAACGACATTCCTCTTGCAGCCATCTGAAATGGATAATGCATTAAAACAAACAAAAGCCCGGCTACTAAAATAGTGATCCACTCCCGCTTAAAAACAGGAAACAGCCTTGGCTGAATAAATCCTCTGAAAGAGATTTCTTCGCTAAATCCTATAATAACGAAGAAGTAGAAAATGTAATATGCAATCTGACTGACCGTCAAAAACTCCGCATGTGCGATAATCCCCGGAATAATTGAAATAGCCAGTAACACAGCCATTCCCAATATGAATGAAACAATGAGCGACTTTTTAAGGTTCCTTGCACTCAGGCCGGTCTTTGACAAATTGCGAAAGCAAAGAACTACCGGCAGTAATATAAAGGCCAGATTGACAATAGTTACGTAATACGCACCACTTTGATAATAGATTTTCCCAACAATATAGTAAACAATCATAAAGATTGCATAGAATGCTATGGCTAACAAAGTATCGCCGATAGTATAGGATTCAAGCTGGTTTTTGTACTCCTCATCTGCCACGAAAAAATTATCCAAAACCTTATTCATATTGATCTCCTGCCGTACTTCTGAATGTGAAAACCGTCCCACTAATGCTCCGTAATCATTATGCGTGTGTTATTGCCTGAAGCATGTATTCTTGATCTCGGTTTTCTTCGAAGAACTTTCCTTTTACAAAAAATGTTGTATCTTCCTCATGAAGTTCACTCTTCTCAAAGCCGCTGACATCCTTTGGAGTAAAGCAAAGGATAACCTTTTTCACCTGAGAACCAAATGAAGTTATAACCTCATCAACCGCTCCTTCGCCAATAATTGTATGAAGAATCAGCGTATCATCCTCTAATTCCGCAACTGCGTAGCTGTCACAGTCCTCAATATAGAACAGGTTCTCCGTCATAAACTGCGACAGATAGAACATGTATAATCCGGTATTCCCGATCATATACAGCTCTGCATTCTGGCTCCTGGTGTCGAGAATTCGAACAGCCTTGTCAAAATCATCCTTCCCATTCAGAGCAATCATCTTGGCTTTATTTTCTCCTATTATACTTACTTCTTTTGAATACTGATATTCCTTTGCCTCATGAAAGCCAAATCTAGGGTAAAAATTCAGAACAGAGTCATTGGCAAAAAGATAGATTCCGTCTACCTTTTCTTCATAATCCTTCATAACCTCTTCCATCAGCATTCGGGCATAGCCCTTTCCCCTGTGATCAGGGTCAGTCATAATTGTTCCGAGCTGAATCAGTTTCACGGTTTTGCCCTTATAATTCATGTTGCAGGCATTTACTGAAACATTGGATACTACCTCTCCGTCATTCACAATAGAATACGGAATATAATTATCCTGCCAAAAACCGTTTTGATACCAGTTTTCAAAATTAAGACCAAAAGTCTTTTCCGCAAGTTTATTGAACGATGCTCTAAGAGCCTCGTTATTTCTGTAATTCTTTTCTATACAAACACTCATATTATTTCTTCACCTTTAAATTAGTAATTCCTATTCCGGTTATGCCAGCTCGGAATAAATTCCGGCTCCCTTCGTACAGAGCCATACAATAATCAAAATCGATAAAACAGCAAATAACACACTCCAGGCTATCAGATACATAACGATTCCAAAACAGAAGCCCGCAAGCATGTAAACTGCTGCAAACAGAATTGAAAGTCCCCAGAATGAAAGGATTGCCAAAAATGCTCCTCCGCTTTGTTTAATTGGCACCATCTCATTAGTCCAGTTAAGTAGAGGGGCCTTTACAGCAATTGCAGTATCTATTGCAGCAGAGAACAGGGCAAACATCATAGGCATGATCACTATAAGCAATTTACAGATAAATGATTCATCTACAATCATACTGGTACATAAAGCCGCAATCAATGTAGGAATAGCTGCCAGAACAATCTGCAAAGTCATTTTTGAAAGAAGTACCTGCCGCGGCTTTACCGGCAATGAATGCGAAATCCATATACTTTTTCCCTCCAGAGATACAGAGGGAACTGCAGTATCTATCATGGATCCCATAAAGATCAGTCCTGTACATAGAAATGCTGTTGCCGATCCCGGATAATCTGAAAAAACACGCTCCACTGCTTCTATGATCACCTGTCCTTTGAAAAGCAGCAGTATTCCTGCAGCAGGCATCAGGATAATGCCGAGACCGCAGTTAAGCATATATGTAGGGCTTGAAGTGAACTTTTGCAGTTCTTTCCATACAAGTGCTTCAAACGGAGATTTTTCTTTTACTGTCTTTTCGACGTATTGAATTTTTTCAACCTTGCTTGAAGCTGTAGCTATAGAGATAAAGCTCTTTAACATGTGGTGCCACAACAGGAAACATGCTCCTGCAAATAAAGCTGTAAAAACAAAGCACCACACAATATTTCCTTCTCCGATCAGTCCAAACAAATACAGCGGATATGCGTATCTTCTTACATTTTCAGCATATATGGGCGCATTAACCAAGAGATCTCTGATAAAATCGCCGGCCTTAAAATAAAAGAAATAGTATGCTGCAACTGCTGCCAGTGTCACAAAAACCGTGATAAAGCTCTTATTCTTCAGCCTTAAGCTGATCTTTGCTATCACATACCCAAGGCCGCAGGATATCAGCATAACAATCGCTGAAATAATAAAGAAAAATAATATCCCACATAGTACCTTGGCTCCTGTAATACCGGTCTGCATAAAGTAAACTATCTCGGTAGGAATCGTAACGGTTAAAATATACATTACTCCAAGAAGGTACACGTTTATAAGCCTTGAGCCAACTATATTCCTCACAGGTATCGGCAATGATAACAAAAGATCATTATCTTTGGAAAGATAGAGTGCCGTATATGAATTGTATACACTTCCAAAACTACCAAGAAGCACTGCTACAGTTCCCATAAGAACGAAGTAAAACCATCCGGCATTGCAGCTTATCAAAGGTCCGCATAATGTCAAAGACAGTGCCAGAAACATTCCGCCAAGAACCCCCACCATGATGACCGCAAAAAAAACAAACCATGCAGCTATCACAAATTTAGAGCGCATTTTGTTTCTCTTGGCATCATAAAAATATCCTTTGAAAACTTCAAATAACTGTTTCTTAACCAGCGTTTTCAGCATTTATACCGCCTCCAGTTCAAGAAATACTTCTTCTAAGCTGTCATCACCTTTAACGTCATCCATGGTTCCGACTTTTACCAGTTTTCCATGATTGATAATTGCAACCTTGTCACAGAGTTTCTCCGCAACCTCAAGCACATGTGTGGAAAAGAAAATTGCTCCACCATTATCGCAGTGCTCTCTCATCATCTCTTTAAGTAAATGTGAAGCCTTGGGGTCAAGTCCCACAAAGGGTTCATCCATTATTATGAGCTTAGGTTCATGCATCCATGCGCTGATGAGAGCAAGTTTTTGCTTCATTCCATGTGAATAAGACGAAATAGGCATTCCAAGATCCTGAGTTATTTCAAAAATATCAGCATATTTATGAATCTTTTCATTTCTCTCCGATGATGAAATTCCATATACATCCGCAATAAAATTAAGGTACTTTATCCCGCTCATGAATTCATACATATCAGGATTATCCGGGATATATGCCATCTCCTTCTTACAACCGATCGGATCATCCATTATGGATTTTCCGTCTATAAAAATCTTACCTTCATCAAATCTCAGAATTCCTACTGCACTTTTAAGCGTAGTACTTTTTCCTGCACCGTTATGACCTATAAAGCCAAATATCTCTCCAGCCTTAATGTGAAGTGTCACATCATCTACAGCTTTCTTATCCCCGTATGTTTTTGTCAAATGCTCTATTTTCAACATATTTTAATTCCTCCTTTTTCATACATATAAGTTATCACACCGAACTACTGCCTACGGCATTTGCACTTATAACAATATATTTTACACTGATTTAAGTATATTCATACCCAAAATAAAAAAGGACAGAGAGTTTTATCCCTGTCCTTAGCTATATACTATTATAAAATGCTTAAGCTAAATCAGCCTAAATTCGCTATCCATTTTTGTAATCTTGCAAGCACCTCGGCGCTTTCCGGTAATAGCGGTGCAAACGACACGAAGGCATGCAGTAAATGATTTGATTTTTCATAATAAATCAGTTCATGATCATGTCCTTCTTTTTCCAAAGCCTTTGCAAACTTTAGTGTATAGCTTCTTAAAAAATCGCCACTGCTGCTAACCAGAAACACCGGTGGAAGCTTTGATATAATGTCAGGATTATTTGGATTAGTCAGCTTCGTAAACGCTTTGTCCTTAGTCCTTTTGCCAAACATATCCTTTTTGTACACCATCCCTATGGGATCATTTCGCGTAACATAAAACATTCCACTAGAACAACACAGTCCCTTTACTTTGCATAACGTTTCAGGTTTCTCGATCACACCATCCAAAATATCCGAATTTGCAACCACAGCTGCATACAATGCAAGGTAAGCTCCTGCACTTTCCCCCATAAGAATTACTTTGTCCGGATCTCCACCATAGTCTTCGGCGAAAGCTGTAACAAACTCCAGACCACTGCAGACATCTGATATCCCACCAATCCCATCTGTTTCGCTTAAAAGGCGATAATCTATGGAAAAGACAAGATATCCAAGTCTTGCAATTACTTCACAAAAAATACGATTTACCTTTCTGTTCCCTACAAATAATCCTCCGCCATGAGCAAACACGATAATGGGAAGTTTCTTCTCATTATTCTTTTGTTTGAAAATATCTGCGCAAAGTGTATTCCCGTCTTTTCCTCTATATTCTATGTCAAAAAATATATCCAGATCTTCAGGGATTTTACTGTTTTCCTCTAATACCAAAGTAATCTTGCCAGCATGTTTTTTAGCATTTTTACTCAGGTGTTCAAGAATCGGATTCATAATCAATTCCTCGTATGAAGGCGCTCATTATGGTTGTCTTATATCACTTTTTTTATTAAAGAAAGTCACAAGCAAGACCGTTATTATAGCCTGTATAATGAGAGGGAAATAAAGAAAGAAAAATGAAATTGCATCCAATACTGCAGTTGGCTGAGCAATTCCATTCATTGCATCAAACCCAGCCCCGGACATCGTAAATCCAAAAACCACTGTCCCGAGACCAATTCCTAATTTATTAGCAGCGGATAATCCCGCATTTCCCATTCCCGCTGAAAGAATACCCTCTTTTTTCTCTGTATACTTTATAATGTCTGCAACGGCTCCCATCCATGCTGAAGCTGCAATTCCCGAAGCAGCCCCATTTATACAAAGAAAAACAGCTATTCCAACAATATTCGGAGCGACAATGGCAAGTCCTATACTTCCAATCAACAATATTATATTTCCAAATAAATATATCCCAAAATTATCTATCTTTTTTATAAAGAATGGAACGGAAAACCTTACAAGAACGCCCGGTACCTGCATGCATAACATAATTAAGCCAACAAACGCAGGATCTTTTAAAACATAGGTTGCATAATACACATTCACATTAGCATTACAGCCCATAAGAAGGAAACTAAATACTGTTAAAAATATGGATACCACCCAGTATTTATTCCTAAGAAGTGCCCTTAGTGTAACACTCCATTTCATGCCTTTCTTTTCTTCATGGAAAACATAGTTATAAGTCACCCTCTCTTTTGTTCCACAAAAACAGATAAGACTACTTATCACAATAACCACGCCAAATATAGCGATTAAATAATAAAAAGCGGTCTGTGTATATGGATTTGCGGAATCTTTAGAAAAAAAAGTCAGAAGCGGAACAATGGATACACTAATAAGGAGCATACTCACTGAGTCAAAAATTGAGCCGACTACGCTCAACATTCCATGCTCAACACTGCTTTGGGACATTAAAGGCAAGAGCGCATAATGCGCAAGCTGAGCAATTGTAAAAACACAGGTGCTTACCAGGTTATACATAACGAAAAAATAGACATATTTTGCTATGTCAGGAAGCACTGCCGGAACTGAAAACAATAAAATCAAAGACAAAGACAATGGAATACATGTCCTTAAAATCCAAACTCTGGCCTTTCCATACTTAGTATCTGTATTATCAATAATATTTCCGGCTATAACATCCGATATTCCATCAAATCCTTTTGATACTGCCATAAGGATAGACAAGACTGCAATGTCTAGAAATGCCACATTTGTCATGTAGATCATGACAAATGTAGCCAATAAAGTACCTACTATCATTGATGGGATTTTTCCTATTCCAAAGCAGACTCTCTCGCCCCAGCCTAAAGCAGCGTCACTGTTTTGAATTTTATTGTCAACCACTGTAATGTCCATTCCCCCTCTTTCCTGTACCATTTGTACCTCATTTTAAGAGCAATCAGTCTTCATAATATTCATCTTCATTAGATGCATTAAAAAGCATCGCCATGATATCGCAGATTGAAATATTATTCATAATATTTCCCCCCTGCATATCAAATCCGTTCTGTGGCATGCCACTTTGTTGACTATAGTTTTGCCCATTCATCTGATTAATATTCTGACTCTGCTGCATGGCCATATTCTGAAACATGTTCATGATTGGCCGAAGATCAAAGGGCAACGGCATAAACTGGCCTGGCATTCCCTGTCCCGGCATAAATTGCCCCGACATTCCCTGGCCTGGCATAAATTGCCCCGGCATTCCCTGGCCTGGCATATTATCTCGATTCATTTCCCTTTCCCTTTCAACGAATTCTTTTAAGAGCTTTGCATCACCTCTCAATTCTTCAGGAGCGGTATCGACCTTCCCGAACATAGGAATTGAAAGTTTAAGTTTAACATCTACTACGTTTCCGCCACGTCTTACCGGCTTAACAGAATACTTCTGATCATTAATAACATTTAGAGCAATCTGATAAATGTCAACCTTACCGGCTGAATTAGTCGGCAAATTATCCGCAATTACACAAAGGCCGGGCATATTTGTGTCCTTGATCTTTTGATCCTTAAAGAACACATTGAAAATTGCATTTTTCACCACTGCAAGGCTCTTTTCTCCCTTGGCATTCGTCTGTACGTATAACACAGGAACTGTATCATGCAGCATTTTGTCATACATAGGTACAAGGCCACATGCTACGATACCTTTTTGAGCCTCAATTGCAGTTTCTACAAGACCGGCATCAAAACGAATACCCTCATTGTTAACAAAGTATTTGTTCATCCTGCCCACATAATTCAGACTGCCATCTTCATTTACTCTTACACGGTCAAAGGTATTAATATATTTTTCTCCATCAACAACTTCAGTCTTGAAAAATTCTATTCCATTGAGGACTCCGCCACTGACGGAAGCAGAAGAAATCATAAGTCCGCCTTCTCTTGGTCCATCATTTATGTCATAATATTTTTCTTCCTGATCGTCATATATCTTGACCTTTACCCCCGGAAGAGGGAATCCTATTGCATCATCAGCTCTATCCGGAGTCGAAAGAATACATGCTCCGCCTACTTCAGTTGCTCCATACCCAATAGTAACTTTGGCTTTACAGCCATTTCTTTTTAGGAATTTATTGACCATCTTTTTGGAATGGGCAGATAAATATCCACCTCCTGAGAATATAAACTCGATTCCGGAGAGATCTATCTGAATCGGTAATTTACTAAGCATTTCCAATCCAACGGTTCCTACGATCATTAGGCTAATATCATATTTTTCAAACAAATTAAAAAGTGCTGGTCCCATGACCGGAGCGTTGTTCGGTATTACTACTCCGCCACCGAATGAAAATGGCAAATGAATCATATCAAGTAACGCATATGACCCTATTGGCTCCATTTCAAGATAAGACACCATTCGCTTTTTGAACTTCTTAAACTGTTCACAGCGCATAAGTCTTGCAACTGATTCATTAACGCCTCTGTCCGAAAGCGGAACCGGTTTATGAATACCGTTTGTTGTACCTGATGTATGCAGTACAATAGCATCCTCTTTTGATTTTTTTGAGCCATACTTTATAGGCATACCCTCATACTTGTCCAAAAGTTCCGGCATAAAAAGCACACCCCTTACCTGCTTAAGGAGCTTATAATTAGCCTTTTCTTTCGCATGATGCCCTTCCATATCCATGGAATTTCTACTGCGACTATGAAGAATAATAATATTCCTTATTCCCAGCCTTTTCTTTGTGGCAACAACTCTTCTCAAAAAATCAGGAGTAATTTTCCTGTCGGAAATAATAAGGTCTGTTATTCCCTCTTTTTCAATTAAACTGTCCCAACGAGCAACATCCATAATATCGATAAAATGAAGCATTGAAACAGATGCCCCTGTCATATTAAGGGCATAGAGGGCAAAAATAGCCTCCGGGGCGAACCCCGGCAAGATTCCGACGCAGGTCTTATTTTTCTCCGTCATGTCAAGGGCAGAAAATACCTCAGCATACAGGTCCCATTTCCTGAACATCTGTCTGTAAGTATAATCCCTATATCCGCTATAGATTGCTACCGCATCAAGATGCTCATCATCGAAGGAATTCAATTCCTTTATATAACTCCATACCTTCTGCTCAATTATTGTTCCACTGTCTACGCGCTTTTTAATTTTTTCCGGAAACTTTAATTCATATGCCATTTTTCTCTTCTCCATATGTTTGTTCAGATCAAATTACATCATGAAACAACCTCTTCCCTGTGCAGGCATAGGACGATGGTTTCTTCTTGGCTTTCCGGGTCCGGGAGCCGGTCCTCCCATAGGCATTGGCGCAAAAGGAATCACTCCGCATCCCCTGCCCTGAATCATTTTAGGTCCGTGAGGTTTTCTTCTAACAAACATCATAATTCCACACTCCTTTCGACTTAATCATCATCGTCATCATCGTCGTCATCGTCTTGCTGATTTCCGGGCATCATGTTGCATCCTCTTGACTGCATTCCGCCACCTTGCATCTGAGACATACCCATCTGGGACATTCCGCCACCTTGCATTTGGGGCATTCCCATCTGAGGCATCATTCCGCAGCCTCTTCCCTGTACAGGCATCTGAGGCATACCCATCTGGGGCATTCCACATCCGCCACCCTGCATAGGCATCTTGGGCATTTGTGGCATCATGTTACATCCTCTTCCCTGCATCGGCATATTAAACATTCCAGGTTTCATTACTCTTTGCCTCCTTTTTTATTGTTGGCTGCTTTTGCAGCATTACTGTTCTTTCTTACTGTTTTCTTTCTTACTGCTTTCTTTACACCCGTATCCGTCGCTTTCTTTATTTCCTCTTCCCTCTCCTTTGACATAAGCTCAAACCAGTCAAGCATCTTATCTATTGCGTCTTTACTCTTCTTCTTCCAGGGCTGCATAGTCACAAATGCATGACCAAGGCTCTTCTCGCCGTAATAGATCATCTTTGTTTTCTTTCCGGACTTTTTCAATTTATCGTGATACATCAGTGTATAATTATTTAAGAAGTCGCCCCTGCTTGTTATAAAAAATGCCGGTGGCAAATTATCAACTATTTCCTTATGTTCCGGATCCATATATTTCAGGAACTTTTTGTCAGTCCCCTTATCTCCGAAGAACTGCTCGGAAAGAAGGAGTCCCAAAGGATCAGGTTTGGTCGTATAAAACATTCCCGATATAAGTCCAAGGGCTGTGAATCTCATTCTGGTTGGCTCATAGCCAATGGCCTCCTGTAACTTTTTGGATTCCTTCATAGCTGCTACATATATAGCCAGATAAGCTCCTGCACTCTCCGCCACAAGATATATACGTCCAAAATCCACATCGAAATCAACCAGTCTTCTGCCGACAAGATCAAGTCCCGCGCATACATCATCCAGCTGCTGCGCAGAATTGGCTCTCGGGGCAAGTCTGTATTCTACTGAGAATACCAGATACCCCTTACCGGCAAGTACTCTTGCAAAGTTTCTTGACATAGTTCTGTCGCCTATAACAAGACCTCCACCATGAACAGTCACAATAACCGGAAGTTCCTGGTTTTCCGGTACAATCGGCTTGAAAATATCCATAGCAAGAGGAATTTCGCCTCTATTCATGTATGGATTATTAATCATTTCTTCGACTTCATATTTAGCATCTTTTGTAACATCAATATCCTTGGCTGAATCAACTGCCTGTTCCATTTGTTTACCCTGCATTTTCTCCAGAGCAATTCGAAGCAGTTCTCTTCTAATGGTTCCGAGGCATCCATCATCTCTATTTTGCATATATAAGTCCTCCATATACATGAATCATCAACAAACACTGATACCGGCAATTGTCGGAGATAATAAAAAAGCACCAGAGATACTACAACAGAAATGACAAATAAAATCTCCATAATCATACTGAAAGTACGATTCACAAGATCTTTTTTTGCCATCCCCGTGTATCTGGTGCAAACAACTCCAAGACCCGGTCCAAACAGTTCGCCCATATAAAAAAGAAAGTGCTTCTTGTAAGACGATTATTAGTTTCCATGAAGCCCCCTCATAAAAAAATCTATTACTCGCCTATTATTTCACTGTTACCTAAAATTATACCTTCTATACCGGGCCAAACCTATTTATGCAATCTAAATAATGTATAAATTTATCGTAAATATGTATTAATCAACATGCCTACTCTTGCAAATCGTGGCTACCTTTGATATAGGGCAAACTCCAGATTGTTTCCATATTCTTTACTGTCGTCCCATGAATATTTCTCATCACTCACAATCTTTTTAAGAATTGAAACCGAAATCTCGTCACCATCCTTAAATACATCAAACGGCTGTCCACCATAAGCAAGAACAAATGCAGCATTCTCTTTTTCCTGTGAGTATTCAATGGAAAGATGTACCCTGGGCTTATCCATTGTGCTTACAATGCACTGATGCACAGCCTCTTCGAATGCAAGATGTATATGTTTTGCCAGTGAATAGGGCACCTGATTCCTGACACAATAATCCTCTATGAGTGTCTGCGTACCGAGGTAATCGTAAGTCTTACTATCTATATCAATCTCTATTACTTTCAGCCGTCTTACAAAGCGTCTTGTCTTCTCTTTTTGCGGATTGTCAAAAATCTCCTCGGGCGTTCCGTCATCATATATTCCGCCTTCATCCAGGAAAAATATCCTGTTGCTTATAGCCCTTGCAAAAGACATTTCATGGGTCACGATCATCATTGTTTTCCCCGAGGAAGCAAGATCTTTTATAACAGCCTGAACTTCTCCCACCATGGTCGGATCAAGAGCACTTGTGGGCTCATCCAAGAGAATCACATCCGGGTCCATGGCAAGGGTTCTTGCGATAGCCGCCCTCTGCTTTTGTCCACCGGATAGTTCATCAGGCCAGGACATAGCTTTGTCGTAAAGGCCTACACGCTGCAGAAGTCTCATGGCTTCGTCATATGCCTCCTGTGCGTCTTTTCCCAGAATATCCATTGCAGGAGCCATGATGTTTTCCACCACGGTCATATGTCCAAAGAGGTTAAAGGACTGAAACACCATTCCCATTTTTTTGTGGACTTCCTGCAGATCGCACCCGGGATCTGTTATCTCCGTATCATCCAAAAATATCCTACCGGATGTTGGCTTTTCAAGCAGATTTATGCAGCGGATCAGAGTACTCTTTCCTGTTCCCGAAGGTCCGATTATTGATATAACATCACCATCATTTATCGTGGCACTGACATCCTGAAGTGGTGTTGTATCCGGGTATTCTTTTCTCAGATTCTCAATCCTTATCATTCAGTCTTACCCCCTTAAGTATTTTAGGGATCTTTCTGTTTCTGTAATCAAGCCGTAAATCTATCCTGCTGATTATCATGCCAAGGAGCCCCTCAAGCACAAAGTATATTACTGCTATCGCTATAAGCGGGAAGAAGGCATCATAAGTGCGGCTTCTGACGATATCTCCTACTTTTGTCAGGTCCTGTACAGCTATGTAGCCGACTATGGCAGTGGCTTTTATAAGTCCTACGATTTCACCCTTATAGGAATTCATCACATGCGGCAGCGCCTGTGGAAGGATTATCCTGAAAAAGATCTTTAGGTCCGGATAACCCAGAGAATATGCTGCTTCGTACTGTCCTTTGTCTACGGCACCTACTCCAAGCCGCAGAAGTCCTATGACCGAAGAAGCAAAGGTCAGTGTGAAGCCTATGATTGAAATAATGATGCCGCTGACAGATACTTTTCCGAAGATTATGTAATAAAGTATCATCAGCAGAACAACCATGGGCATACCCTGAACAAGCCACATAACTGCTCCCGTAATGCCGTTTGCAATCCTGTTATCATGTCTGCATAGCATATAAACAAGAAATCCCAGGGCTGTTCCAAATATTACAGTCATCACTGTTATGAGCAGTGTTGTCAAAACTCCTCTTACAAAAAGTTTCCATCTGTTTTCCCGGATGAAGGTTTTCTCAAAGCTTGATTTTACACTGTTCCAAAAAGATGTGGCTGAACTGCCGGCCTTTGCTCTCCTGACCACCAGCACAAATGCTGCAGGGTAATATTCTATAAAGTCAACTGCTTCTCTTCGCTCATCCGTAACTATGATGGATCCGATTCCCATCTTTGCCTTACCGGACTGCACATATGAGAGAATCGCAGCAAACTCCATCGGAACAAACTCAACTTTGACATCCATCTCTTTTGCCATAAGCAGAACTATATCTGCATCAAAGCCTATAACTTTACCTGACTGTCCCAGATAACTCATAGGCTCAAGGCTGTCGCATGCCGCAACCTTAACAGTGCCGGCTTCTCCTGCCCAGTCCTGCTCGATCGGAACTTTTTTCTCATTATCCGATCCTGTCCATTTTTCCCATAATTCTTCTAATGTTTCCTTAGGTATGGCATCATAAGCCTGCTGCCACTCATAGGTATCGTCAGCCTCTTTGGCAAACGCAATGCCAAAGGTGCTTTCCTTTAATATTTCAGGAAAATGTGCCAGCTCATTGTCACGATTTACAGCCAGATCCGCAAGGGCATTATTCTGCAGTATTGCATCGGTTTTCCCCTGCTTAAGGGCCAGCAGTATATCCGGCATGTTGTTGTAATACGAAAACTCTGCCACATCCGGAGCAAAACTTCTTACAAGGTCCTCAAAGGGCGCACCGGTTATCATCGATACTCTTTTGCCATTAAGCTCTTCAAAGCTTTTTAGTTCAGGACCACCTCCGGTACTTTTAACTGCAATTCCAATTTCTTCAGTGAAAAGATCATGTGAAAAGTTCATCGCCTGAGCGCGTTCAGGTGTAACGTTGAGATTAGCCATAACGCAGTCTACATCTCCTGATGCAGCCGCATTAATGATAGAACCGTAATCATAAACCTTGAATTCCAGGCTGGCATCCAAATACAAAGCAAAGCGTTTTGCAAGCTCAATATCATATCCGTACAGCTCGTCCCCTTTATAGAAACTGTAGGGTGTAACTATACCGGTAGTACCGACTATAAGCTTTGTTTTGGGATTCTGCGGCTTTGAAATCTCAGGTATATCATAATCATTTTTCAGTACCCACCTGGAAAACATATCATCAAGAGTTCCATCGTCGTGCAAATCATCAATAAACGTATTCAGCTTATTCTCCAGACCATCAATCTTAGTCACGGGCGAAATTCCCACAGCGACATGACTCTTTTCATCCATGTTCTGATCCAAAAGCTCTACGTTTTTATTACCGTTCTCCACTGCAAGTGACATCTGACGACGGTCATAGACATACGCATCTATCTTTCCCTGTTCCAGCGCCTGTAGTCCCTCATTCATCTCTATATACACAAGTTCTGCCTCGGGAAGCTCATTTTCCGCAACGACCATAGCTGCTGATCCCACGCCAACTCCAATCTTTTTACCCGGTTTGTTTAGCTGGTCTTTTGACGTGATTGGCTCTTTATCCACGGCGGATACAGTCCTTCCGGGAATGAATATAATCAGTGACAATATCATGATAAATAGTAAAAGTCTTTTCATTGAATAATCTCTTTCCTCAATATCATGCTGATATCAAAAAATCGAAACAGTGACTCAAATAACGACATCTAACCACCTTAAATTTTACTATATTCCGCTATGTAATAATCTTAAATAAGTATAAAAAAGTGCCTACGGCACCTCAACTCCCCTGCCCCTCAATCATGAGGGGTGGGGTTGTTTTTTGCCTCAACTCATTCATAATGATTTTATGAAACGAAATACTCTACAAGATCTGTTCCGCGATCATTATGAAGAAATTCAATATACTCTTCATCCCCGCAAGACCGAAATAGAAAACATCGATAAGATGATCAATTGCGGGGATCCTGCTTATGGCGGCGCCATGTACGGCTGCCCTGATTGTGGTACTCTCAAATTTATTCCCTTTCGTTGTCATTCAAGATTCTGCCCTACATGCGGTGCCATGTATTCACAGAAACGTGCTCAGGCTATGTCATTTAAGCTCATAAACTGTCAGCACCGACACTGCGTATTCACCATTTCGAAAGAATTACGTCATTACTTTCTCGAAGACCGCAACCTTCTTAACTGTCTTTTCGAAGCTGTCAGCAGTGTTATTAATCGTATGTTCTACAAAATCAACAAAAGTCAGAACTTCACACCTGGTTACATTCTGGTTCTTCACACATTTGGACGTCCCTTGGAATGGAATCCTCATATCCACTGCCTCATATCTGAAGGTGGTGTAGGAGACACCGGCTTTTGGCGCAAAGTCAATCACTTTAATTACCACTACTTGCGCCATGCTTTTCAAACAGCTCTCCTTAATCTAATGGAAGCCCGTATTACTGATCCCAAGAAGAAAGCATTGTTCAAAAAAGAAAAAGCCCTCTCATACAAAAATCAAAAAGATGGTTT
>NZ_ATVV01000021.1:0-70320 GCF_000420905.1 Butyrivibrio sp. AD3002 | reverse complement strand
GATATAGAAATACCTGCAGATATAGAAATTCCTGCGGCTGAGGAAGCCCCTGCACCAGAAATTGAGATCCCTGTAGCAGAGGAAGTACCAGCAGAAGCAGAGATTCCCGCAGTAGATATAGAAATGCCTGTAGATATAGAGATACCTGCCGATATAGAGATACCTGTAGCGGAAGAGCCCCCTGCAGAGGAGATTCCTGTAGCAGAGGAAACTCCCGAAGCTATGGATTCCGACATATCTCTGATGGATATAGAAGGCTCTGCTGAGGAGCCGGCAGAGGAAGCGCCAGAACTTTCTCCTGAAGAGGAACTTGCAAGGCTTAGCGAGCCAATTGTTGATGAAAGCATGAGTGAAGAGGCAGCGTCGGAAGGAACTGAAGAAGAACTTCAGATCGATTTGCCGGAGCTTGACCTTGATATACCTGAGATTATTATTCCTGAAGAGGAGATGCTGCAAACTGAGGAAGACAGAGCACTTGAAGAAGAGCCCGAGCAGGCAGAAGATTTTGTTCCCGAAATCATGGATGACATGGACCAGGCGACAGAATCAATGGTTGGAACAGCCGGCGACATCAAGGACTTCCTCAAGGAAGAAGATTTCGAGTTCACAGAGATCACATCCGATGGCAGCGTTGAAATCATACTTATAAAAATGGAAGATGACGACGTACTTTGCATCGAGTACGAAGATGATGAATTCCTTTCACTCATATCTCATTATGAGAAAGATGGAAATTGCAGCTACAAAGACGTGCTGGATTCATTCATCAAGGATTCCATCAGCAAAGGTATAAGCTACAAAATAACCCGTTCCAAAGGTGGCAGAACCGTTAGCAGATACAATTAAGTACGGTCATTAGGAAAAACGGTTGCCTTACAATATCGGAAGAATTCACAATTTATGCGGCTTTCATCTATGAAATATAAAATAAAAACAATTAATTAGAAAAAATGCATTTTTCATATTGACATTGATTGGACTCTACTTTATACTTTATAGATGTCGCCGCGTGGTTGCGATATATGTGTCCGTAGCTCAGCTGGATAGAGCAACGGCCTTCTAAGCCGTGGGTCGGGGGTTCGAATCCCTTCGGGCACATTTTGTGGTGGCTATAGCGTAGTTGGTTAACGCGCCAGATTGTGGTTCTGGAGACCGAGGGTTCGAGTCCCTCTAGCCACCCTTTTAATTTTTAGGGCGATAACTTCTAGATTAAATATTTAATCTGAGTTATTATTTTAGTAAGGCACATCTGCTGTGTATGATGGGCTATCGCCAAGCGGTAAGGCACAGCACTTTGACTGCTGCACTCGTGGGTTCGAATCCCGCTAGCCCAGTTTTTTGATATATCACTGCTTTTGCAGTTTATATATATGAGATACTAGCTCAGTTGGTAGAGCACTTGACTTTTAATCAAGTTGTCGTGGGTTCGATTCCCACGTGTCTCATTAGAAGCGCTTAACTATTATGGTTGAGCGCTTTTTTGTATTTTTGTATATGAAAAAGGTCTGACATCATCAAAGTACAGCAATCTATGGAACATCTGTATGCAGAACCAATAAAGATGTCTGCTGCGTAGAAAAAGCATCTGGATCAAACGCACCCGTGATTAAAAAAAATGGTGTTTATGCCGATAAAATATATATTGGAAATATGAATTCGGAACAAAGGCTAATATAAAAATCCAGTATACTTTGGAGGTAATGCAATGAAATTTAGAAAGTTTATTGCTTTAGTGGTATTGCTTGCACTCTTTTCACAGAATACTTTCAATGTTTGTGCTTATTTTACAATAGAGAATTTTATAATAGGAGAAGAAAATAAAGATCAAACAAAATTAAATGTATTTAGAGATTACAGGATAAATGGTAGTGATTCAGAGGAATTGAAGTACGCAAGACATATCAATGTAAATGCTCTGACAGATAAAGGCTTAGATTATGTTTTGTCTAATAAAAACTTAATCTCAATAGAGATAAAGGATATTTCCAACTTGGATATAGATAAAGTTTCTAAGTTATATCCATATTTGTGCAAAGGTAATATTGAATACAGCGCCATATTATTGGCTTATGAACATATAAAAGATAGTATTGGTAATGATGGTACAGATACGTACATTTATGCGGTGGATACTTATGCGCCTGATAGTTCCAACTATTATAGGTCTTGTGCCACAACTGTATCTGCTATTCTAAACGCTGCAGGGTATATGGATGATTATTCCAGTGCGTCAGTTACTGGTCTTGTAAATTATTTTGAAAATAAACCGGATGATTGGGAATGCATGGGCAGGCTTGGTGAATCTGAAATGCGGGAAGGTGATGTTATATTCATCGATAGACGTTCTCATAAATCGGATTATATAAAAGGTATATTATCAGACCCGGACTTTGATTTAGAGAAGCTTGTAAATGAACTTGAGAACTTGGATAATGGTAATGCCAAACAGGTATTAGATGAAACATTAGACTTTGGTGCTGATGGTGATGGTTATTATGATGAAGAAGGCAATTACTACGAATTTGGGACCGAGGAATTTGGTTATTATGATCCTGATGGAAACTGGTGTGGCTATGAAACTCCTGATGGACGGTTTGATCATGATGGTTCTTTCCATGAGTTCAATGAAGAAGAATTAAGAGAAAATGAAGGCACTAGTAAGTTGGCTACTCCTAAAGGTGGATACAATAATGTGTTTAATCCCGATCAAAATGGTGATGGTACGATAGATGACACAGAAGATAGGGCATGGTCTGACTATTGGCTGAGGCTTACGGATGATGTTCCGGATTATTCTTACTATGAGACTTGGAAAAAAGAGTCTGATGAATACAAAGAAAAGTTGAATGAAACTTTAGACAAGTTAGATGAAAGTAACCTACAAAAAATAAATGGTAAAGAAATAAGGATACATGATCATATAATACTTTGGCTGGGAAACGATGTTATTACACAGTATTATGCAGATTCTACCGGGAATATTATTTCGGGTTCTTATTCTGATATATACAGTAGGGCTAGAAGCGCAGCAGTTAGTAAATTTACTTTTACAGGTGATTACAAAATATATAGATATAAAGGATTTTAAAGAAAGGCGTTTAAATGAACGTACTCGAAAGATTTAAGATGAATCATCTGATCAGGTCCTATAGTGATCATTTCCTTTGAACCAATATTGTATTTTTGATATATTGAGGGGGCTTACATGAATTGGGGAAATAATATGTCAGAGATAAATACAATAAAATCATCAATAATATCATATCCTCACGGTTTTTCAACAAGAACCGGAGGGGTGAGTGAAGGGATATTTGAATCACTCAATCTGGGCATGAACAGGGGTGATGATCCTGAGAATGTTAAAGAGAATTATCATAGATTTCTGAAATCCTGTGGCATAGAAGCTGAGGAGTTCGTCTGCGGGCAGCAGGTGCATGGGAATAACGTGATGATAGTAGGAAAAGAGCATGCGAGAAAGCCCTACGGCTATGATGAGCTTTTTCAGGCTGACGGGTATGTAACTGCCGGGTCAGGTGTACCGTTGGTTATTTTTATCGCGGACTGCATTCCACTCTTGATGGCAGATGAGGAGGCAGGTGTCGTTGCTGCGGTACACAGCGGATGGCGCAGTACTGTACAGGACATCGAGAGAGAAGCCGTTAACAAAATGTTAAGCCTTGGTGCCACGAAGGACCATATCAAGGCATGCATAGGTCCTGCTATAGGCAGATGCTGTTTCGAAGTTGGAGAGGAAGTTATTGAGGAAGTAAACAGCTTGCTGGAAGGCGATGCCGCTGATCTATATAACCGAAAAGATAACGGGAAATTTATGCTTGACCTGAAAGGTGTAGTAAAGAGAAGCATGCTTAATACCGGCCTGTCCGAAAAAAATATTGATATCATCGAAGACTGTACCATGTGTATGCCGCATAAATACTGGTCTCACAGATATACCGGCGGTAACCGCGGAAGTCAGGCTGCTATAATAATGAAAAGATAAAGGTCTTTTTAGGAAGGAAAAAGGCTGTACTTGGTAAGGAGGGATAAGATTGAAATATTTCTCAGATAAAACAGTAAATCCTGGCAGACAACCTGAAATTGACATTTCGAAGGCTATTTGTATTGTTTTAATGATTTTAATTCATGCATATATGGCGAGTTCAGGAGGTTATCATGGTATTATAACCGGATTGCTTGGGTATGGTGCAGGCTTTTTGGGGGCAGGCACATTCATGATATGCATGGGAATCGGTATGCGCTACTCCCAAAAACAGGATGCCTCAAGTAATCTTTATCGTGGTATTTTATTGCTTACGATCGGTCAGGTTTTGAATCTTCTACGTGCAGGTATTCCGGGGCTGATAGCTTATAAGGCAACAGGAAATCAGAACTTCATCCCATACATGTTGGGGGTAATAGATAGTGACATCATCACTTTTGCCGGTCTTGCATTTATCTTAATGGCTCTGCTCAAAACGTTAAAGCTTGGCGATGGAGTGATTTTTTTAATAGGAATTATACTCAACTTTCTCATGGTACCATTTTATTCAATAATCGGGACTCCTAAAGATTTTTGGATAAACAAGCTCATTAACTTATTTTTTTTGACTGATAACGCTCTATTTCCGCTGTGTACACATTTTGTATTCGTTGCCTTTGGCTATCTGGTAGGTGGATATTATAGACGTATTATTGATAAAACAATTCTGTCAAAACGTGTATTATTCATTTGTATCCCAATTGTAGTAGTTTACTTTGCGCTTCGGTTTACAGTCCCATTTCCGTTTATGCCAAAGTACGTTCCGGAAGATGAACCTGTATTAGCTACAGACGCATTGGCTGTATGTCTGGATACTCTGATTACTTTTGCTGCCATGTACAAGCTGGTGACTTTACAAAAAATAAAAGTACCGACTATCGTTTTCCATCTATCTAAGCATATAAACGCTTACTATTGCATCAGTGACATCATATTATACGTATGGGGTATACTGCTTATCGCAACCAGGGGGAGTCTGCTGCCTGCTTCTTTGGTGCATTTTGTCATCGGAATAATAGTAATTGCGGTATGTTATCTTGTTATCGAGATTAATAACAAGATAATCCATTTCTCACCGGGAAAAATGAATAAGACGGTGCAAATTATCGCATTTTTTGTAATCTGGCTGGCATCTGCTGCTTTATCATTTTATGCTTATCATATATATCAATTGTATTAAGCACCGTTTAGTAGCGGTAACCATTCCAAACTACAAATTCTCCTCTCCCCATTTCTTCAGGTCAAGAAGGATGGGGATGAGGCTTTTTGTTTTTGGGGTGAGGTTGTACTCAACCCGAACTGGCATCTCATCATATTGCTTTCTCTCAACGAGGCCGTCCGCCTCAAGCTCCTTTAGGGAATTGGCCAGCATTGTGTTAGTGATTCCGTGGATAGAACGATTTAATTCTCCGTATCTGACAACCTCGTTTTTATCGATGACGCAGAGGATCATGATCTTCCACTTGCCGCCAACGGTATCGATAACCTTTTTTAGGCCACAACCTTTTCCTGCTATATCTTCACATAAGAGCTCTTTGTTTTCTTTTTTTCTCATGATATTTATTCCTTTATTCAATCAAATTCAAACTATATACTTGATACAAAAACTATACCACATATAATACATTCATCACTTTAGAAAAACAAGTGAATAATTAAGTGTAGAATGGGCTCAAATCAGTGTATCCGGGTATTCTGTTTATAATTGTGATAGACTGTAATGAGTGGGAAACCGCCTTCTACTCTATACGGTTCTAAGCACGGAGGTGTAAATGGCAAAACAAAATATCTACGACAACGAAACATTCTTCAATGAGTACAGTAAACTTCGAGAGCGCGAGGCGAACGCCAACAACCTTTTTGAAATCCCTACGCTTTATGCGCTTATGCCGGATCTGGAAGGAAAAAGAGTTCTGGATCTTGGATGCGGAACCGGTGAGCGCTGCATCGACTATCTAAATCGCGGAGCGGTGAAGGTTACGGGCATTGATATATCTGAAAAAATGCTTGCCGTGGCGAAGAGCCAAAACAGCGATCCCAGGATTACTTATATAAAAATGCCGATGGAAGATATCGGAACAATCGACGGGGAATTCGACGTTGTGATAAGTTCGCTGGCACTTCATTATGTTGAGGATTTCCAGGGAGTTGTAGCGAATGTTTACAGGCTTTTAAGTGATGGGGGAATCTTTCTCTTTTCACAGGAGCATCCGATTAACACATGCTTTTCAGGAGAGTTTGACAGATGGACCTGCGATGAAAATGGGACGAAGATCTATGCAAATATAGCGAATTATTGCGTGGAAAAAAGATATGAATCGACCTGGTTTGTCGAAGGAATCCAGAGATATCACAGGATGTTTTCAACTACAATAAATACGCTTGCGGACGCCGGATTTAAGATCCTCAGGATAGAGGAACCACATGCGACGGAGGAGATCGTACAGAAATATCCCGAGTACTATGACCTTTATCACAAGCCTGATTTCCTATTTGTGAAAGCGTGCAAGTGAGCACTTTGGTTTGCACATTTTTAATTTACTAAACATGAAAGACTTACATAAAAAACTATGACTAAGAAGAACACTTTTATCAGAATTATTTTCCTTACTTTGACAGCAATTTGTCTCATATATTCCGTGAGCATTTATCTGGTAGCAAGCGGGACTTTTTCTTTTGTAATATGGCTTGCAGGCGCAGCATTTTTTGCACTGCTATGGTTTTTATCAGGAAAAGAGCGGTGGAACAAAATCCCCAAAGCGCTACGGATTATAATGACTTCATTAGTTGCTATAGGAGCCGTGGTTTTTATTATCTGCGAGGGCATGATACTAAGCCATTTTAACGACAAGGGCGAAGAGAATCTTGATTACATCATCGTCCTCGGGGCTCAGATGAGGGACTTTGGACCCAGCATCATTTTCAAATACAGACTCGATGCTGCGCGTGATTATCTTGAGAAAAATCCGAATACGATATGTATTGTCTCGGGAGCGCAGGCTGCGAATGAGCCTGTAAGTGAGGGCGAAGGCGGAAGGGACTACCTGATATCGCTGGGAATCCCGGAGAACCGGGTTATCGCTGAAACAAAGGCTGTTGATACAACAGAGAACATAGCCTACTCACTGGAAATGATCGGAGATGAGGCTTTGGAAAAAGATCTGAAAATCGGGATAGTTACGAACAACTTCCATGTTTTCAGAGGTGTACAACTTGCAAAATCAATGTGTGATGAGGAGATATGCGGAATCGCGGCATACACGAGACCGTGGTATCTCCCCAACAACATGGTCAGAGAGTGCTTCGGGATAATAAGAGATTTTAGAATCATGTTCTAAAAACAACGATATTACGACAATGGTTATCGCAGAACTCGCCGACATGCCATTTGCGATTAAATCGCCGCACTCGCTGACTTCACATTCTGAGGAATGTTCAATTTATATATTTCTTCTGCGGCGAGGCGCACCTTGGCCACATTGATGCTCTTATCCTTGGGGAAGCAGTAGTACTGCTCGTTCATGTTGCCGATGCTGATTATGTCACCGATTTCGTACCAGTAATAGTCTGCATAGAGCGAATAGGAAATCTTTGCAGATTGCTGATAGTCAAGCTCTCCGCCGCAGCCTGTGAGGGAGAAGCCGTTCTTGTTATGTATAAGACGTCCCTCTCCGACGCGGTAAGCAGCATGAGTATCTTTCACAACAATGATGTCTACGGGAATGTCCAGATAGTATCTGCCATCTGTGACTTCCTTTTTTATGCAATCACGTTCCCACCTGTACCAGTCTGATACATATGAAAAATCGTAGCCTCCCTGTGGCATAGATACGCCCAGAGTTTGGCATTCAAGCTCGCCGCTTTCCGCAAGCTCCCAGTTTGTATGGCATGAGCTGCAGACAAGCGTGATACCGCTTCCTTTCAGAACGCGCTCTTTTCCGCAAACAGGGCATCTGAAAAGGACTCTTTCAAGACCGTCGGCCCTGAAAGGCTCTGTGATTTTGATCCCATTTTCACGCTGCCAGCGCCAGTGGTCGAAGGAAAACTCTTTTTTTATAATGTCGCCCAATTCGCCGGCACTCATGCTCTCAATTTCAGAAGGTGAGAGCAGATACTTCACTTTGGCGGTGACCGTCACATCGCGCTTTTGCAGCCCGTTATAGAGCGGATCACGATGAAAAGCGCCGGTGGTTGTAACCATGATAACAGGCACCTTGAAGAGCTTCAGACTTTTGCCGATGCTCGAAGGAAGGCCTGTTGCTGTGCCGTCGAAGCTGTAGCTAGCCTCAGGGTACATGAGGACAGACTCCTTCAGATCTTTGAAGCAGTACATCATATCCTTCACCAGCGGAAGATCCGTGATAAACTTGCGGGCAGGTATGCATCCCAGACGCCTAAGAAGCCACTCTTTTCTCACAAAGCCGTCCAGCGTCGTTACGATATGGAACGGCCTGTCTGCGAAAATCGTCGCTGCAATCTCAAGGTCAGTACTCGATGAATGGTTCATCAGAATCAGGCAGGGCTCGTTCTTTCCGAGTTTCTCCATGCCCTCTGAAGTATAGGAAAAAACGGCAATCCTCGAGATCCTTTTTGGATACGGTTTTCATAAGAAACTTCCAGAAGGCAGTCTGCCTGCAGGGCTTCTTGTTCTTGTATGGATTAAGAGCGGAGACCTCCGCGTAGCTCTTGGATTTGGTCTTGATCTTCATTGAAAACTCCCCCAACAAAACAATACATTTTAATATAGTAATAATAACACATTTGGCAGATGAATCTTGTATAATTGATTTATGTGAATTCGATATATGTGAGTTCAGCTTAGACGCTTTGAATGCGTAGCTGAATGGAAAGAACAGGGGGATACATAATGGCTTCAAATACTTCAAAAAGTCTCAGAAATTCAGTGCTTTATCAGATTTTTGTTCGTAATTACAGCAAGGAGGGAACCTTTGCACAGGTGGAAGCGGATCTTGACCGTATCAAGTCGCTTGGCACAGACATAATTTACCTGATGCCGATTCATCCCATCGGAGAAAAGGCGAGGAAGGGCTCGCTCGGCTCGCCCTATGCGATCAGCGATTACCGCGCGGTGAATCCGGAGTTCGGAACGCTGGAGGATTTTAAGAACCTCGTGGGTGCTATCCATAAGAAGGGAATGAAGTGTATCATCGATGTCGTCTATAATCACACGTCACCTGATTCTGTTCTGGCAAAAGACCATCCGGAGTGGTTTTTCCATAAAGAGGACGGCTCCTTTGGCAATCATGTGGGCGACTGGAGCGACATCATAGATCTCGACTACACCAATGAGCAGCTCTGGGATTACCAGATAGAGACGCTGATGTACTGGGCGAAAATCGTTGACGGTTTCCGCTGCGACGTGGCGCCGATGGTTCCGATAGAATTCTGGGAGAGAGCAAGAAAAGAGGTGGCACAGGTCTGCCCCGACTGCATCTGGCTTGCTGAGTCGGTGGAATATTCCTTTTTGACTTATCTCAGGGGCTGCGGCATAACTGCGCTCAGCGACGGTGAGATTTTCAGAGCCTTCGATCTCAGCTATGACTACGACGTATATCCAAGTCTTGCAGGATACTTATGCGGTGAGAAGGAGCTGAAGGATTATCTTGAGGGACTTAATCGCCAGGAGGTCATCTATCCCGCGAATTATATTAAGCTCCATTTCCTTGAAAACCACGATCAGACCAGAGCGCATTTCCTGATTCCGGATGAAAAGGCGCTCAGGAATTTCACGGCGTTCCTGTTCTTCCAGAAGGGAATCCCGTTCATCTACGCGGGCCAGGAGTTTGGAGCATCCCACCTGCCAAGCCTCTTTGATAAGGATACGATTTCACTTAGACCTGAAGACGGCATAGATATGACTGATTTCATACGCACGCTCAGCTTTATTAAAAAGGACGCGATTTTCGCAGATGGAATATTTGAGTGCAAAGCATCCGAGAATGATACAGTAGTTGCAACCCTCACACATGGTGAGAAGAAGGCTGTAGGTGTGTTCGCACTTAAGGCACAGACCTCAAACGTCCGCGTGCCGCTTCCAGACGGGATTTACAAGAACCTCATAGACGGCAGCGATGTGGAAGTATTCCGCGGCGGACTGCAGTGCTACGGAGAGCCGATGATAATATTAAAATGATTATTTGATTTTTCTTATAAAACCGCTTGTGGCATATTCTTTTTATTGACGCAATCATATAAAAGATGTAAAATGATGCACGGTGCGTTAAGTGTGATTATGCCACGAGGGGTTTATATTAGATGAATATAAATACATTCAAAAGGAAATCGATTATTCTCGCAGCAGCAGTATGTGCTGCATCACTTTTTTTACCCATAAACGATTATAAAATAGAAGCAAAAGCCGAAACGAATATTTCTGCAAATTTTCCGACCAATGATATTCCGGAGCTTCCTGAGCCTGAGGTAAAACAGCTTGAAACCGTTGATAAAGGCGCACTGGGGATTAGACCGCGTAACATGCCTAATCTCAATAGCGGAGTAAAGACCGGACTTCACTATACATACCTTGATGACACAGAGAAAAAACTATACAGAGCACTTATTGCAGCCTGTGATCATGTTGCTCCATATGAGACAGAGAACATATCGATAGATAGTGAATATGTAATACCGCTGGTTCTGAACTCATCAAGCAAGTTTAGTTATACAACACTTCAATATCATAGGGCAGTATATGCGGCCAAATATGATCACTGCGATCTGGTTCAGTTGCAGCTATGCAGTATTCATTTCTATTGGCAGATCACATCATATGGGTCTTCTACAAAGCTGTATAACCACTATGTTTATCTTAAGTCAGAAGTACCTTCTTATGATCAGGCAAAATTTAATCAGATGACTGCTGAGCTTCAGGCAAAAAGGAGAAATATCCTTTCCGATAGCTCTGTACAAAATGCTGCCGGAATTATTGGAAAAGAGCTGGCAGTTCACGATAAACTCATAGACATTAATACATATGATTATGAATGTGCTAATACGGACAATCATTATGATATCGGGCAGACTGCGTATGGAGCGCTGGTAAAGGGAACTTCTGTCTGTGAAGGTTACGCTATGGGGCTTGTCTATCTCCTTGAAGGGATAGATGTTGACTCAATGGTTGTAATAGGAAATGCAGGAGGTTTACATGCCTGGAATATTGTGAAAATCGACGGCTCCTGGTATGAAACCGATCCGACCTGGGATGATTATGAACCTGAATCATCGCGTCCTGAGGAATTTGTAAGAGAAAGATCACATGCTTATTATCATCTTACAACAGTGCAGATAACTGCTTATAAAAAAACAATCTCAGCAGGTGGTTACAGAACCGTAATAGATAACACGCATATCAGGACTTCAGAATCGGAAAATTATCCGGAGGCGACAGCTACAAAGTACTCATATGAAAATGTTAAGAAAATAGTTGGCGGCGAGGGTACCGAAGTCAGCAATGTTCCTGTAACGGGAGTAAACTTTTTATCAGATAAATTGAAGGTATCAAAGGGAACGACAGGAACGCTTGATGTACAGATAATACCTTCAAATGCAACAGATAAAACTCTTTTCTATGAAAGCTCCGATGATGAAGTTATTACTGTGGACCAAAGCGGAAATTATACAGCATTAGTGCCGGGATATGCAACGATAACAGTAAGGACACCCGATGGTAAGAACAGCTCAAGTATTGAGGTTGCTGTATCTGATGAATCAGGAAAATATCCGGTAAAGTCACTTCAGTTATCTGCAAATTCAGTAAAAGGATATGTTGGCGATCAGGGTATATTGACCTGCACTTTTGAGTCAGAGGATCCTTCAAAGAATAGTCTGATATGGACTACGTCGGACAGCGACGTTGTGAGCATTGAGGATTTAGGCGAAGGAAAAGCGAGATATACCATAAATAATAGTGGCTATTCTACAGTAGAAGTTAAGTCTGATGATGGAAAATGTAAGGCGACCTGTAACTTTAATGCTTCCATAAGGCAGGTAAAGGTAACTCTTGATTATAACTACGATGGTATAAAAAGAGAGAATACATTATATTATGGAGAAAAATACGGCTACACATTATCCGGATGTTACAGGGATGGCTATAACTTTGAAGGTTGGTATACAGACAGGACAGGTGGAGAAAGAGTAACAAGTTCTTCAACGGTCTCTGTGAAAACCGAGCATACATTATATGCACGCTGGAAAGTTCAGGCGTTTACTATGTATTTTTATACAGGTTCCGGACGGTTCCCGGATGGAACAAGTACCTATAGGCTATCTGTAAATTACGGAGAGACGATAGATTTTTCTTCTGTGCCTACGCCTGTTTGTCAGGGATTTGAGTTTGCCGGATGGGCAGATTATTATAACAATGTTATTCCCAGTGACAGTATTGCCACCGGTAGTCAAGAATTTTATGCCAAGTGGCTCGAAGTAGGATTTGAAATTACATTTGATGCTAACGGCGGATCGTTCTCAAATGGTGAGACCACTATTACCGGGATATATCCTGTTTATAACTCGCTGTCTGAAAGAGATTACGAAGTACCTGTAAGAGAAGGCTATGAATTTTCCGGATGGGCAGAAAAGCCGAATGGCCTTGCTGGCAATAGGTATGTTTATACAACACAAAATATGACATACTATGCTGTTTGGCAGGAGCCATACAGCGGGTACGAAAGTTCAGAGGAAGAGCAAAACAACACGTATTCCAATAATTCGGAAAATGAAAATGCAGACTATTATCAGGAAGAAGATTTTGAAAATTCTTATATAAACAATTCTCATGAAGAGAATTATGATAATCCTTATGCAAATAATTCTTCCGAAGAAGATATGGGAAATGACCAGCTAATTATTTTCGATAATAACGAAAATGATAATCTCATATCATCCAACAATTGTAACTACGAAATAACAGGCTCAGAAAATGTTACTGCGGTTTCTGAAGATAGTGACGCGACATCTGTAGTAATAAGTGATACGATTTCACATAAGGGTAAGAACTATACAGTTACCGAAATCAGAAGTAATGCATTTAGAAATCGAACAAAGCTTAAGAGTCTTGTTGTTGGAAGAAATATTCAAAAGATTGGATCCGGTGCATTTAGTGGGTGCAAGAACCTTGGAAAAATAACAATAAGGGGTAATAACCTAAAATCCATTGGTTCAGGAAGCTTTAGGGGAATCAAAAAAGGCGCCAGAATCACGGTGGTTTGTAAGGATAAAAAGACGTACAATAAGCTTGTTAAGAAACTGAAGAAAGCCGGTGCTAAAAAAGCAAAGTTCAAATTCAAAAAGGGTTAATGGTTGATAACATTTGAAATGAGGGGAAAGATGAGAGTAATCAACCTGGAAGACAAACCGATTAAGCACAGAAAAATTTGCAACGAGCTCGAAAAGGTTCGCATTAAGGAAGACGATATCGACTGGGTAACCAATCTTGAGGACGGAATAGAGAAAATCCGGGAAGCAATCGAGAGTGGAAAGCCTTACGACATTGCGGTCACCGATATGTACTACCCGGAAAGACCAGGCTCGGGAGATGCTCCCTCCGGAGAGGTCTTTATATCAAAAATGAAAGAGTTTGGTATAGACATCCCGATCATTCTCATATCGTCGCAGAATCTGAGGGTTCCCGGAATCCTGGGAACAGTCTATTTTTTGGAAAACAGCGACTGGGAAGATGATTTGCAGATGCTGGTTAGGAAGATACAATAATGATTATTCAGACAGGCTCGCGTACCGACATTCCTGCTTTTTATGCAGACTGGTTTGCAAATAGGCTGAAAGAGGGATATGTATACGTGCGAAATCCCTACAACATGACTTATGTCACCAAATTCATATTGCATCCGTCGGTGGTGGATCTCATAAGCTTTTGCTCCAAGAATCCCGCGCCGATGCTGAAGTATCTTGATCTCCTAAGACCCTATGGGATGTACTGGTATGTGACTATCACCGGTTATGGAAAAGATGTTGAGCCAAATGTCCCGGAGATTCCCGAGGTTATTGAGACCTTCAAGAGACTCTCTGAATTTGCGGGAGTAGACTCCATGGGATGGAGATATGACCCTATTTTCCTGGATGAAAAATATACGAGAGATTATCACCTCACGAAGTTCTCGGAGATCGCAGCTGCGCTTGACGGCTACACTGAAAACTGCGTCATAAGCTTCATCGACATATATCAGAAGGTGAAGAAGAATTTCCCGGAGGCAAAGCCACTTGAAAAAGCGGATCGCTTGTATCTGGGCGAACGCATGGCGAAGATAGCAAGAGAGCACGGTATGACACTTCGCCCCTGCAGCGAGGGCAATGAGCTTGAGGTATTCGGTGCCGACTGCAGTGGCTGCATGACACAGCCTATTTATGAAAAGGCGATCCATAACACGATGGTCTTCCCCAAGGTGAAAAACGCCAGGAATACCTGCGCATGCTTCCTTGGAAACGACATCGGAATGTACAACACCTGCCTTCACATGTGCCGCTATTGCTACGCAAACTACGACGTGGAGACGGTTATGAAAAATAACGCCAATCACGATCCGGACTCGCCGCTCCTTATCGGCAACATCAGACCGGAAGATGAGGTTCATGCTGTTGAGCAGAAGAGTTGGATTGACGGGCAGCTGTCGTTGTTTAATATGTTTTGATGGAAAAGAGAATATAAAGGTAAATTGCAGGCAGTAGATCATAGATTTGGTCTACTGCTTTTTCGATTTCTAAAAGATGGATAATCATTTTTTGCAATTATGATGAAATGTAATCTTGTATGTGAGAAAATTAAGTGTCTGCGTGATTTGTTTGTGCTTTGTGAAAAAATTGGAGAAAGATAATGTTTACATATCTAAGAATGAGACAGGATTTTCTTAATGATTTAAACAGGATGAGAGAAGAAATCAGTTCATTGGAGGGTGATAATATTCCGGAAATAATAAATGGGATGCGCAATGAGATTAACGATCAACTGAGAATTCGAAATTTTAGTGTTTCAGATTATAGAACATGGTTTCCTTCAATGGAATTATTTGAGGACATCATGTATGAGTTGGGAGATGATATAGGAATATCATTTGAGTATATGATGGACTATCGCATGCCTGGCCAAACTGAAGAAGGGTTAAGCGGATATAATAAGAGAATTGACGTTATTGTAGGTGGATATGATAAGGATGGCCAGAAAACGTTAGTTGTTGTTGAGATGAAAGGATGGGGAGGTGAGTACGATAATCAAAACCAAAATCATCATCTCACATATATAAATGATGTTGGAATATCATATTGGGGAAGGGGGGATGAAGATAATCCGGCTAAAGAGGTTAAGGAATATTGTGATCAACTAAGATTGGATAATCAGGCAATTGTTTCAGGCGATATACGGATAATTCCTGTAGTATGGATGTATAATTTTGATTATCAGAATCAGATAATAGATCAGAATGTAGAAATTGATGTTATAAGATATGAAATTGAACAAAGATATAATACTAACGGAGAAATGAAGGTTTTTTATAAGAACCAGAGAAGTGAGGTTTTAGAATTCTTTATTGATATTTATAAAAGACAGAATGACATATTTTCAGAATTTAGAAAGGGGTTTGAAATACCGCCACTACATGAAAAGATTGGTGAAATTCTAAGAGGGGGATACAATATTAAACTTCGCTGCGATCAGAAAGCCTGCCTTGATGATATCAAAAGAAGGATTAGTGAAAATGAGACAGGTGTATTACATATTGAGGGAAGAGCTGGAAGTGGTAAAAGCGTTGTAGCTATTGAGGTTTTGAAATATTGCAGAGAAAATGATTTTAGTGTTGAATACTTGATTTCTGAAGGAGCACCGGTTAACGCATATAACGATACTTGCCCGGGGGTGTGTACCTTGGCGAACCAATATACAGAAACAGATAACCCTGCTCGTGTCATTATTTTTGACGAGGGGCATAATATTTTTCCATCGACCAAAAGGATATTTGAAAGAATTCAAGATAGGTCACTAATAATATATTTTTATGATCCTTATCAAAAAACAGGGAATTCAATATTTGACCGGGGGCAAATAAGGGCGGACTATAGACTTACTTCGCAATTTCGCTGCAACATGGATGATGGGTATCTTAGTTTTATTGATGGGATTTTAGATAATGTAGATGATGTTTTTCATACGGCTACATATCTGGATTTTGATGTTAAATTAGTTAGAAATAAAGATTCATTATTAAATCTTGTAAATGACAATAATTATGTAATATTGACTGGTCCGGAATATGCTGCCAGAGATAGGGTTATAAGATTGAGTGAAATTGATGAGGAGCAAATTATTCAACAATGGCCGGTAAGGTATGATAATGTTTTTTTGCAAAATAATGTTTCGGAAGATGGAAGCAATTTATACAGTGGAGTTAATTCGATAAGAGGTTTAGAAACAGATCATACAATTGTATATATAGCAGATGATGATTTACCATTTGATGCTCAGAATAATCATCTGGGTGGGGATGAATGCGTGAAAAATGCCTATCGCGTTATGTTAACCAGAGCTATGAAATCATGCTATATATATTGTGAAAATAATGCTTTGCGTAATTATTTACATGACATCAAAAAGATTCAATATATAAGAACTATATGAAAAGGCTGGATATAATCTATTTCGCTAAATAGGATGCATAAAAATACCCTCAGATTTTCTGAGGAAAATTTTAAGAAAGGCTTAAGATTTATAAAAAGGAACTGGAAATTCCTGGCAATTGATTTTTTCTCAAGTATCCATTGTTTGATAAGTTGTGAGCTGTTCTGTATTCTAAGTACAGAAGATGATTCTGCAGACATTTTCCGAGAAACAGCAAGTTTGGACGGTTGATGAAAATAATCGGGAAAGGGAAAAACATGAAAAACAATTTGGGTTCAAATATCAGGAACTTTAGAAAAAACAAAGGTTTTACACAGGAAGAACTGGCGGGGATGCTCGGAGTTACTCCTCAGGCAGTAAGCAGGTGGGAGTCGGAAGCGGGGCTGCCGGACATCTCGATGGTTGTGCCGATTGCACGGGCACTCAATGTCACAACCGATATGCTGCTTGGATATAATGCCGCTGACAAAGATGATTACCTTGTGGAGACTGTAAAGAACAAAGTTGAGAATATGTACGATATCTCCGATACCGGGGGAAGCGCTTTGAAAAGGACGGAGTATCTTGCGGGTGAAGTCAGCAGAAATCCGATGAATTTTGACATAAATCTATTGTATGTTCAGCAGGTGGCAGGACTTAGCTATTACATTGATATGGAGGGACTGCTGTCTGACAACCCCGAGAGAGCAAATGATATCCTGGAAGACGGAATAAAGAAGGGTGTAAACATAATCAGATATTCCGACTGTAGGAAACTCGTTGAAAAAGCTCATTGTGCGCTGGCCTGGATATATATTCACAGAAAAGATTTTGAAAATGCCAGAGAGCATATCAATGTGTTGCCAAGTCTTGATATGACAAGCATCAGGGAACTGCTATATTCTGAGCTCATGTTCTTTGAGCATGGCTTTGATGAGATGAAGGATAATTTTACGGCGACCAATAAGATGCTGTGCGCTATCCTGCTTAGGCAGTTCAAATGCATGTTGGAAAACTATGCGTACTGGGGCAAAACTGATGAGGCGCTGCGGAATCTTGAGTGGTGCAGGAAGGTCATCGAAGCGTATTCGACGATTCCGGAATATACGACTGATGATATGAAACACTTCTGGAAGAAGTATTATTACAACCTCGTGATCGCATACGACAAGGCCGGAGAGAAGGAGAAAGCAAACGAAATCTGCGAGGAATATCTGAAAACGATAAGCACGCAGAATGAGTATTCTAAAGAGGAATACGAATCCATTGCAAAGGAATTCAGAGAGAGGATATACCAGCTGTGATATCATTCCGCTATCGGAATGAGAGAATTAAGGAATATATCCAACTGGTCCGATTCGTGGTCTGACAGACCTGCTCGTATATGTGAGGTGTCATACACGGCGTTGTAGGGCTCGTAACCTTCTATGCAAAAAAGTGTGTCATCAGTTGCTTCCAGATTCTGCATCTCGGCAGTCGTTCGGTTGTAATAGTGATGGCATACATTAAAAACTTTTTCATCATCGGAAAGAAGTGCATTGTAGAACTGCGGATCTTCCGATACATCGTATGCTATATCATTCCAGGTGGAATCTACTTCGTACCACTTGCCGGAGATCTGGACAACGTTCCATGCGTGAGTGTCAGTGTCGTACTCCGATGATGGTATTGAGTGCGCGGCGCCGGTCACATAACCACAGGGGATTCCTGCCCGGTGCAGAAGGTATTCAAAAGCAAACGAGTAACCTCCACAGACGGCATGGTTTGGACGCCCCTCAGAATCGCACACGAGCGCTCCATACGCTGTGTGACCAAGATCCCAGGTCTCATCAGTATCATTCAAAATTGGATCATCGTAGGTAACAACATCAATGAGCTTGTCATGAATGGCAAGCTCTATTTCTTCATCTGTTCCTGTTAAATCTATATCTTCTAAAAAGTCTGAAGCAGCTTCTTCGAACGCTGCTATCTGTTCATTCTCTGAAGGGTCTACCACTTCTATTTTAATGAAATAAATTATGTGGTTTCGCATTTCTAACGTTCTGTAATCTACAGCACTGGTATCCGTAAAAAGAAAGAAATATTCCGGGTGATCATAACACATTGCATAGTAGATATCCCAAAGGAGACGATCTTCTCCAAACTTCTCCAGCGTATCTTTTGAGAAAACAATTGCACTTTCATATTCTTCCGCAGACCTGTTCTCGACAAGATCCATGAAAAGGTTGTAAACATTTTTATCTGCGTCGCTAAGATTTTGATATAGTACGAAAATATCATCATATTCATCGGGAACGATGGGGGCATCATAATTTAGTGTCTTTCCATTTGTGGATCTCAGAGAAAAGATAACGTTCGGCGGAAGAGAGAAAATCCCGGAAGTGTCGCTCTGCATCATCCTATAACCCAAACAAAGACCTATTACCAGAAAAAGAGCGAGAATAATTAATGGAAGATGTGAGTGCTTCTGACTCTTCTTATCTTCGTGGTTGGGGCTGATGCTGTTGTTAGTGAAATTATAACTGTCATTTTTCATAAGATAATTTTATTCCTGATTACGCCAAGTTGACAACGTATATCAAGTTGCGATTATAAAATAGAAATATATTGTAAATATAATATAAATATGTTATTGTGATTTTTGGTGTGAAAAAAGAGTTGGTGTAACTATCACTATTTTCATATCATGAGGGAACAACGTTATGAACAAGAACTGTTTCAGAAACACAATTTGTAACAGGCTTTTATCCTTTAGCCTTGCCTTTGCACTTTGCATGGGAGCATTCGCAGGGTTTTCTATTACATCCCATGCATCGGCAGACGCCTATAACCAGCTTAAGGCTGGACTTGAAACTATAAAAGAAAAAGACAGCTATGATACTGAAGATGTACAGTATGTATGGTTTGACAGACACCTTGTTGAGAATTCGTATGAATTATATTGTCTCCTGGAACAGCTTACCGAGGATGAGTACAACCAGCTTGCCAAGGATATGGAGTATAATGCACTATTTCATTACTCCGATGACACTTACAAATGGTCAGAGAAACCGGAAGATAAGAAGAGCCACCTATATGAGGTGTACGGAACATACAGTGAATGCATGAAGTATGTTGGCGAGCAAAAAAAGAAGCTCGAAGAAGAGGAAAAGGCACGTCAAGATGCTATATCTAATGCTATAAGTCAAACAGATGAAGCAATTCCTGGTCTCCCAAACAATTCAAATAATAATAATTCTAACACAGATAACAGTAATGCTGCTGATAATCAGTCAACATCAGGTTATCGCGAAGGTTCACCAAAATCCATACTCGGAACACCAAACTGGGCAGATGCGGACAGCAAGGAAGCCATGTTTGGGAGAATACGTGGAGAAAGCTGGTTCTGGACTGCAAAAGAACTTGAAGAAGACGGATGGCTTGCACCTGTCGGAACACAGTTCTGGGAAAAAGGAGACATGATCCATTACCGCGTGACCAAAGCCGGAACAGGAAGTACTTTTGGTGAAGTACAGATCATCGGATATGAATCATGGGACACACCCAGTGATTCAGAATGGGAAAATGCAACCACATCAGATATATGGGCCATGAATGGTCCCCAAAGAGGTATTGCGTCCAACTCAACAAGGTTCAGCGTTAACGCAATCTCAAATTATATCGATGACTGCCGTATGGATAATAGTCGTGTCGGCGGAGGAATGGTCAGACTAGGAGATCCCAGTAACAGATATACATCTCTTGAAAATAACAAACTTGCAGAGTTTGATTTCAGAATGTTCGCATACTGCCGTTACAACCATGAATGGTTCATTGTGACCAGTATTGCACCCGGAGCTTTCAAGAACAGAAGCGATATACGTTATGCGTATATACCCGATTCTGTAAAGGAAATCCCTGCTGACTGTTTCAAAAACTGTAAGAACCTTAAAGTCGTTGCGTGGGGATCCAATGCACTCAAAGCTTATGAAAAAGATGACATCTTCAAAAGAAGCTGCCCCATCACCTCAAAGACCAAGAAACGCATAAGAAAAGGTGCATTTTCCGGATGTACAAAACTGAAAGAGTTCCAGCTTTACGGGGCTTATGCTGAAATCAAAATCGACAAGAACGCTTTTAAGAAAGACAAAAAGCAGATTACAGTAAAGACTTACGAACAAGGATCTTATGCCAAGAAATTCATCAAGAATATTTCAGCTAAAGGCAAAGCTAAAAAGAAAGCTAAGACCAAATGGGGTGTTCCGTATAGAGATAGTTGGGATGCGAACTTAACAAATGAGCCATTCAAAGGCAAATCCAAGAAATCTTCCAAAAAAAAGAAGTAATTCTTACAGAGACAAGGAAACGATGAGCGTTTCCTTGTCTTTTTGTTTACAGAATGATTTTTTGTACATGCCCCCAAAGACCGTTGTATATTCTTTGGATTTTTTATGCGAAACGATAACTTCCAAGCGCCCCATGTATATCCACAAAGCCGTTAAGTGGGATGAACAATAAATCAGGAAGAAGGCCTGAGGTTTGTTGCACATGGCAAAGTATAGATACAACAAATCATGAGGATTCTTCAGATTTATTGTATGTGAAAAAACGCCTAACAACAAACTAAGAAGAATCATCCGGAATTGTTGTGTCTACAGAAAATAGAAACAACAAATATATAAGAATTAGTTGATTTATTGTTCCAGAGAAAAATGGATACAACAAACGGAGAGGAAACAGGCGAAATTGTTGTTCTTGCAGAAAATAGATACAACAAATATAGAAGAATTAAGTGAATTTATTGTACTCGCAAAATATGGGTACAACAAATCAAGAAGAATCAAACTCATTTATTGCACCAATAGAAAATTAGCCATCGAGCGGAGCGGAGACCGAACTTAGAATACGTAAATTATTTAAAAGCGGGTGATGGGGCGGCTGAGCGCCAGTGGCGATCATCTTAGCCGCCGACCGAGCCGGCAGGCGAGATAAGAACAATAGTAAATCGGGGAGAGCGGGTGATGGGGCGCTGCTCGTCCGGGGGACGAGCGCTTAGCGCCGACCGGAGCGGAGCGGAGACCGAACCATGGGTTCGAGGGCTCCGCTCCCTTAACAAAAATAACCTAGGTCATACGACCTAGGTTATTTTGTTAAGCGGGTGATGGGAATCGAACCCACGTATCTAGCTTGGAAGGCTAGTGTTCTACCATTGAACTACACCCGCATGTACAATATTGAATTTAAATCGGGGTGACAGGATTCGAACCTGCGACCTCCTGGTCCCAAACCAGGCGCTCTACCAAGCTAAGCCACACCCCGTTTGGAAGCGTTTTGTTCATTACCTGACCCGCAACGCAAGTACGATTATATATCCTTATCAAAGTAATTGTCAACACGATTTTGAAATTTTTTTCAAAAAAATTTTCCACATAAATTAAAAAGCTATAAAACATCCTGAATAAAGGGAAAACAATAGGGTAAAATCCGCCTGATGATGATATCATAATAATACATAAAAGGTGGATATAACAACAATGGACAATGAAAAAGAATCGGTATTTTTAAGTGACAATATGATGACCACGGCCTGCATCATCGCTGTATGTGCAAGCCTTATGACCATATTCCTCGTTCGCACCGTAGATGATAAGTTCATCATGTTCGAGGATATCCTCAAGCTCGTTACAATTTGCTGTACTTACGTAGCATACAAGAGATTCAGCTGGGATGTTACCAAGGGCCTCATGGGCGGCGTGCTGTTTTGCCTTATGTACCAGGAAGCCCATCTTGTACTTGAGCAGCTCTGGGGTAAGGAAGACTTCGACACCTACCTGATCATCGGCGTTCAGGGAAGCATATACCTTGCGGCAGCAGGCATGTCCTTCATAATGACGATCATCATCACCATCAATCATTTCATTATTAACTATGCGAAAAAAGGCAATCCCGAGAATGTAATCCTTAACAGAATGGCGATTGTCTATAAAATAGTTGTCACTATAGTTATGATCATCGCAAACAGCAAGCTTACCTTTGCCAAGACAATCCTTTGGGAAAATGGACTTAGGTACATCACAGATATCGCGATAATTCTTCTTATCATCAGCATTGAATCCAAGATGGATTCCTTCAAGGTGCTCAGGGAAGAACTCCTCAAACAGAAAAAAGAGAGGAGGAAGAGCAAATGACCTTGAGAAAACGACTTACCGGAATCTGGCTGATGGCGATGGCACTGCTTTCATTTGGAGCTTATACAACCTTCTTTGTTGCGCAGATGTCGGCACCCTACATCGTTTACTGGACGCTTCCGATTTTCCAGAGTATAGCGCTTGTGATTTATTTGTGGGGACCTGATAAGATCAGATTAAAACCGCTAAGGCTCATGTACAGACTTTGTTATGCAACTTCCTTCCTGGTTATTCCGGCGTTTGTATTTATATTCATGGGACTGATATCCCAGTATCATGTGAATATAAAAGAGAGCATAGATGCGCGAAATATTCCTGTGAAAGATATCCTTCCGGGGGATGAGACGCTTATTTTCAAAACCGATAAGGTTTACGTGTTTTTTCCTGAATATACCACGGTGGATCTCGAATGCGGGAAACGCCCGTCAAAATCCGATGAATCGATCACCTGGTGCTGCGGCGCCGCTTTTCAGCATGCTGTGCAGATAAAGTTCGCCCAGGATAACATTGAGGGGGATCACGCATCCCACGGCGAATTCTACGACAGCCCCTATGACAGGGATGCGGACGGAGCCTTCACTTTTGCAAACGGCAAATTTGGATTTGAATTTGAAAATAAAACCGAGGCAGTTCAGGAAGCAGCCAAGGCGGGTGGCAGCGGCTTTATGCAGCTTGCCATGATAAAAGACAAAAGAAATGTCATGAATTTCGACAGACCGAGAGCCAGATGCTACAGGGCTCTTGCGGAACTTAACGGGAACCTTTGCGTGATAGATTCCGTAAAAATGATGCATTTTAATGAATTTATGTCAGAGCTTAGAAGGCTTGGCGTAACTAACGCAGTGTACATGGACATGGGCGCAGGCTGGAACTACTCCTGGTACAGAAGCGCGAATGGAAAAGTGCGAACACTCTTTGGGCTTCCTGTGCCGTGGTCTCACAACTGGATTGTCTTCAGGAAATAAGTAAGGATAGAGAACGTAAGCTCTTTAAGAACTGTAAGGCGGATGAATATTATGAATCATACCATGGATTATGTAAATATAGGAATATCGTCGTTCCTACTGGCGATAGTTGGCATCAAGCTTTTCGGAGACATCCACATGAGGAAGAATGCCAACAAGGAAAGAGGCCAGTTTACCAAAATGCTCATTTCGGATATGCTTATGCTTATCTCTGTTCTTGCTGTGAAAATTGTGGTATGCCAGGACTTTGATAACGACGAGCTGGTGCTTATTACCAAAATTGCATATTCTGTATATTTTATCGCTTTTTATTCACTCCTTGGATTTTACGGAATATATGTTTCATATTATATTTCGAGGCGATGCGGCAGAAAGCTTGAGATGAAGAAGTTTGTAATACCGCTGGCCACAATATTTTCCATATTTTGGGTGGTTTGCCTCTTTTACGGTTTTGTAGTATCCTTCGATGGAATCAATTTTGAAAAGGGACCGCTTTACTTTGCGGGCCAGGTCGGCGGCTATCTGATCATTCTTCTTGTCCTTGTCTACATGATTGTTTATAGAAAATACCTCAAGAAGGATAATGTCATTGCGCTTTTGTCCATCGTATTTTTTCCGCTTATCGGAGTAATACTCAGGGCATTCGTGCCGGGAATCGAGATCATGCCCTACATGATCTGCCTGTCTCTTATTCTTATGGATAATACCTTCCAATATGAGCAGGAGAGGCTCCTTCTTGAGCAGGAGGATAAAATATCCAGAGACAGAATCAAGATCCTTCTGACACAGATCAAGCCGCATTTTTTATATAACGTGCTGAACTCGATCTATGTCCTTTGTGAAAAGGATCCCGAAAAGGCACAGGAGGCCATCGGAAGATTTTCGGATTACCTTCGCGGAAACTTAAGTAACCTTGAAAAGGAGGACTGCATCACCTTCCTTAGGGAGATGGAGCATGTCACCAATTACCTCAGCCTTGAGAAGATGCGTTTTCGTGAAAAGCTGACCATCAAATACGATATCAAAGACGAGAGCTTCGATATTCCGGCCCTTTCGGTGCAGCTGCTTGCGGAAAATGCCGTTAAGCACGGAATCCATAAAAAAGAAGAGGGAGGAACGGTTAGGATTGAAAGCTATTCCGATTCGGAATACTATTATGTGATAGTGGAGGATGACGGAGTCGGATTTAACCCCGATGAGTACAAAGAGGGCGACGGGCTTCACATAGGCCTTGATAATCTTAGGGAGAGGCTCCTTAGAATGTGCGGCGGACACCTTGTTGTTGAGAGCACTCCGGGAGTCGGAACGAAGTCGACCATCACGATCCCCCGTGGATCTAATTAAAAAGGAGTAATGAAAAAATAATGCGAATAATTGCAATTGACGATGAGGACCTTGCGCTTGAAGGCTGTATGAGTGCCATAAAAAAAGCGATTCCGGGTGCCCAGGTTGAGGGATTTACCAGTGGAAAGGCCGCTCTTGAAAAGGTTGTGGATATAAAACCACAGATAGCTTTTCTTGATGTGGAGATGAGAACGGACAACGGCGTGGAAGTTGCGAAAAGACTGCAGGTAATAAATCCAAGAATCAATATAATTTTTGTCACGGGCTATTCTGAATATATGAAGGAAGCCTTTGCGCTCTATGCCAGCGGATATATTATGAAGCCTGTTACGCCTGCCAAGATTAAGAGCGAGTTTGAACACCTGAGGTTCCCAATAGAGGCAGAAAAAAATGCAAAGCTGCGAATTCACACCTTCGGGGAGTTTGAGGCCTTTACAAAGGACGGGCTGCCGCTTGAATTTGCTTACAGTAAGACCAAGGAACTCCTTGCGGTTCTGATTGATGCCAACGGAGCGATGAGAACCTTTGATCAGATCATGGATAGAATCTGGCAGGATGAGGATGATCCCAGCGGCCACAGATCCTATATGAGAAACCTCTTTGCCGATATGAGCAGAATATTTAACGAAAACGATTGCGTAAATGCTCTTATAAGAAGGCGCGGCGAGGCCGGAATTAATAAAGAATATTTTGACTGCGATTATTTCAATTATCTCGCGGGACAGCGTGAAGACTCGGGTTTCGCGGGTGAGTACATGAATCAGTACAGTTGGGCGGAGCCGACACTTGGAAAATTATGTCAGCTTTCCGATGATTTTTGGTAAAAACGTTTCAGTAAAGTCTGGGAAGCCGCATAAACAGTGAACTTAAACGTTGTGACACTTTTGTGACGCATAATATGAGACAATAAAGTCCCAAATGATTTCCTCTATTATATAGTTCCCTCTATAATAATTAAGGATGGGAAGAGCGCTTGCATTGCAAGCGCTTTTTTCATGCCTTTTTTGATGTTTTTTAATATTTGGGGTTGATAAAATACATCAAGTGTATTATTATGTATAAAACAAAGTGATTAATGAATAAATATGCAATAATTCATGAATAAAACTTGTATAAAGAAGGAGGCTATTATGAAGAAGAAACTTATCTCAGCTATTTTAATCGGAGCTATGACTTTTAGCATGACAGCATGCGGCGGCGCATCTAAGGATGCAGAAGCTCCCGCACAGACAGAGCAGAGCGCAGAGACAGCAGAGAGTACAGAAGCTACCGAGGAGGCAGCAGGCGAAGAGGCTTCTGCAAGCGCAGAGATTTCCACAGTTACACCCGGAAAGCTCACAGTAGCAACATCACCCGATTTTGCACCTTATGAATTTTATGCAGTAGGCGATGACGGAACACCTACTCTTGCAGGTTTTGATATTGCACTTGCTCAGTACATCGCAGATTATCTCGGACTTGAGCTCGAGGTAGTACCGGTTGACTTTGACGGTGTTCTTATGGAGCTTCAGACTAAGGCAGTTGACCTTGGAGTTGCAGGACTTTCACCCGATCCGAAGCGTGAATCCATCATGGACTTTTCAGATATCTATTATGAGGGAGGTCAGTCCTTCGTATGTCTTCAGTCCAATAAGGATAAGTTCACAAGCCTTGAGGATACCAATAACCCTGATATCGAAGTAGGCGCTCAGACAGGTGCCATCCAGGTTGACCTTGCACAGGCTAACAGCCCTGATGCAGAGCTTATCCAGTTGACAAAGGTTACAGATATTATTGCAGAGCTTCTTGCAGGTAAGCTTGACGGTGCATACATCGAGACAGCAGTTGCAGAGAGTTATGCCAAGAATTATCCCGAGCTTTGCGTAGTACTTGATGTACCTTATGACGGAGCAGAGGGTTCAGCTATCGGTGTCAGCAAGGGCAATGATGCTCTTAAGGCCGGCGTTAACGAGGCAATTGCCAAGGCTAAGGCAGAAGGAAAAATGGATGAGTTTGTAGCAACAGCTAACGAGCAGGCTTCAGGCGAGATTATCGAGGGACTTCTTGATCAGTAATAATTGATCGGATTGAAAAACAAGAATGCGAACCCGGAGATGTCATGTTTCCGGGTTCGTTTAATTTTGCGGAAATGTTCTGCATTTTCACCCGGGTTTTATGATATATTAGAAATGACACATTAACATAATTTCGGAGATAAAAATACGTTATGGACAGTTTTATACAAATTGAGAATTTTTCAAAAATCTCACCTTATGCTTCACTATTCTGGCAGGGCATGGCGGTTACGATCATGCTTTCGCTTTTCACCGTGGCCATTGGTTTCGTGTTGGCACTTATTCTTTCGGCAATGAGAATGACAAAGTTCTATCCTCTTGCATTTCTTGGGCTCGATAAGGATGGACATCAGAAGGAGAAAGGAATCGGTGTAACAATCGGAAAGTTAAATCCGATAAGCTTCCTTGCGACTGCTTATGTTGAGATTTTGAGATCGACTCCCGTTATCGTTCAGGTGGCGATCATCTACTATGGCGTATTCGGAGCGCTCATAGAACTTCCCAATTTTACATTTCTTGGATTTATTAAATTCGAGCGATTTTTCCCCGGAGTTGTGGCTCTTGGTATGAACTCTGGTGCATACCTGTGCGAGATCATGAGATCCGGTATTCAGTCGATCGACGGCGGTCAGACTGAGGCTGCGAGATCTCTTGGTATGAGCCAGTTCCAGAATATGAAATATATCATTCTTCCGCAGGCGATAAAGAATATTCTTCCTGCGATTGCGAATGAGTTCGTTGTTATCATCAAGGAGTCAGCGATAACCTATACCATCGGCGTTCAGGATATTATGTCTGCGGTTAACGCTGTGCGCGGTGCAACCTTCATTATTATCGAGCCTTTGCTTGTGGCAACAGCAATTTATTTCTGCCTGTGCTTCCCTACAAGTAAGGTAATCGCATATTTCGAAAGGAGGATGAGCCGTGGAGACAAGAGATAAGCTTATACAGATTACAAATCTTGAAAAACATTATAATTTCGGAAAAATCAAGGCTCTCGACGGTGTGACCGTTGACATTGATAAGGGCGATGTCATGGTTGTTATCGGGCCTTCGGGAAGCGGAAAATCGACTTTTCTTCGCTCACTGAATCTCCTTGAGGAGCCCACGGGCGGCGCAATTATTTTTGATAATGTCGATATCACCAAGAAGAAATACAAAGATGAAAACGGTAAGTGGGTGAAGGTGAATATGGATCTTCACAGGCAGAAGATGGGAATGGTTTTCCAGCATTTCAATCTTTTCCCACACAAGACAATAATGGAGAACATGATTCTCGCACCTGTTAAGGTTAAGCATATGCCGGAGGATGTGGCAAAGAAAAAGGCGTACGATCTTTTGGGCCGCGTAGGTCTTTTTGACAGGGCAGACGCTTATCCGATTCAGCTCTCAGGCGGTCAGAAGCAGCGTATAGCTATCGTCAGGGCACTTATGATGGAACCCGAAGTAATGTTGTTTGATGAGCCTACTTCCGCCTTAGATCCGGAGATGGTCGGCGAGGTTCTTGATGTTATGAAGCAGCTGGCAGACGAGGGTATGACGATGGTTGTGGTAACTCACGAGATGGGCTTTGCACGCGAAGTGGGTAACCGTGTGCTTTTCATGGCTGACGGTAAGCTTCTTGAGCAGGGCTCTCCCGATGAGATTTTCAACCACCCCAATCACCCGCGCCTTAAGGAATTCCTGAGCAAGGTGTTATAAATTCAGGGACGCACGCAGCGTAAGCAGCAGAAATTTGTGTTTTCGTCTGCGTCGTGGTTTATAAGAAATATAAAAATAATGGATTCCTTCTTTCACGTTGTTCAAAGCAGTCGGAACCCATTATTTTTATATTTTATAAACCATCTCCTCGTCCGAGACCTACAAATTTCTGCTGCTTATGCTGCGGGCTGGCTCTGGAATTTATAACAGTCTTTGCCGGGAGTAATGAATGGCGAAGGTGATGGGGTGTGTATAAGAGTGGTTCTACGAGGTAATAATATTTATTAGGCTATTCTAGGTGAGAATATTAACTAATTCAGGATATGGATTAAAAGAGGGTGTGTGATGACTGAAATAAAAAAGGATGCGGTTGGTGAAATTGAAAAGAAAAGTGATCTTATAAAAGAGGTGGCGGGGCGTATTTGGGAGTACGCGGAGCTGTCTCTGAAAGAGTATAAGTCCTGCGATTTATACTGCGAGGTGTGTGAGAAGGAAGGTTTTACGGTGGAGAAGGGGATTTGTAATATTCCCACAGCATTCAAGGCGAGCTTTGGAAGCGGGAAGCCGGTGATCGGAATTCTGGCGGAGTATGATGCACTATCCGGGCTTTCACAGGAGGCTGCGTCACTTGAGGAAAAACCGATAGAGCAGGGCGGTTCAGGACACGGATGTGGTCACAACCTTTTGGGAGCCGGAGCTCTGGCGGCAGCGATCGGAATAAAGAAGTATCTTGAGGAACGATTGAAGAATGCTGAAGATAAACAGGCAGCAGAAGTCGGTACTGTAATCCTCTACGGCTGTCCCGGTGAGGAGGGCTGCGCTTCCAAGGCGTTCATGGCAAGGGACGGAGAATGGAAAAAACTGGATGCTGCGCTGACCTGGCATCCCGCTGACAGTAACGAGGTTGTTACGGGATCGTCGAATTCCTGCATACAGGTGGAGTACACTTTTCATGGAATAGCATCCCATGCCTCCGGCGCCCCTGAAAAGGGAAGAAGCGCACTGGATGCGGTAGAGCTGATGAATATCGGCGTTCAGTTTTTACGAGAACATATAAGTGACAGGGCGCGGGTGCACTACGCTATAACCGATGCGGGCGGAGTGAGTCCTAATGTGGTTCAGCCCAATGCGAAGGTGCTGTATATGGTTCGCTCCAATCACGTGGCGGAGGCGGTGGAGCTTCAAAAGCGTGTCGATAAGATCGCGGAGGGTGCTGCACTGATGACCGAGACGACTTTTGTCAGGAAGTTTGTTGATGGCATGTCGGATACTGTGACGAACCGCGCGCTGGAAAAAGTGCTCTATAAGAATTTCGAAGAGCTTGGGGTGCCGACCTTCAATGAGGAGGAACTCGAGTTTGCGAGTGCGCTTTCAAAGACCTTTGATTCGGATGGGAACGGGATGAATGTGGCCCTTTGTCCGCATTTTATGGGCGAGGCGTTTGAGCCAACTTCAACCGATGTCGGGGATGTGAGCTGGAATGTTCCGACAGCACAGATTCGTGTTACAGCCTGGCCTGACGGGTGTCCCGGACACAGCTGGCAGAATGTTTCCTGTGCCGGATCTTCGATAGGATATAAGGCAGCAGTTCATGCGGGCAAGGTTTTGTGTGCTGCGGCTATCGATATTTTTGAGGATAAAAATATTCTTGATGAAGCTGCAAAAGAGTTTGCGGAGCGCACGAAGAGCGGGTATGTCTGCCCGATTCCCGAAGACGCTATTCCGGAAGTATAATTTTTGTTGAAAAACACCAATTGCATTTGGCGCGATTTTAGTTTAAAGTATGTGTGTCGCACAACTGGCGGATATGTGGGTAACCACAGGGGAGTGCGAAAATATTTTGAATGTCGACCGCCTGGGCAACCGTTTGTAATGGTATGCTCAGGCGGTTTTTATTTTATATAAAACGGAGGTTTTTATGGTAAATCTTGCAACAGAACTTAGCTCAAATTCTTATCCGGGGCGCGGCATTGTGATTGGCACAAGTGCCGATGGAAAGTATGCTGTTACTGCTTACTTCATCATGGGCAGAAGCGAGAACAGCAGAAACAGAGTGTTTGTTACAGAGGGAGAGGGCATTCGCACAGAAGCTTTCGATCCCGCAAAGCTTGAGGATCCGAGCCTTATCATCTATGCACCTGTTCGCGTGCGCGGTGAGTACACAATTGTGACAAACGGTGATCAGACAGATACCATCTATGATCTTATGGAGGCAGGACAGTCCTTCGAGGAGTCCCTCAGAACCAGAGAGTTTGAGCCCGATGCGCCTAACTATACACCTCGTATTTCAGGACTTATGCACATCGATGACGGCAAGTACGACATCTCTATGTCTATTCTTAAGAGCGACCATAACGATCCTTCTTCATGCCTCAGATTTACATATAACTATGAGAATCCCAAGGCAGGAAAAGGTTACTTCATCCACACCTACATGGGCGATGGCAATCCGCTTCCGAGCTACGAAGGCGAGCCCACAGAGGTAGAAATCTCCGGTGATATCGACGAGTTCACAAAACTTGTATGGGATAACCTCAACGAAGACAACAAAGTCTCCCTTTTCACCCGCTACATCGACATCGCTACAGGCAAATATGAAACCCGCATTGTAAACAAAAATAAATAACACTATTACGTAAAATATTCCTTGTATAAACGATAATATTAAACTGAACCTATCAAAATTTTTATTGTATGAGTGAGCGGCCGGCGAAGTAAGCTATATTCTTTCTTAGCCGATTATGCGTATTTTGCAACGAGGCTAAGAAAGAATATAGCTTATGACAACGGCCGCGGACTACAGGAGAAGAAAAAATGAAAGAATTAGCACTTAAGTATGGTTGTAATCCGAATCAGAAACCCTCAAGAGTTTTCATGGAGGATGGAAGTGACCTTCCGATAGAAGTTTTAAACGGCAAGCCCGGCTACATCAACCTTCTTGATGCATTTAACGGCTGGCAGCTTGTTTCAGAATTAAAGGCAGCAACAGGAATGCCTGCAGCAACTTCCTTTAAGCACGTATCACCTGCGGGAGCTGCAATAGGACTTCCTCTTACAGATATTGAGAAGAAAATCTACTGGGTTGAGGACCTTGGCGACCTCTCACCTATGGCAAGCGCATATGCAAGAGCAAGAGGCGCTGACAGAATGTCATCCTTCGGTGATTTCATTTCACTTTCAGATACTTGTGATGAGGATACCGCAAGACTTATCAAGAGAGAGGTTTCAGACGGAATCATCGCTCCCGATTACACAGAAAAAGCCCTTGAAATTCTTAAGGCAAAGAAGAACGGTAACTATGCTGTAATCAAGATCGATCCCTCCTACAAGCCCGCAGCTCTTGAGAAGAAGCAGGTATTCGGAATCACTTTTGAGCAGGGACACAATGACATCGTGATTGATGACAAGATGCTTGAAAATATCGTGACAAATAATAAGGACCTCACCGATGCAGCTAAGAAGGATCTTTTGATATCCCTCATAACTCTTAAGTATACTCAGTCCAACTCAGTATGCTATGTAAAGGGCGGCCAGGCAATCGGTATCGGAGCAGGTCAGCAGTCGAGAATCCACTGCACAAGACTTGCGGGCTCAAAGGCGGATAACTGGTTCCTCAGACAGTCACCCCAGGTTCTTGAGCTTCCTTTCCTTGATGACATCAGAAGAGCAGACAGAGACAATGCCATCGACCTCTATATCGGCGTTGATTATATGGATGTTCTTGCAGAGGGCAAGTGGCAGAATCTTTTCAAGGTAAAACCGGAAGTCTTCACAGAGGCTGATAAGCGCGCATGGCTTGATAGAAATACGGACGTTGCACTCGGCTCTGATGCATTCTTCCCCTTCGGCGATAACATCGAGAGAGCAGCTAAGAGCGGCGTAAAATATGTGGCACAGCCCGGTGGTTCTGTGCGTGATGACAACGTTATTCAGGCAGCCAACGACCACGATATGGTAATGGCGTTTACAGGCATGAGATTCTTCCATCATTAATCATTTCGGGAAGCATTTCCGGAAGCACAATTAAACAGACTAACATTTTTGGAGACCCATATATTGGACATGTATGGGTCTCTTTTTGTGGTAAAATTTAGACTGTATAAACACCCAATTAGTGAAGGAGTTATTGACATGCTGCGTTTTATTTTTGGCGCCTCGGGAGCGGGGAAAAGCTATCACCTGAGGAAAGAAATAATTGAGAGAAGTATTGCTGAGCCTGACAGGAATTTTCTTATCGTGGTTCCTGATCAGTTCACCATGCAGACGCAGATGGATATTGTAAAACAGCACCCTGACCACGGCATCATGAATATTGATGTTGTCAGCTTTTCCAGACTCTCCCATCGTATTTTCGAGGAGGTCGGAGAGAGCCATGAGAAGGTGCTTGATGATATGGGTAAAAGCCTTGTGCTTAGGCATGTTGCGGAGGAGATAAAAAGTGATCTCCCCATAATAGGCGGAAGTATGCACAAGATGGGCTATATAGATGAAGTGAAGTCCACTGTTTCCGAGTTTATGCAGTATGGCATCGAATCGGAGATGCTGGATGATATTATGGATGTTTGCGGGAACAAAGGCGCTCTCAAGGCCAAGCTTTCGGACTTAAGGCTCCTTTATTCCGAATTTAAAAAATACATCAAGGGAAATTATATCGCCCAGGAGGAGCTTCTTGATGTCCTCTGCAGGGCGCTTCCATCATCGAAGCTTATCGCCGACAGTGTGATTGCCTTTGATGGTTTCACCGGCTTTACACCGATTCAGTACAGGGTTATTGCCGAGATACAGCGATTATCATCAGAGGTTATCTTTTCCTTTACTCTCGGACAGGAGGACAATCCCTATAACTATGACAGGAATGAGGAACAGGAGCTGTTTTTACTTACGAAGAAGACAGTTCATGACCTTTTGCGCCTTGAATATGAAAATGAAAAAAGCTCGGATCCTTCTACTGTGCCTGATTTTGAGAGATGGGCAGCCTATAGGAACGAAAACTCACGCGATGTCTTTTTGAAAAACACTGAGAAGGGAAGGCATGCATCAAATCCGGAGCTCACATTTTTGGAGAAGCATCTTTTCAGATACGGAAATGCTAAGTATGGAGTTTCGGAGAATGGAGATTCGCAGGAAGGTGAAACTGCAAAGTGCACAAGTATTGGTATTCTCGAGGCGGACACGGTAAGCCGCGAGGTTCAGATGGTTTTATCGAGGATCAGGAAGCTCATTAGGGAAAACGGAGAGCTGCACTATCGCGATTTTGCCATAGTGTGCGGAAGCCTTGAAAGGTATGGCGAGGTGATCAGCAATGAAGCCGGGAAGTATGAGGTCCCGATTTATCTGGACCAGACCGGTAATATCAAGCTGAATCCCCTTATTGAAGCTATAAGAAGTGCGCTTCTTACTGTGACTTCCAGGTATAGCTATGAGTCTGTGTTCCATTTTCTGCGCAGCGGATTGTCACCTCTTACGGCAAATGAGACGGACAGGCTTGAGAACTATGTTCGTGCCCTGGGTATCCGCGGAATAAAGGGATGGGAGACTGACTTTGAACGTATACCCGGACAGATAATGAGGAAACTCAAAATGTCCAATAAAAAGGACAGTGAAAATAATATAATCGAGGAGCAGAAAAAAGCATACCTGAGTGATTTGAATTCCCTGAGACAAAAAACAGTGGAGGCACTGGCGCCCTTATTTTGCGCTGAGGGGAAGAAGGTGCTTGATTATTCCCGCGCTCTCTATGAGTTCCTGACAGGCCTTGGCGCCCAGGGGAAAATGGCGGAGTTTGAGAATAGATTTCGAGGGCAGGGGGATGAGATAAGGGCAAAGGAGTATTCCGTTATTTATCGCAAGGTAATAGCACTCCTTGATCAGGTGACTGCGCTTATGGGCGATGAGAAGATCGCCTGGAAGGAATATGCGGAGATTCTCGATGTGGGCTTTTCGGACATCGAGATCGGTACCATTCCGCAGAGCGTAGACAGAATTGTTGTCGGAGATATCGAGAGGACGAGACTTAAGGAAGTTAAGACCTTGTTCTTTCTTGGAGTTAATGATGACCTGATTCCGAAGGCGGCGGGAACGGGCGGCATTATCTCGGATATCGAGAGGCAGTTCCTTGCTGATTCTCTGACAGGTATTGAGCTTGCGCCTACGCCCAGGCAGCAGATGTATATACAGAGACTTTATCTGTACATGAACCTGACGAAGCCTTCTGAGAGACTCTATTTGTCCTTTGCACATCTTGATCCGGATGGTAAGAGTATCAGACCGGCGTACCTTATAGGCAAGATAACGGCGCTTTTCCCCAGAGTGGTTACCGAGCGCTTTGATGACAGAGCAGAGGGTGACATTATTCAGACGGCCGGAAATGGCCTTGATTACATCGCAGAGCACATTCAGGACTACTCGCGAGGATATATGAACGAGGAAGAGGAGAATGCCTTCTGCGGGCTGTTTAACGCTCTTTCGGGTCATAGGGAGAGACTACTTAAAATGGTGGAGGCAGCGGGCGTCAGATACGATCATAAGCCCCTTTCCGATGCTGTGGCATCGATGCTGTATGGGAATTTCCTTGTCAACTCTGTCAGCAGACTTGAGAAGTATGCTCAGTGCGCCTATGCACATTTCCTTCAGTATGGTCTGAGGCTTGATGAGCGTGAGGAGTTCACCTTTGATCAGGCAGATCTCGGTACCGTTTTCCATGGCGCCCTGGAGAAATTTTCGAAAAAGCTGGAGGAGGAAAATCTTTCCTGGGACAGTTTTTCCAAGGAGGACGGAGAGCGGATAATGGAGGAAGCTCTCACCGAATTTACCGATGGATATAACGGCAATATCCTTGAGAGCACGAAGAGAAATGAATATCTGATGCAGAGGATAAAGCGTATCCTTTTCAGAAGTGTTGATACGCTCCAGTATCAGCTTAAGAAGGGTTCTTTTGTTCCAAGGAGCATGGAGACTTCCTTCGATGAAGCGGGTGAGATCGATGCAATCAATATCGCCCTGACAGAGGATGAGCGCGGCAGGATTTTGCAGCGCATGAAGCTAACGGGAAGCATCGACAGAATAGATACCTATGAGGATGCTGACCATGTCTATATCAAGGTAATAGATTTTAAATCGGGTAATAAGAAGTTTGATCTGTGTGCATTATATTATGGATTGCAGCTTCAGCTTGTCATGTATATGAATGTGGCAAGAGGAATGGCAGAGGCTAAGAATCGTGGGAAGGAAGCGGTTCCGGCAGCTATTTTGTATTATCATCTGACAGATCCCGTTCTCGACGGGGAGAAGGTGAATCCGGATGCCACAGGCGAAGAGGTCAACGCAATGATTAGGGAGGAGCTTCGTACAAGGGGACTTGTGCAGGCTGACAGGGAGATTATTGATCTTCTGGATCATGAGGCCGGGCAGAAGTCTGATGTAATTCCTGTGAAGTTCAATAAGGACGGGAGTTTCGCAAAGAACGGCTCGGATGTCATGAGTGCCGATGACTTTGAGCAGGTTTCCAGGTATGTAAGTCACCTTATAAAGAAGAGTGGCAGAAATATTTTAAAGGGGGATATAGAGGTTAACCCCTATTCTCAGGGAGACAATACGGCGTGCAAGTACTGCAGGTTCAAATCTGTCTGCGGATTTGAGCAGGGCATTCCGGGATATTCCTGTAGGGAACTCCCAAAGATGAAAGACGATGAAGTGATGCAGCGTATTGCATCGGAGGTTTGATATGGGATTTACACCTGAACAACAAGCTGTAATAGATGCGAGAAATTCGAATGTACTGGTTTCCGCAGCGGCGGGCTCCGGTAAGACTACTGTGCTTGTAGAACGCATTATACAGCGTATAACGGGCGATAACCCGATAGATATAGATAAACTACTGGTGGTAACTTTCACCAAGGCTGCTGCGGCTTCTATGAAGGAAAAAATACTGGCGGCAATACAGAAAAAGCTCGCCGAGGATCCGGATAATGCTCACCTTCAGAGACAGGAGACGCTGGTTCACGGAGCGCAGATTACCACTATTGACTCATTTTGCCAGTACATAATCAGGAATAACTTCAATGATATCGATCTCGATCCCTCCTACAGGGTTGGAGACGAGGGAGAGATGAAACTCCTGAAGGCGGATGTTCTTGAGGAACTTCTGGAGGAGAAATATGAAGAGGCGGATCCCGACTTCCTTGAATGTATGGAATATTTTGCAACAGGAAGTAGGGACGACAAGGTTGAAGAGTTTATTTTAAAACTTTATGACTACGCAATGAGTATGCCTTTTCCGGAGGAGTGGCTTACTGAGAGGGCAGATGACTACAGCCTTAGCGAGGAAGATTTCGACAGTGCACCTTTTGTGAAAAAGGCATTGGCCGGTTTTGCAGCCTCTATGGAGGAGTGCGTAGAGTATTACAGGATAGCCCTTAAACTTGCTATGGATCCTGACGGGCCGTACTTTTTTGGAGATCTTTTGGAGAATGAGCTTGACCAGGCATCTGCAATCAGACAGAGCGGAGATAAATCTTTCGATGAAGTCAGAGCCATGGTTTTGAATATGAATTTTGCAAGGCTTTCTACCAAGAAGGATGATTCTGTTAATGCTGATAAGAGAGAACTTGCAAAGAACTATAGGGATAAGGCAAAAAAACTTATAGGGAAGCTTCAAGAGAAATATTTTGCCGAGGATAAAAAGACTATTTGCGCTCATATGGCTTTTGCTGCAAAGCCCGTGAAAACGCTGGCTCTTCTTGCACTTAACTTCAAAAAGGAATTCGATGAGAAGAAGAGAGAGAAGGGGATAATAGATTTTGGAGATATGGAGCATCTTGCTCTTGAAATAATCCTTAAAGGCGGAGCAGCCCAGTACAGGGATTATTTTGAAGAGGTTATGATAGATGAGTACCAGGACTCGAATAATGTTCAGGAGTTGCTTTTATCTGCAGTCTCAGGTGAATCAGAAAAAATATATAACAGATTCATGGTGGGCGATGTAAAGCAGAGTATCTATAAGTTTAGACTTGCAAGACCTGAGATTTTCATGGAGAAAATGGCGAAGTATTCATGGGAAGAGGGACAGCCGGAGAGGAAGATCTCTCTTCACAATAACTTCCGAAGTAGGAGTGAGGTCTTAGACAGCGTAAACTATATCTTCGAGCAGATAATGGATGAGGATTTAGGACGCGTAAGATACAACGAAGATGCCAGACTTGTGGTGGGCGGAACATTTCCGCAGCCGGAGGGGGAGAATCCCTTTGCCACAGAGCTTTTACTCGGAGATGTAACAGACCTTTCCTCTGATGAAGGGAGAGAGCTTGAGGCCTCCATGATAGCGACGCGAATAGAGGAGCTGCTTGAGAGCGGAGTTGTAACTGAGGGCGAAGACAGTTTCAGAAAGGTCAGATACGGAGATATAGTAATACTTCTAAGGACTACCAAGGGCTGGGATGACATATTCAGGAAAACTCTGGAAAGCAGGGGAATCCCTGCCTATGTTGAATCGAGAACGGGATATTTCTCAGCGACAGAAGTGGTGACGGTTCTGAATTTCCTTAGAATTCTGGATAATCCGAGACAGGATATTCCTCTTGCAAGTGTGATGCGCTCTGATATAGGCGGCTTTACCGATGAGGATCTTGCGCTTATTAAGGCAGCCGACAGGGATACAGAGAAGACCGGCTTCGAGGGTGACAGCTTTTACGATATTCTTCTTAGATGCAAGAATCTCGAACAGCTTCAGCCCTTGGAGAATAAGATAAGCGCGTTTATAAATCTCATAGAAGACTACAGGCAGAGGGCCGAATATCTCCCCGTAAGTGAGCTTATAGGCACGATTTTAAGCGACACTCATTTTGCAGAGTACTGCGCATCACTTCCGGGAGGCACGAAGCGCCTTGCAAATCTGAATATGCTTAAGGAGAAGGCTGTAGACTACGAGAAGACCAGCTTTAGCGGAGTTTTCCATTTTGTAAGGTATATAGAGCAGCTTGAGAAATACGAAGTGGATTACGGCGAAGCCAATATTCTTGATGAAAATGCCGATGTTGTACGCATAATGAGTATCCACAAGAGTAAGGGACTTGAGTTCCCCGTTGTTTTCCTCTCGGGAATGGCAAAATCCTTTAACTTCATGGATACTAAAGACTCCGTTGTGCTTGACATGGACTATGGAATTGGAGCACCTGCCATTGATCTCGAGAGGCGTATTCAATATAAGACGCTGAGAAAGAATATCATGGGCGAGAATATGAAGATGGATATTCTCGGTGAGGAGATGCGTATTCTTTATGTTGCCATGACAAGAGCCAAGGATAAGCTTATTATGACCGGTCAGATAGAGATAGGCGATGAAGAAAAGGCATCTGAAGGAAGCCTTAGAGGAAGGCTAGGAAGGAATATGCTTCTGAGAAACAGAGAGGCACTTTCCGGAGAGATGCCCTACATTCTTCCGTATTATCTAAGGAGTTCTGCCGGAAGCTATCTTGATCTGGTTTTGATGGCACTTGCCCGTCATCCTGACTATGCGAAGCTTTGCGAGAGTGTTGGAGTGTCCTGTGATCCGTTAAACAGAAGCGATGAGGTCCCCTTTGGTTTCAGGGTTATGACTAAGGATGAACTGACAGCAGAAGAGATAAACAGAGATGTTACAGCCAAGGTGCGCCTGGATAATCTTCTTATGCCTGCCGGTCCGGAGAAACTGCGCTATGCAGATCTTTTCGGTGAGAGATTTGGCGACAGCTACGCATTTGACTCTTTCGAAGGCCTTTATGTAAAGACTACGGTTACAGAGCTTAAAAAAGCTATGCTGGAGCAAAAGGATGAGCCTACTCACTTTATATTTGACGAAGAAGAGATAGTTCCTTCCTTCATCGCCGAAAAGGAGAAACAGGCTAAAGGTGCTGCAAGGGGTACAATCTACCACAGAGTTATGGAGCTTTTGTATGATGAGGGAGATCTGACTCCTGATGATAGAGCAGGTGACCTTGTAAACTGGATGAAGAAGATGGAAGCTCTCGGCAGAATGCCCGAAGGAGCTTCTGACAGTGTGGATGAGAAGGATATACTTGCCTTTTATAAGAGCGACATCGGAGAGCGTATGAAGAAGGCTCACGATTTGGGAAGGCTTCACAGAGAGTCACCCTTTATGATGGGAATAAGTGCGAATAAGGTTAATTCCAAATTCCCCGACTCCGAGCAGGTTCTTATTCAGGGGATTATTGACGTCTGGTTTGAAGAGGACGATGGACTCGTTCTCCTGGATTATAAGACTGATAGAGTAAAGGACGGAAGCGAACTCTCAGAGAGATACAAAATTCAGTTGGAATACTATGAGGATGCGCTTGAGAGGATCACACATAAAAAGGTGAAGGAGAGAATAATCTACTCCTTCACCCTGGGCGAAACTATAAATTTGTAATTATGTAGTTCTCATCATGATGCAAGATGAAGCTGTTCTCTTACGTCTTCTTCATTTGCAAGATACTTGATTCTTGTGAATGCATTTCTGACTGCAGGAATACAGAGAATAGCAAATGTGAGCACTGCTTCAGCTCCGAGGTAGGAACCGTTATATACTAGTGAGTATCTGAAAGCGCTCATACCCTCAGGTGCATACTGGCCAAAGAAGATCACTCCTGAGAGTACTGCAAAGAACAGACGACCTAAAACACCTGCGATATAACCTAAGCTCATGCCATGCTTGAAACGTGAGAATAATCCGGAAACTCCAAGCGCACCAAACGCAAGGATATAATCACATATGAGCTGAGGAATACTGATGATATAGGGTCCGATGATGAGCTGAAGTAGTCCGTATGCGAGTGCAGAAGTAAGACCTGCTCTTACACCGTACAGATATCCTACGAATGTAATGAAGAACATCGAGAACAGTGTAACGGCTCCACCCATGGGCATCTCCCATATCTTGATCATTGATGTGATCATTGCCAGGGTAACGCACATAGCCGCAAATACCAGCTGCTTTACAGAAAAATGATTTTTATGATCTTTTCCTGTGAAAAAGCATGTAGCTATAAGCGCAAAAATAAATAACATAACCAGAAGGCCGTAGCCTGCTGAGGTGGGCTGGTAGGTATCGTCTACAAGCTTAAAAAATAGGGACATATAAAAACCTCCTCCGTTTATTATTCTGCACGGGGGAGGCTTCATTTTCATCATATTTACCGCATCGCGATATATATGCTTCCTTACGCCGGTATTACCCGGTTCAAGTAATAAGGGTCGATGTTGGGCTCAACACCATCTCAGCAAAGCTCCCCTAGCAAAATATTTATAATTTATATGTAGTTTTCGATTTAATTTAATGCTATTTCATAATCTTTGTCAACAGAATTATTGGGTGTTTTCAATGAAAATCAAATAGCGATATTATAACAGCGGTATACCGTTTTCTCTTGCATAGTCGGTGTAATCCTCAGCCCAAAGTGAGCACTGTACTTCACCAATGTGTGCCTTTCTTAAGAAGAAGAGGCAAAGTCTTGACTGACCGATACCACCACCGATGGTATAGGGAAGCTTTTTCTCCAAAATAGCCTTCTGGAAAGGAAGCTCTGCACGCTCTGTGCAGCCGGCCTTCTCGAGCTGCTCTTTAAGAGAATCCTCATCTACACGGATACCCATGGATGAGAGCTCAAGTGCAATATCAAGCACGGGATAGTAAACAAGAATATCGCCGTTCAATGCCCAGTCATCGTAGTCCGGAGCTCTTCCGTCATGCTTCTCGCCGGATGCAAGAAGATCACCGATCTGCATGATGAAAACAGCACCCTTTTCCTTTGTGATGAGATATTCACGCTCCTTGGCATCTTTTCCCGGATACATATCTTCAAGCTCCTGTGAGGTGATGAAGAAAATATCATGAGGAAGGATCTCTTCTATATAGTCATACTGAATTGACATATACTTCTCAGTCTTGCGAAGAACCTTATATATTGTACGAACAGTGTCCTTAAGGAAGTCAAAATTGCGGTCTGCCTTACTGATGATCTTCTCCCAGTCCCACTGATCTACGAATACCGAATGGATATTGTCGGGAATCTCATCTCTTCTGATAGCGTTCATGTCGGTATAAAGACCTTCGCCGACCTTGAAACCGTATTTCTTAAGTGCGTAGCGCTTCCACTTAGCAAGTGAGTGAACTATCTCAGCTTCACGCTCATTCTCCTCGCGGATATCAAAGGCTACGGGACGCTCAACGCCGTTCAAATTATCATTAAGTCCTGACTCGGGCGCAACAAACAGGGGCGCGGTAACACGGAGAAGATTCAAATTCTCAGAAAGAGTATTCTGAAAAAAGTCCTTAACTGTTTTGATACCGACCTGCGTGTCGTGGAGGTTTAATGCAGACTTGTAATCCTGGGGAATAATAAGATTTTCCATAACAATGCTCCTCTCGATAAAATATATTTAAAATTAAAGCGCTTTTTTTCGCTTCATGCAAGCAAAATATTTGCATTTCATGCGGTTTTTTAATAATTCACACCAAAAGAGCCATGAAATGGTAGTAAATTTTGAATTAACAACCTCAAAAAAACGCATAATATCCGCAACTTAATCGTTTTAAGAAAGTCTTAAGAAATTCCTAAGAAAATCTACAATATTTTTTCGTTTTTTTGATTTATAATTTCTCATTGTAAGGAGATTAAAGACTATGGAAATTAAGAAAGTAATCAAATTAACACCGAATCAGGTAAAGGATTTTGTTAGCGCTGCAACTAAGTGCGATTTCGATGTAGACGTTTCGTACAACCGTTTTACAGTAGATGCTAAGTCTATACTTGGTGTCTTTGGCCTTAACTTTGACTGCCCGCTTACAGTTCGCTATCGTGGGTTCAACAAGGAATTCGAAAACTATCTTAGTGAGCACGCTGTAGCTTGCTAATTATATATCATTGCGCATAAAGTTTTATCTGAAACGATGGGCTCCCCATGATATACTGTCATGGGGAGTTTTCATATTATGAAGGAAATTAAAATCTCAGTTCGAGCCCTGGTCGAGTTCCTATTCCGATCAGGCAATCTGGACAACAGAATACATCATGCACCTGACACTGCGATGCAGGAGGGCGGAAGAATACACCGCATGATCCAAAAGCGCATGGGGTCGGATTATCAGGCGGAAGTCCCGCTTAGTTACACACACACGGATACTAACTACATATTGACCATAGATGGCAGAGCCGACGGAGTAATGGAGAGGAAGGATAAGCCTCTTCTCGTCGATGAAATTAAAGGCACCTACAGGGATTTGAAGAAAATAAAGGAGCCTGACTACGTTCATCTGGCTCAGGCCAGATGCTATGCTGCAATCCTGACAATGCAAAATGAGCTTGAAAAGGTAAGCGTCAGGATCACCTATTGCAATATAGAATCAGAGGAAATAAAGCTTTTTGAGGAAGATCATACTGCTGCGGAGATTATAGAGTGGTTTGAAAATACGCTTTCTTTGTATCACAGATGGGCAGAGTACCTTGCAACCTGGGATGAGGTGAGAAAGAAATCCATACAGGGAGCGCAGTTTCCTTTCCCCTACAGAGAGGGACAAAAGGATCTTGCAGCAAGCGTGTATAGAACCATCTACCATGGCAGAAAGCTTTTTCTCGAGGCACCTACAGGCACAGGCAAGACCATTAGTACTGTTTTCCCTGCTGTTAAGGCTATCGGTGAGGACAAGGCTGACAGGATTTTCTACCTGACGGCGAAGACTATCACGAGGACAGTGGCCGAGGAGACCTTTGAGATACTTAGAAGGGAGCAGGACCTTAAATTCAAGACGGTGACACTCACCGCCAAGGATAAGATATGCTTTATTGAAAAGAGCGACTGTAATCCCGCGGCCTGCCCTTACGCAGAAGGTCATTTTGACAGGATTAATGACTGTATTTACGAGGTTTTGACCAAGGCGGACAGCTTCGACAGGCAGACTATTGAGCATTATGCAAAAAAGCACAGCGTGTGTCCCTTTGAGCTCTCACTTGATCTCAGTCTTTTTACGGATGCTGTTATTTGCGATTACAACTATGTATTTGATCCTTTTATATATTTGAAGAGATTCTTTGCGGCCGGTAATAAGGGAGAGAATATATTCCTGATAGATGAAGCCCACAATCTGCTGGACAGAGGAAGGGATATGTACAGCAAGGAGATTAACCTTGAAGTATTAAGGGCCTTTGAGAGCCTGATAAAAGCTGTGCATCCGAGGATTGCCAATATCGTGGCTTCTATATGCACGGAGATGGAGAAATATCGTGATGAGTGCGAGACAGCCATTGTGCTTGATGATATCTCACCTTTGATAAAGAAGATCAACCTGATCATCAATGTTATATCCTCATGGCTGGAGGACCACGCAGAGGGGATGTACAGGGATGAAATTCTCGAGTTTTATTTCGATATATCCGGATTTGCGACAATATATGAACTAATTAATGAAAAATATGTGATTTTTGCGGAAAATGATGAAGAAAACGGCTTCAGAATTAAACTTTTGTGTGCCGATCCTTCAGATAACCTCTCTCTATGCATGGAGAGGGCTAAATCTACAATATTGTTTTCTGCAACCCTTCTTCCGATTCAGTACTATAAGAAGCTTCTTGGAGGAACATCTGAAGATTATGAAATCTATGCGCACTCTGTCTTTGATCCTTCGAGGTGCGGAAGGCTGATTGCCTCCGATGTCACCAGCAAATACACTAGAAGAAGCGAGAATGAATACAGGAAAATAGCGGCGTATATTGATGCCATTGTAAGCGCCAAAAGCGGTAATTACATGATATTCTTTCCATCCAGGGTATTCATGGATGAAGTAGGATATATTTTTGAGCAGGAATATTATGATGAGAATACCCAGGAAATCCTTGTTCAGCAGGAGATTATGAGTGAGGAGGAGCGAGAGGAATTTCTATCCCGTTTTTCGCCGGCTAACGATATTGACCTTGAAAGTATTATCAACATGGAGATTGAGGTGGAGCCTTCCAAAAGCATTCTCGGTTTTTGTATGATGGGTGGAATCTTCGGAGAGGGAATAGATCTGAAGGATGACAGCCTCATAGGCGTTATCATAGTAGGCACAGGAATCCCCCTGGTTTGTAACGAAAGAGAGATAATAAAGGAGTTCTTTGAGCTTAGTGATGAGGATGGTTTTGACTATGCCTACAGATATCCCGGGATGAATAAAGTACTTCAGGCAGCAGGAAGAGTAATACGCACGGAAACTGATGCCGGGATAGTAGCTCTTCTTGATGAGAGATTTTTGCAACGGTCATATTATGAGATGTTTCCAAGGGAGTGGAAGGGGATAATCAGAACATCGACCAGTAGAGTCAAAAATGATGTGAAGGCGCTCTGGAAGCGGATAGAAGCCAAATAAAAAATGGAAACTATCATATAAATCGAGGTGTTTTTCAAGCGCATAAAGGGTATAGTTAACATAATTATAGAAAGTAAATATATTATGTTAACCAAACAATAGTCTGAATAGTTTGAATTATTTGAAAAATAATGCCCTTATTAATACAATATGACCCTCGTATACCAGAAAAATGACACTCGTGTATATGTGGATAACTCTGTGGAAATTGGGGATATTCCGAAAATGCTATTTTCAAAAGTGGCATAAAATGGGAATTCGGAGTGGTTTACGATATTGGGCTAAAGATAATCGAAATATCAACATGATACTAACATAGTCAATAAAACTATGTAAACCTATTTAAGTACATGACATAAGTGTCACACACAAAATCTACTCACATTTTTATTTCTAAATTATGCTTCATAATGGGGACTTTATTTGACAAAAAGCTGGTGTTTGCAATATCATAGAACAATATATGCTGATATAGATAAAGAGGATATTTTTATGAGAAAAGAATTGGCAAAAACCTATGATCCCAAGGGAATTGAGGATCGACTTTACAAGAAATGGGAAGATAACAAGTATTTCCATGCAGAGGTGGATGAGACAAAGAAACCTTTCACTATTGTAATTCCGCCTCCGAATATCACCGGTAAGCTCCACATGGGACATGCCCTTGATAACACAATGCAGGATATACTTATCCGTTATAAGAGAATGCAGGGCTTCAATGCGCTTTGGCAGCCCGGCACAGATCATGCTTCCATTGCTACGGAGGTTAAGATCATTGACACTCTTAAGGCAGAGGGCATCGATAAGAGAGACCTCGGACGTGAGAAGTTCCTTGAGAGAGCATGGGAGTGGAAAAAAGAGTACGGCGGAACCATTATTCAGCAGCTTAAAAAGCTCGGTTCTTCCTGCGACTGGGACAGAGAGCGTTTTACAATGGACGAGGGCTGTAACGAAGCTGTTACAGAGGTCTTTTGCAAAATGCATGAGAAAGGCTACATATATAAAGGAAGCCGTATCGTAAACTGGTGCCCTGTATGTAAGACTTCTATTTCAGATGCAGAGGTTGAGTACGAGGAGCAGGCAGGTCATTTATGGCATATCAAGTATCCTGTAATTGATGAGGACGGAACAGTAAGCAAGACCGAGTTCATCGAGTTCGCTACAACACGTCCCGAGACAATGCTTGGAGATACTGCTGTAGCAGTAAACCCTGATGATGACAGATACAAGAGCTTCAAGGGTAAGAAGGTTCTTCTTCCTATTGTAAATAGAGAACTTCCTATTGTAGAGGACTCTTATGTAGATATGGAATTCGGTACCGGCGTAGTTAAGATCACACCCGGTCACGACCCTAACGACTTCGAGGTAGGTAAGCGTCACAATCTCGAGGAGATAAACATACTTAACGATGACGCCACAATCAATGCCAACGGTGGCAAGTTCGAGGGTATGGACAGATATGCTGCAAGAGATGCCATCGTAAAGGAACTCGATGAGATGGGGCTTCTTGTAGAAATCGAGGACTACTCTCATAACGTAGGTACACATGACAGATGTCACACCACTGTTGAGCCTATGATCAAGGCTCAGTGGTTCGTAAAGATGAACGAGCTTATAAAGCCCGCAGTTAAGGCTGTTAAGGAAGGCGAGATCAAGCTTATCCCGCCGAGAATGGATAAGACCTATTTCAACTGGACCGACAATATCCGTGACTGGTGTATTTCCAGACAGCTTTGGTGGGGACACAGAATCCCTGCATATTACTGCGACAAGTGCGGAGAGGTAGTTGTATCAAAAGAGGCACCCACAGTTTGCCCTAAGTGCGGACATGATCATTTGACTCAGGATCCCGATACACTTGATACATGGTTCTCATCAGCACTTTGGCCGTTTGAGACACTTGGATGGCCTCATGATACTAAGGAACTCAAGTACTTCTTCCCTACAGACGTACTTGTAACAGGTTATGACATTATTTTCTTCTGGGTTATCAGAATGATATTCTCCAGTTATGAAAACATGGGAACATATCCTTTCCACACAGTTCTTTTCCATGGCCTTGTAAGGGATTCTCAGGGTAGAAAGATGAGTAAATCCCTCGGCAACGGAATTGATCCGCTTGATATTATCGATAACTACGGTGCAGATGCGCTCAGACTTACACTCATCACAGGTAACGCACCCGGTAATGATATGCGTTTCTACAACGAGCGTGTTGAGAACAGCCGTAATTTTGCCAACAAGGTATGGAATGCATCACGTTTCATCATGATGAATATGGGCGAGGATGAAAAGAGTGCGATCAACAAGCCCGCACCTGAGGGACTTGAGCCTGTAGATCACTGGATCCTTTCCAGACTTAACAATACAATCCGTGAAGTTACCGAAAACATGGATAAGTACGAGCTTGGAATCGCTGTTCAGAAGGTTTACGATTTTATCTGGGATGAATTCTGCGACTGGTACATTGAGATGGTTAAGCCCCGCCTCTACAATTCGGATGATAAGAAATCTCACGAGGCAGTTCTCTGGACTCTTCAGACAGTACTTATTGACGGACTTAAGCTCCTTCATCCGTTTATGCCTTTCGTAACAGAGGAAATCTTCTGCACACTTCAGGACGAAGAGGAGTCAATCATGATCTCCAAGTGGCCTGAGTACAAGGAGGAGTGGAACTATGCCGCTGACGAGAAGTCTATTGAGACTATCAAGGAAGCAGTAAGAGGAATCCGTAACATCCGTACACAGATGAACGTTGCTCCTTCAAGAAAAGCCATGGTTTACGTAGTATCCGAAAAGGAAGAGGTTCTTGATATCTTCCGTACAGGTAAGCTTTTCTTCGAGACACTTGCAAGCGCTTCCGAGTCAGTTTGCCAGAACGATAAGGCAGGCATTGCCGAGGATGCTGTATCGGTGGTTCTTGCTGAAGCTACAATATATATGCCGTTCTCAGATCTTGTAGATATCTCGGCCGAGATTGAGAGACTTGAGAAGGAAAAGAAGCGCCTCGAAGGCGAGCTTAAGAGATCACAGAATATGCTCTCAAACGAGAAGTTCCTTTCTAAGGCTCCCGCTGAGAAGATCGAGGAAGAAAAAGAGAAGCAGAAGAAGTACGAGCAGACATTCGCACAGGTTGAAGAGAGACTGGCTCAGCTGAAAAAGTGATGATAATACTATGATGGAAGAGTTGAAAAACAGCATCAATGAGCTGCTTACGCGTCTTGATGCAGGGGAAAGGCTCGGATTCTACGAATGCGACCGCTTTGTAGATCAGATACCGGCTTTCACGGAGAAACACTCTGTGGAGGAGACAAGGAAATTCCTGGAATTTATAGGAAGTCCTGACCGGAAAATGCACATAATCCATGTTGCCGGTACCAACGGCAAAGGATCTGTGTGCAATTATCTGTCGGAGATTTTGAGACAGGCGGGTTTCTCTGTAGGAATGTTTACATCACCGCATCTGGTAAAGGTAACGGAGCGGTTTTGTATAAACGGCAAACCCATAGAGGATTCGATTTTCTGCGAGATATTCGGAGACCTTCTTAGAAAAATAAAAGAATATAATTACGATGACGATTTTCCGTCATATTTCGAGTTTCTGTTTTTTATGGCGATGCTTCTATATGAAAAGTATCCGGTGGATTATCTTGTCCTTGAGACCGGACTTGGAGGAAGACTTGATGCCACAAACAGTATTCACCAGCCTGTACTTGACGTGATCACAGAGATAGGCATGGATCACATGCAATACCTTGGCAATACCATTTCAAGGATTGCCGGGGAGAAGGCAGGAATAATACGCAGCAATACTCCGCTTGTTTTCTGCAACAGGCGTGATGAGAGTACTGAGGTTATTGAAAAGCGTGCAGAGGAATTATCTGCCAAGGTTTACAAGGTAGAGCCTGATTATGTGAAGGATATTAAAACCGCACCGGATGATGCGGGTAATATTTGCATTGATTTTTCTTATGAATCTCAGTATGATAAATATTGCGGTCTGCGCTTGCAGACTGTCGCAAAATTCCAAATAGAAAATGCCGCTATTGCGATAATGTGTGCAAGAGCCCTTAGAGATATCGGCGTTAACATAGCAGATGAAGACATCAGCTATGGCTTGAAAAAGGCCAGATGGGGAGGAAGAATGGAACTTATTCTTCCGGGCTTTTATGTTGATGGTGCACATAATGTCGATGGTATGGAGGCTTTCCTTGAATGCGCGGGAGAAGTACCCTGTGAGAAGAAGAGAACGCTGCTGTTTGGAGCTGTTGCCGACAAACAATACCATCTTATGATAAGGCAGATACTGGAGAGCGGAATTTTTGATGAGGTCTGTGTTTCAGTGCTTGAAACCGGCAGATCCGTTTCCGAGTCACAGCTTCGTGCCGCTTTTGAATCTGAGATGCGAAATGCGAATATTGAACGCGATATTCGTTTTTCCTACTATACAAGTGTAAGGGATGCTCTTATGGACATCATAACCGAGCGCGGAGCCGGAGATGTGGTATTTGCAGCCGGATCGCTTTATCTTGTCGGTCAGGTGAGGGAGACACTGGGTATTTTACCCGGACACTGATGTATATTTGTTTTTCTTATGAGATTGTTTCTTTGGGAGCTTTACAATGATCAATTTTGAGAATGAACTTAAGAAGTTTCGTCCTAGCCTCGAGATAGAGGATGCAGAAGAGATTATTTATAATCAGGATCTGGATGACATGGCCGACGTGCTGGTTGGCCTGTTAAAGGATGCGAAGGCTGAGGAGATGAGCCGTCAGACACGTATCCACTGATACTCTGCATACAATAGGGAGTGACTTCATATTATGAAATGCTATCAATGTGGGGCGGAGCTCACTGAGCACGATTTCTGCCCGAACTGTGGTGCAGCTGTAAAAGTTTACAAAAGGATCATGTCGCTTTCCAACCGCTATTATAACGATGGTTTGGAGAGAGCGGAGATTCGTGATCTTTCGGGAGCCATTGAATCACTGCATCAGAGTCTTAAATTTAATAAGAGTAATATTCAGGCCAGAAACCTTTTGGGACTGGTCTATTATGAGTGTGGTGAAGTTGTTGCTGCTCTGAGCGAATGGGTTATAAGTAAAAACCTTAAGCCGGAGGACAACGCAGCGGACGATTACATGGATCTTGTTAGAAATGATCCGTCCAGATTGGAGACTTTCAACCAGACTATTAAAAAGTTCAATATTGCACTTAATCACTGTCATCAGGACAGACTTGACATGGCTATAATCCAGCTTAAAAAGGTTTTGTCGATGAATCCCGGATTTATCAGAGCACACCTTTTACTTGCTCTTTTATATCTGAACAATGGCAATTATGCCAAGGCTAAGACTGAAGCTCAAAAGAGCTTGAAGCTTGATACGGGCAATGTTATGGCAGCCAGATATCTTAAGGAAGCTGAGGCAATGATGGATCCTCAGGAAGCCAAGTCGGGAGAGGAAAAAGCAAAGGTTAAGGGTGATGTTATCCGTTATCAGAGCGGTAACGAAACAATAATCCAACCTGTTCGCACCAATGTATTTACAAGGAGTGGATCAATCTGGGGAATAGTGCTAGGCGTTGTTCTTGGTATGGCGGCGGCATATTATCTGATATTACCTGCCAGAATTCAGTCCATGAACGCGAGCTTCAGAGAGCAGATTTCTGCTATAAGCGAGGAATCCGATTCCAAATCAGCCAAGATGGGTGAATACGAACAGCAGATAGCATCCCTCACTACTGAGCTTGATGAATTGAAAACGGAAGTTGATTCCTACAAAGAGACGGAGACAACCGGCTCTGCACCTAACGATCTTATGGCTGCGGTTTCAGCATATCTTTCAAATCCGGAGGATATGGATACTATCGAAACTCAGATGCAGGGAGTTGATCTTAACAACATGGAAGGAGCACCTTCCGCGCAGTTTACAGCGCTCTACAATTCCTTTATGGTTCTTGTGGGTAGTGAACTTTCGAAGAGAAGTTACAATACAGGATACGAGGCATACAGAAATGGTGACTTTGAAACAGCCATCAGCCTGTTATCCAAGGCATTCCAGTATGATAACACCAATGTCGATGCACTCTATAATTTGGGAAATGCCTACTATGAAAGCGGCGACACTGACAATGCAAAGGTCGTATACGACCAGGTTGTGAATGATTTCTCGGATACACGTAGCGCAAGCTCCGCCGAGACCAAGTTAGCAGAGATTAATAATGCTTCAGATTAACCCTAATATTATTAATTTTTCGGATTTATCTTTTATATTTAGATTTCTTCCGATTTTTCTACTTGCATATTATGTATTACCGGCAAGGCTGCGTCCACTGATTCTACTGGTGGGCAGTCTTGCATTTTATGCAATTGGAGACCCCATGAGCATGGTGGTCTTTGCAGCTGCAATCGTGGTAAACATCTTATTCTCATATAAATGTCATAAGAAAAGTAAGTTATTTCTTTTCCTCATTATCGCGTCTGATGTAATACTTCTTCTTGCTTTCAAGTTCCTTGTAAGCTATGGGAATATACAGACGCTTCCGCTCGGAATCAGCTTCTTTACATTCAAAATGGTCAGCTATCAGGCAGATCTGTATAAGGGAAAAATACGTGAATGTCCCGGGATTATTGCGGTAGCAGCATATTTTGCAATGTTCCCGCAGGTTATGTCCGGCCCTATCATGAGATATTCCGATTTTGAAAAAAATAAGATTTTATCGGGCACAGAAGATGAATTTATGGCTTTTAAATTCAGAAAACGTCTGCATCTTGATAAGATTGAAGAGGGACTTATGTTCTTCACACTTGGCTTTGCCATGAAAGCACTTCTCGCTGATTATCTCGCCATGATGTGGAATGAGATAGGTACAATCGGCTATGAGAGTATTTCAACACCTCTCGCCTGGGTAGGAGTGGTATGTTTCTCCATGAATCTTTACTTTGATTTCTGGGGATATTCACTTATGGCTGCCGGAATCGGTGTGATGCTGGGATTTCCGTTTGTGCGTAATTTCGATCATCCCTATTCGTCAAAAGGAGTAGGCGAATTTTACAGAAGATGGCATATGACACTTGGCTCATGGTTCAGGGATTATATCTACTTCCCTATGGGTGGCAGCAAAAAGGGTAAGTTTTTAACAATAAGAAACCTCTTTGTTGTGTGGCTTCTCACCGGACTCTGGCATGGTGTTACAGTTAACTTCCTGGTATGGGCAGGTCTGCTTTTGATAATGATCATATTCGAGAAGTTTGTCTGGACTTTTAATAAAAAGCTTCTCTCAGTGATCGGCAGAGTCCATGTACTAATAATGGTGCCTATAACTTGGGTTATATTTGCCCTTCCTGTTAAGGAGGACTTGTTTAATTATCTGGGAAGAATGATTCCTGTTTCCGGAAGCGGAATTGCGGTAAATCCCGGAGACCTCGTAAAACTCCTGTCGATGTACTGGCCGTTTTTCGTGGGAGGTTTCATATTCCTTATTCCGGCTGTTTACGATTATTTTGAAAAACACAGAAAAGACTTACACATAAAGGTAGTAATGCTTTTTCTGTTTTGGATATGTGCGGCTTTCGTATCAACAAAGGCCGGCAATCCGTTTTTGTATTTCTCATTTTAAGAGAAGAGCTACATTGGAGCATTTATGAAAAAATTTGGCAGGCACTTCCTGTCCGTAGGCATTCTTGTTGTGGCACTGTTTTTTACTGCGGATGCCGCACTTGGACAGAAGAGTGTGTATGATGAAACTGAATATAATGCTGCAGATGCACCGCTCCTTAGCTTCCCGCTTCGAAAAATAATGAACGGGGAGATGCCTTATCTTGTATCTCTAATTCAGGCAAAATTCTTTGGAATCCCGATGCCTTTGGATGATACAATAGATAACGGTGATGAGGAGGACTTTGCTTCCGGATTATCGGATGAGAATACGGGGGCAGATGCGAATCCTGAAGAACAGGTGGCGGAAGCATCCGATGAAGCTGCAGCGCCGGAAGTTAGTGACGGTGATGCAGCAGTAAGCGACGGCAATGCAGCAGTAAGCGACGGCAATGCAGCAGTAAGTGATGGAGATGCAGCGGCTGTTAGCGACGGCGATGCTGCAGTAAGTGATGGCAATGCAGCGCCCGCGGCTGCAGAAGACAACACAGTACCTCCGGAACCTCAGGAAGCTACTGCACCGGAACACATAAACTATGTCGAGACAGCTGTTCCCGATTCCTATTTTGATGATGCACTTTTCATTGGTGATTCAAGAACCGTGGGACTGTCTGAATATTGTCCGGAGCTGGATGAGCGTGCAACCTTCTATGCTAAAGTATCACTGACTATCTACGGCTTTAACAAGAAGCCCTTCGTGACAGCCAGGGTCGTACCGCCTGAAGGATATGAGGGCTCCGAAGAAGACCTTCCTACAGAGAAGGTTACGGTGGAGGAAGCTCTTACAAGGAAGCAATTTGCCAAGATTTATATAATGCTCGGCTTAAACGAGCTCGGAAGTGGAACTGCTGAGAGTTTTGCTGCCGATTACGGCGCAGTTGTTTCAAGAATAAGAGAACTTCAGCCTGACGCGATCATTTATATTCAGGGAATAATGCATGTAACTCATAAAAAGAGTGAAAGCGACAGAGTTTTCAAAAACTCGACAATAAATGCAAGAAATGAGGCACTTTCCACGCTGGCTGACGGCGAGCATGTATTTTACATAGACATGAACAGTGCTACGGATGATGAGCACGGTGCGCTTGGACAAGATCTTTCATTTGATAACGTACATTTGAAAGCAAAATCTTACGCATTATGGTATGATTATTTGAAAAAACATGCTTATGTAAATGAGAATGATCTTCCGCAGATTCAGCAGGGACTTCAGCAGGAAAATCCGGAGCAGGCAGCAGAACAGCCTGCAGAACAACCACAGGAGGCACAACCGGAAGCTCCGGCACAGTAAGGAAGACAGATTATGGTAAGAGAAATGGTTTTTAAAATGGAACGCCCCGGGCTGTTGAAGGAGGGGGATGAGATTACCGTTACTGAGGGTGAACTCCCCAGTAATGTGTATTATACGATAGATCCTTCACTGGCCATGTCAGCTAATTATCCCTTCAGAGAGAGGATGAGCGAGCGCAAGGGAGTGGTTCTTAAGGTAGAGGAAAACGACCGCGGTTTCTATGTTACAGCCGCGTTCGATTCTGATAAACAATAAAAAATGCACTTTTTAACGGAGGAGAAAAGTATGGAATACGTATCAACAGACAAGGCACCGGCAGCAATCGGACCTTATTCACAGGCAATCAAGGCAGGGGATTTTCTTTATGCTTCAGGTCAGATCCCGATCAATCCCGCAACAGGCGGAATCGAGGGAAGTGACATCTCTGAGCAGGCTGACCTTGTGTGCAAAAATATTGGGGAAATCTTAAAGGCAGCAGACACCGATTTTAGTCATGTCGTAAAGACAACCTGCTTTCTTGCAGAGATGTCTGACTTTGCTGCTTTCAATGCTGTATATGAGAAATACTTCACCAGCAAACCCGCAAGAAGCTGCGTAGCAGTGAAGAAACTTCCCAAGGATGTCCTTTGCGAAGTAGAGATCATCGCATATTTAAAATAATCGAATGAGCTGGCAGAACTGCCAGCGGATTAAAGGGATGGAATGATAATGACTGTACGCAGTAACATGACAGCGACAGTGATAGTAATGTTGGGGGCACTGCTTTTTGGCAGCGGATGTGGAAACATAGCGAGCCACAAGAACGTTGATCGTGGACTTGCATATATCGAGAGCCATGAGTATGAAGAGGCAGCTCAGTGCTTTGATGCTGCTGAGAAGGCGGGGGAAAACGCCAGAGTCTTGTACAGGGCAAAAGGACTTTTGGACAAGACCCTCGGAGAATATGATTCTGCAGCTGAGAACTTTTTGAAATCACTTGCAGCCACAAGCGGAATCCCCGGTGATATGGATTTTGACACCAATTACTATCTGGCTGACACTTATATAAAACAGGAAAAATATGATGAGGCCATTAAGGTATATGACGCTATCCTTGCGCTTAGAAAGAAGGACAAGGATGCTTATTACATGCGCGGAATGGCGAGACTTTATATGAGTGATCACGATGGAGCTACTGCCGATTTTAATAAGGCTATGACACTGTCACCTCGCAACTATGACCTCAGAATAATGATATACAAAGCTTTATCAGCTAACGGATTTGAGGAAGAGGGCAGAGAGATTCTCGAAGCCTGCCTCAATAACACTGACCCTAATATGACTAATTATGAAAAGGGACAGATATCCTATTATCTGGGCAATAATGCCGATGCACAGAGCTATCTCGAGCTCGCAAGAAATGAGAGAGATGCGCAGAAAGCACCGGTGGTTTTGCTGCTTGGACAGACAGGAGAAAAGCAGGGAGACTACAACTATGCCATAAGCGTTTATAAGACATTTTTGGCAGAGGATCCCGATCACCCTGATATTTATAATCAGCTTGGACTGTGTCAGACATATGTTGGGGATTATGACAGTGCAGTGAATTCATTTGAAGCCGGTCTTGCGCTTGGTAACAACGAATACAGCAGGGCGCTTCTCATGAATGAGATAACTGCCTATGAGTATGCCGGCAATTATGCGCAGGCAAAAACTTTAATGGAAAAATACAGGAAGGCGTATCCGGATGACAAGGATGCGGAGAGAGAGGAGATTTTCCTTTCGTCAAGGTAATTAGTATTGGGTAATAATAAATATAGAAATTTGGATAGCAGTTATTATATCAGGAGAAAACCCAAGAAGAAAAGAATACACACACCGGTAATTATCGGTGTTGCGGCGACTCTGATATTGATAACTGTTATTTCTGTGATTTTTTTAGTGTTACATAAGGATAAAACGACGGAGGATGCTGCGGATTTATCTACAATTCAGGAGGAAATTCCGCAGGAGGAGGTAGCTCCGGAACAGCCACAGGAAGTAGCGCCGGAGACTGAGCCTGAACCCGAGCCTGATGTAGAGGTTAAAGAGCTCTCCCCGGAGGTTGCGAGCTTTGCACCGGGTTACACCGTCAATACCACGGATTCGACCGCTGATATAGTAAGCGAAGAAGTGATTAGTGAAAATGCGGTCCTTATAGATGTGGACAAGGCAGAGGTTGTTGCGAAAAGAGCAGCCGATGTAAGGATATGTCCCGCATCCATGACCAAAATACTCACAATTCTGGTGGCAGCAGAGCATGTAGAAAATCTTGATGACACCTACACCATTACAAGGGACATCACGGATTTCACCTTTTCAAATGACTGCAGTATTGTGGGCTTCGATGTGGATGAGACCGTTACCGTGAGAGACCTGATGTACGGTACTATTCTTCCTTCAGGTGCGGATGCAGGTCTTGCGCTTGCAAATTATGTTGCGGGTTCTCATGAAGCTTTTGTGGATATGATGAATGCAAAACTGGATGAGCTTGGACTTTCCGGCTCTGCGCATTTCACCAACTGTGTCGGAATCTATGATGAGGATCATTACTGTACTCTTACGGATATGGCGATGATAATGAAGGCCGCTGTGGAAAATGACCTGGCGAGAGAAATCCTGTCAGCCCATAAGTACACAACTTCCGCAACTGAGCAGCATCCAGAGGGCATAACAATATCCAACTGGTTCCTCAGAAGGATCGAGGATAAGGATACGGGCGGCAATGTAATGTGCGCGAAAACCGGCTTCGTTAATCAGTCCGGCTGCTGCGCAGCAAGCTATACTGTTTCAAACAGCGGCGGTCACTACATATGCGTATCCGCCAACGCCTGGAGCTCCTGGCGCTGCATCTACGACCAGGTAGAGATATATACTAAATATATGAAATAAATAATACGCCCCGGAAGTTGTCATATCCCGGGACGTATTCTACGACTTAAGTTAAATCATCTATATTTCCATCGCCATCATTGTCGAAGCCGATATTCTGCATGTTGACGGTGCGGCGGCGAAGGCGGGCGCGCTCGGATTCCTGATTGATGAAATCCTTGATCTCGCGGCCGTGCTTGATGTTCTTCATCACGATCGTCTTGTCGGTTACATCGGAGGTGAAGAGCGTGATGGTGGAAAGTCCTGCCAGGCGCTGGAAAAATGAACGCGATAATTCTACGTCAGTGATCTTGTACATGAAACAATCATCTTCCTTGATGCTCAGAAAACCTGAAATGATTGTCATCTCGTTGTCATAAACCTCATATCGTTTAAAAGGCCACGGGATACCGAAAAGAAGAAGCCTTCCGTACTCCTTGTACTGAAGTTCGCCTTTTGCTGTAAGTGAAGCCTCATTCTGTGCGGGATTAGATATCTTTGCCATTTCTTTTGCTCCTTTTTGCTTTGATTTGCAGTTCAAAAAACAGTTGAAGTAAAATAATTGGATACTTATACTTTTATTATAGTATTTTAACACAAACAATGTGATATTTTGGGGATTTATCAGATTTTATTTCTTGAAAGAACAGGTTTTGTCGGAGGGAGCAAGTCATGCTGGTTAATCAGGGGGCTTATGATGCTATAAGCAAAATATATGAAACCTTTGCGGTTACTTCAAAAAGTAGATATGTCTATGTCTATGATATCGAAAACAACATGGCCAGGTGGTCCGAAAATGCGGTGAATTATTTCGGCCTGCCGGGTGAGTTTGTCTACAAAGCAGATCAGGTCTGGGAGGCCCATATTCATCCCGAGGACAGGGCCACCTACAGGGAGCATCTTCACACCGCCTTCGAGGGCAATCGAGTCAATCCAAGCTTTGAATATCGTGCCAGGAACAAGAGCGGCGAGTATGTCGCATGTTCGTGCAGGGGAGTAGTTATCAAGGATTATTCGGGAAAAGCCGCTTTTTATGCGTGTTCCCTTATGAACAAGGGTATTGTTGACAATACCGATCCTATCACCGGTCTTTCCAACCATTACGAGATGTTCAACTACATGCACCGCCTGGAATTCGACGGCGTCAATTATATCCTGCTTCTTGTGAATGTGATTGATTTTGGCGATATAAACAGGCTGTACGGATATATGTTCGGTAACCGGATGCTGAAATCCATGGCTGATTATCTCCAGAAAGAGGCTGGGGAAAAAGCGCATATATACAGAGGTGACGGAACAATTCTCGGACTTTGCACAGTTCACATGACACTGGAGGAGGTGAAGAACCTCTATCAGCAGATGCGCCAGCATGTAAGGCAGAATATGAAGGTCGGAACCACCAAGGTCTCCGCAGAGCTTGGCGGTGGGGTCATCGTTGTCGACGAGTCAGGAATAGATGTGCATGCAGTCTACACCAGTGCTAAATATGCACTTGCCCATTCCAAGACGGAGAAACACGGAAATCTTATCATTTTTCATAATAATGAGCTCGAGTACAACAAGAGCACAATAGAGCTTGTGGGAGCGGTGAGAGAGAGCGTTATCGACCACTGCAAGGGATTCTATCTGAATTATCAGCCGATCCTGGCCAAGAATGACGGTAAGCTCGCGGGAGCGGAGGTTCTGCTTCGCTGGAACAGACAGCCTTACGGGGATGTGGCACCTAGTGAATTTGTGCCGTGGCTTGAACAGGACAGCACTTTTTATAAGCTGGGAATATGGATCCTCGATAAAGCGATGAAGGACGGATTGGCGATTTTGAAGGACCATCCCGAGTTCTATCTGAGCATTAATCTTGCGTACGTGCAGCTGGAACGAAGTGAGTTTCGAACATCAATTGTGGAACTTCTTAAGGGCAACAGATATCCCGGAACAGCGCTGTGTATCGAGCTCTCCAACGTCACCAGCAATATCAACTTCGATTATCTGAAGAGTCAGGTAATCTTCCTTAAGTCCTGCGGCATAAGGATTGCTCTTGATGTGACAGATTTTTCCACACTGGATCTGGCCACGAGGCTTCCTATCAACATAATAAAACTGGCGCCGGAGATCACTGAAAATATCAGCAAGAGTCCGCTTAGCCGCTACATGGCTGAGGCTATAACCGGTTTTGCCGCAAATATGAACATGAGCGTATGCGCCACCGGAGTAGGCGACGCTGACACGGAACTCAGGCTTTTCAAGTACCCCGTGGATCACTATCAGGGCTACTACTATTCCAGACCGGTCAGCTTCGAGGAGTTCAAAAAGCTTCCGATATATAAGACAAATCAATAACTGCCTTCCCCTTGGGGAATTATAAACTCCATCTGATATTAAAATAAACATTTTATAAAAACCGCTTTTCCAAAGGCAAAAAAAGCTATAATTACTATGTATAAGTGCTCGTGAAAGGTGGATACAAATGTAAATAATGTTTACCTACATTAAGCCTGAGTTCATGATTCATGCATTTACTAAGCAGCGGGATACAACTTTGAAAGACCGCAGTATTTGTGTTGCCCGCTTAGGCGATCTGGCGGTAAACATGTCCCTTATCGATGAGAATTCCTTTGCACTTTCACTTGAAAATGTGAAGGACGGAGCGCAATATTCCGGCAGAGCTTTTAATATAAAAAAGTCAGCCGCGGAAGATATTGTGCCGATTGTTGAGGATCTTTTCCGAAAGATGCAGCTTCTTAACGATCAGGAGGTATTCAGTAAGCGCGAGCATGTTTGGAAGATGTATGCGATGGACTGGCTTGAAAACCAGGGTATATCCTTCGATGATTACATCGACAGCAGAATGTCACATCTGACTAAGGATGAGGGATTTCACTGGAAGGGGCTGGAGGAATATTTATCCAGCGATTATCTCAATGTTGTGGATACTATGCGAATCATTGAAAAGTATTCACAGTCAGAGGAAGAGAAAAAGGAATACATCGATTTTGTTGCCAGGGATATTGTCGAGCTTCGAAGGCACTACTCACTTGCGGCGATGCAGGAAAAGTTCGACGAACACAATGCGAGATTTGCGAACAGAAAAATGTTCGCTTTCGGAATAGAAGTAGAGGCTGATTCGAGAGATGAAGCCAGGGAGAAACTTAAGAAGATAATAGGAGAGGAAAAGGAGACGTTTGTTATAAGAGGATAATTGTTACGGATTGTTCTAATGGGGTAAGTGCTATGAAGAAATTATTTAGAAATCTTGGAGCGTTGATGTTTGCTTTCGTTCTCGCGATCACGCTGGTGTCCATACCGGCGAAGGCAGCGACTACGAAGCAGTCGAATACGTCTATCAAGGAAAATCAGATGAATATCACAGTCGGTACTGACGAGGAAGGTAATACTACCGTAACCTACGGTAAGTACACTTTTACCCGCAAGTACAACGGCTGGTACATCCCCGCAGCTTATATCTACAGCGGCAGCGATCTTGCCAACTTCCTTGATAAGGCTGTAAGACGCACGAGGAGAACCAGCGTAAGATGTGACGGATTTCTTTTCATAAAGGTATCCGGAGGCTGGTACAGGCATGAGCTTCACATAAATGACGGAAGGACGCTGGCCACTATTTTTAATAAGGCCGCAGGAATCACAAGCACCTACGATCCAAATAATCTGAACTCAGATGATGCAAACAGTACAAACGGCACAAATGGTACAAACAATAATACAAGTACCAATAATGGCAGAAACTGAGTATATATTGAAAACAGGACATTAAGTGTTGTGAACAAGACTTGTTTATAGTAGTATAGAAAAGCATGTTAAAAGAATGTCTCTGGGCATTCTTTTTTCATTAAAACAAGTTGAAAGAGGTTATCGATGTCAAATTCCAAAGAAAATAAGATGGGCGTTTTGCCCGTTAAAAGGCTTATTGTTTCAATGTCACTGCCGATGATGGCGTCCATGCTTGTGCAGGCGCTCTACAACGTGGTGGACAGTATTTTCGTAGCACAGATCAATGAAAATGCGCTGACTGCCGTGACCCTGGCATTTCCGCTTCAGAATCTGATGATTGCACTCGGCGCAGGTACCGGCGTAGGTATGAATGCCCTTTTATCAAGATCACTTGGTGAGAAAAATTTCGACAGGGCAGACAGAGCAGCCAACACCACTCTTATGCTGACCTTCATAAATTATTTTGTATTCCTTATGATCGGAATATTTGCCGTAAAGCCGTTCCTCATGACACAGACTGATAATGAGGTGATTGCAGGCTACGGTGTTTCATATCTTAGCATCATCTGCTGCTGCTCAATCGGAGTATTCTGCCAGATGACCTTTGAGAGAATGCTTCAGTCAACAGGACGTACACTCTTCAGTATGTATTCGCAGATGTCCGGCGCTATTATCAACATTATCATGGATCCCATCCTGATCTTCGGTATGTTCGGTGCACCTAAGATGGGAGTTGCCGGTGCAGCTCTTGCAACGGTTTTCGGACAGGTTGTAGGTTCATGTATCGGACTTTACTGTAACCTTAAGCTTAATCCAGATGTAAATCTCAGAATTCCGCTTATTTTCAGTCCCAAGGCAGACATAGTTAAGGAAATCTACTACGTTGGTGTTCCTTCGATTCTGATGATGTCCATAGGTTCGCTCATGACCTATGCCATGAATCTTATACTTATTGCATTTTCAACAACTGCAACTGCTGTGTTTGGTGTATATTTCAAGCTCCAGAGCTTCTTCTTCATGCCGGTATTCGGCCTGAACAACGGACTTATTCCTGTTCTTGCCTATAACCTCGGGGCAAAGAGGAAAGACAGAATCAATGAGGCTCTGAAGTTCTCGATTGCATTGGCAGCTACTATCATGATAATCGGAACCATAACCTTCCAGATTATCCCGGACAGACTACTCGGCCTGTTCAATGCTTCCTATGACATGATAAGTATCGGAAAACCGGCGCTTCGTGTTATCAGCCTGAGCTTCCCCATCGCCGGTGTCTGCATCGCACTTGGTTCGGTATTCCAGGCATTTTCGGAGAGTATCTATTCGCTGGCTGTTTCAATAGGCCGTCAGCTTGTGGTCCTTATCCCCGCCGCCTGGCTCCTCGCTCAGACAGGCAACGTCAATGCTGTATGGTGGGCATTCCCCATTGCCGAGATTGCTTCACTCATTCTTTCGGGCTTCTTCTTTAAGAGAGTCTACGGCAGAAGAATTGCAGAGATTGAGGAAGGGTAACGACTTCTGGGGGTATATTTTATACGTTGACTTTTTATGAAAAATAAAAGAACGGAGGCATATATGAAAAAAGTATCACTAACAAAATACACAGACTTTATAGTCGATGAGACCACAAAGCTTCTGAACATCGATTCTCCCACAGGTTATACGGAAGAAGCCGCAGCGTGGGTTCAGAAGGAATTCAAAAAGCTTGGCTTTAAGGCGACCATCACAAATAAAGGCGGTGTGATCGTTGACCTCACAGGAAAAGACAAGAAGGACGGCCTTTTGCTTGAGGCTCATACAGATACTCTTGGGGGAATGGTGGCAACCATAAAGGATAACGGAAGACTTCAGCTCACGAATCTCGGAGGCATGAATCCCAATAATGCTGAGACCGAGAATGTGCGCGTAATCACAAAGTTTGACGGAATATACGAGGGTACCTTCCAGCTCAACAATGCATCCATTCACGTAAACGGGGAGTATAACGACACCAAGAGAACCTGGGAAAACTGCGAGGTTGTGCTTGATGAGGACGTTAAGGACAGAAAGGATACCGAAAAGCTTGGCATCTCAGTGGGCGACATCGTCTGCTTTGAGCCAAATGTCAGAGTAACAAAAACCGGATATATCAAATCAAGATTCCTTGATGATAAACTCAGCGTCGGAATTTTGCTTGGTCTTGCCAAGTATATCAAGGAAAAGAAGATAACTCCCAAGAGAGCACTTTATGCTCATATAACTGTGTTTGAGGAAGTTGGACACGGCGGATGTGGCAATGTACCTGAAGGCTGCACAGAGGCTATATCTGTAGATATGGGCTGCGTAGGTGATGGACTTACCTGTACTGAAAAGCAGGTTTCCATCTGCGCAAAGGACAGCGGTGGCCCTTACAGCTATCCAGTTGTTCAGGGGCTTGTGAAGGCTGCAAAAGATAGCGGCGCTGACTATGCAATCGATATTTATCCTCATTACGGAAGTGATGTAGAAGCAACCCTCTGTGCAGGAAGTGACCTCAAGCACGGACTTATCGGTGCAGGCGTGTATGCTTCCCACGGCTATGAGAGAAGCCACAGAGACGGAGCAGAGAATGTGCTTAGACTCCTTATTCAGTACGCGCTCTGATGAAAACTGAACTATGTGAAAATGGTGACCACTCCTTAAAAGTGATCACCATTTTTTTTGAGAACTCCTAAATTGAGGGGCTCTTGTTCTAGAATTCTATCGGAACTGCATTTTCATAAGTCTTATAAATCGCCTCATATTCGTTCTTGGTAATGTTCTCGGCCTTTCCGTTGCGGATTCGAATATATCCTTTGTGATTGTTGAAATTGCTGATTGTGTTGTCCTCAACTCCATCCTTGATTACAAGCTCGCGGCAATCCGGAGTGGCTTCGTATACATATAAAAAGTGCTTGCCCTTTGCCACGATTCCGTCGGGTGACATTGAGACGGGATTTTTGTCGGCACTTTCAATTGTTCCAAGTTCTGTGAACTTTCCGTTTTTCATCATGGAGACTTTGCAGGCAGAAACTTGTATTTCGTAGGTCTTGCTTTTGTCGATGCTGTCTTTTTTGTTTGCGGTTATAAGAAGCGGCTTTTGAAAAATCGGATTATCCCAGATGGTGTACATATCGTCTTCTGTGAAGGATTCAGTAACTTTCTGATATACATCGTAGCCAAAGGGCCTGCATACAATTTCGCCGCCGGAATATTTGCCGTCCCCTTCATAGGTTACGGGATACCAGACCATCACGTCCGGACTGTTTAAGCTGGCGGCGTCAAACATAGGCTCTATACCTATCCATATTATGCCGTCATAGACTCTGAAATATATTATATTTTCAAGATAAAGACCGGGCTCAAAGTCATCCCTTAGATCCGATGAAGCGACTTCAGTGCCTTCTTTTATTCCATCGACGTAAAGTGACACATTGCCATTTGACTCCTTGGCTTCAACATGCTCAGCAACTTCCGACAGATAGGCTTCCGGATTTAAAAAGTACACTGTACATTTGGACTTTTTATCTATATCCGCTATGAGAACAAATTCTTCATAGTAACCTGTGCCATGCAGAATTTGAGGCTTGATGACAAGCTCGGGATCGCCATCGCTGTCAAGATCGTACTCAGTGCATTCAGGGAAAATTCCGCGAAGAGAAACAGCCGGTACATCAATGTATACATAGCTTGAATCCTCGGTTTTCAGAAGCATCCTACAGGTCTCACCAACAAAGAACAAGGTGAAGGAAGGAGTTTGGGCTACTACCTTATAATAGACTTCACCTTTTCCCTCATACCCACTAGTATCTTCAGGAGCAAAATCTACGATTCCCTTCTTCTCAGCTTCATCCAAGAGCTTTTGCGTTTTGCTGTCGGGCTTAAAATCCTTACTTACTATATCAGGAATTTTTCCGTCGTAGATCCACCAGTCCTTATAAGTGTCATAATGTTTCGTGAAAGTTTTTGAACTGCCAGCAGCGTAAGAAATCATATTGACTGTAGATAAAAAAAGCAATGAAAAAATAACAGAAAAACAGATAAATATACGCTTGAAATAACTCAATTTCATGGCCCCCTCCAATAGATTCTGAAAATAGTTTTATGCAATTATTTTAGCACTTTTTATGATAGAATAAATGTTAAATTATAGTTCACAAAACGGAGGGTGAAAAGTTATGAAGAAGGTGAAAGGAATGCTGATGGCAGTTGTTTTGCTGCTGTCCGGAATGTTGTTGTTTGGTTTTGATTCGAAGGCATCGGGCGATCCACTGGATGGATACAGTCATTATCTAAGTTCAGATGGAAAACTTATACTCGAGCAGTACTATGGAAAAAGTGAAAGTATTACTGTTCCTGCTAAGGCTATGTACGATGGTGTAATGAGAGAAACAGAAATATATAAAGAGACATTTTCCCAAAACACATATATTAAGCATGTAAAATTTGAAAAGGGATGCAAGATAACAAATACGGGATATAGATTTCTTGGAGGCCCAGGACTTTTTTCGTATTGCAGTCGCCTTGAAACAGTAGATCTTACCGGCGTTGACTGGTCAGAACTTGATAGTGCATATGGAATGTTTCAGCAGTGTACCAATTTAAAAAGTGTAAAAGGTGGAAATTGGGATAATGAGAGCTTTGATATCGTGAAGCATATGTTTGAAGGATGTTCCAGCCTTGAAAGCATAGACCTGTCAAAGCTTGATACATCAAGAGTCTCTGATTTTGAATCCATGTTTAAGGATTGTACATCTCTTAAAAATGTCAATGTAAACGGATTTAATACAAAGTTGGCATACAGCTTTGCCAATATGTTTAATGGATGTACCAGTTTGGAAACTGTTGATCTGAGTTCATTCGAAGGAACTTCACTTAAAGGAAGTGCCCAGCTGGTTGGCTATGGTTTTGACTATATGTTTACAGGTTGTACAAACTTGAAAAATATTGATTTTAGCCCTCTTGAAGGTGCAAAATGCAATGCTTTATATACATTTCAAGATTGCACTTCATTAAAAACAGTCAATTTGCATGGACTTACATTATATTATAATACTTATATGTTTAAGAACTGTTCAAACCTTTCAACTATCTATACACCAAAAGAAGCTGAAGATGGAAGGCTTCCCAATAAGATGTGTGAATTCGTAAATGGAAGATTTGGGTCAATATACTATGACAATTTATACGGTGCACCTGCCAACTCACTCATCATGGTGCCTCCTACACGTAAGGCGGAGGGTGAGACATTCGCCTATAACGGCATAAAGTACAGAGTTACCTATAGCGCAGTAGAATATGCAAAGGTTGAAGTTATTGGAATTGAAACCGGTGATGAAGTGGTAGTGATTCCTGATTACGCATGTGATGAGAACATGGCTTCCTACTATGTTACATCAATCGGGAAGAATGCATTTAGCGGAAACAGCACTATTAAAACAGTGATTCTTCCTTCTACAATTGAGAAAATCAGTGCAAAAGCTTTTTATAAATGTAAGAAGCTAGGCAATGTAGTGATTGATTCCAGAAACTTGAAAACAATCGGTAAGAATTGCTTCAAGAAGATTAAGAAAAAAGCGAAGTTCACAATCTATGCTCAGTCTAAAAAGAAGGCACAGACTGTAATGTCAAAGCTCAACAAGTTTGGCGGAGCTAAGAACGGAAAACTGAAATACAAGAAAGCACATTAAAGAGCAATCCAGAATAATTAAGGCGCTGTGAATAGAACAATTTTTCATATTGATGTAAATTCAGCCTTCCTGTCCTGGTCTGCGGTCAAGCAGCTTAAGGAAAACCCGGATGCGGTTGACCTTCGGACTATTCCATCGGTTGTGGGAGGCGACATAAAGACTAGGCACGGCATAGTCACAGCCAAGTCTATTCCTGCTAAAAAGTATGGGATAAACACGGCTGAGCCTATCACCAGTGCGCTGCAGAAATGTCCGAATCTCGTTGTGGTAAAGGGTGACTTTCAGACCTACAGAGAGTATTCCCGTGCCTTCATAGGCATTCTGAGGTCTTACTCAGAGCTTTTGGAACAGGTCTCCATAGATGAGGCTTATCTCGATGTGACGGATCTAAACTGTGAGTCTCCCGTTGCCCTTGCGGGCTGGATTAGGGATGAAATACGCACCGAGCTTGGCTTTACGGTTAATGTGGGAATATCCACGAATAAGCTTCTTGCGAAAATGGCGAGCGATTTTACAAAGCCGGACAGAACCCACACATTATATCCTCACGAAGTAAAAGATAAAATGTGGCCGCTCGACATCGGCGATCTCTATGGCTGTGGTAAAAAGAGCGCCGAGAAGCTGAGGTCAATAGGAATAAGGACTATCGGCGATGCAGCAACCATGGATGAGATGCTTTTAAAATCTCAGCTTGGTGATAAGTTTGGCGAATACATTCATAATGCGGCAAACGGCCTTGGCTCTGACGTCGTTCATCCGGAGCACGAGGATGCCAAGAGCTACTCCAACGAGACCACCATGGCTAATGACATAACCTCAGCGTCCTATGACAATGACATGCCGCCTGTTGTAAGGCGGCTCTCGGAAAAAGTCTCCGGCAGACTTAAAAAGGACGGAGTATTCGGAGGAACTGTCACAGCACAGGTTAAGACTTCAGACTTTAAGCGTTTTTCCAGACAGATGAAGCTGTCGGAATCAACGGACAATGCAGATGTCATCTATGAAAATGCGATGATTCTTCTGGGAAAACTCCTAACCGGTGAGGACGGACTTTTCAATTACGATATCGGAATAAGGCTAGTCGGAGTCGGTGTTGATAATCTTGACAACGGTGAGTACCGCCAGGGTAATCTCTTTGACTGGATGACAACAGGCAAGCAGGAGATCAGGGAGGAAAAACAGCGCGAAGAGAAGCGTGAAAAACTTGAGGAGATGGAACGCCTAATAAAGGGTAAGTTTGGCGATGGCGCGATAAAAAAGGGAAATTAAATAAAAAAGATTTTACTTTAGCACTTTACTGTGATATACTATCCAATGTAAACAAAGGCGTTTCGGAGTGAAAACCGAAGCGCCTTTTTCAAAATGATGTAGGAGAGGATTTTTTAATGGAGAATTTGCTAACAAACATTGAAAACATCAACGGTGCGGTAAATGGTTTTGTATGGGGACTTCCCATGCTGATTCTTCTTGTTGGTACCGGTATTCTTATGACTGTACTAACAAGAGTATTCCAGATTTCGCATTTTAAACACTGGGTGAAAAATACCATCGGCGGTATTTTCAAAGATAAGCATGTCACAGCTCATACCGATAAGGATGACATGCAGATATCACAGTTCCAGAGTCTGTGTACCGCGCTGGCTGCTACAATCGGAACCGGTAATATTGCAGGTGTTGCTGCCGCAATAGTTTCAGGTGGTCCCGGAGCTATCTTCTGGATGTGGATTGTTGCATTTTTCGGAATGATGACTAACTTCTCCGAAAATGTACTCGGTATCTACTATCGAAGAAGAAATGAGAGAGATGAGTGGTGCGGCGGAGCAATGTATTACCTCAAGGACGGACTCGGATCCAAGAAGGGCTGTGCATTTATAGGCGCTTTCCTGGCAGTGATGTTCAGTGTGTTCTGCGTTATTGCCTCCTTCGGAATCGGTAATATGAGCCAGATCAATTCTATTTCCGTAAATATGAATTCCGCATTCGGAGTACCTAATGTCGTTACGGGTGTGACACTGATGGTGCTTGCAGGACTTGTTATCGTCGGAGGTCTTAAGAGAATTGCTTCCGTTACCGAGAGACTCGTTCCTTTCATGGCAGTCATCTATCTCATCGGAGCAATCGTAGTTGTTGTTATGAACATTGATCAGGCCGGTGCTGTTTTCACATCCATCATCAAGGGTGCATTCGGAATGAGAGCTGTCGGCGGCGGAATCGTGGGAAGCGGAATCGCTTACGCTATGCAGTGGGGTATGAAAAGAGGAGTATTCTCCAACGAGGCAGGTCTTGGTTCTTCGGTTATGGTTCACTCGAGCTCCAACGTAAGAGAGCCCGTTGTTCAGGGAATGTGGGGAATATTTGAAGTATTTGCCGATACAATCGTTGTCTGCACACTTACAGCTTTTGCGGTTTTATCCAGCGGACTTGTTAATCTCGATACAGGAGAGGTTATCTCAGACCAGGTTTCAACAGCTCTTGTAGCTGAGGCTTTTTCAACTATCTTCGGAAAATTCGGATCGGCATTTATCGCAATTGCGATTCTGTTCTTTGCGTTTTCCACAGTTCTCGGCTGGAGCCAGTACGGCAGCAAGGGCTTTGAGTACCTGTTCGGAACAAAGGCGGTCAAGCTATATCAGTGCCTGTTCGTATTTTTCATCCTTGTAGGTTCTACTATGGATCTCTCACTTGCATGGGATCTGTCCGATACCTTCAACGGCATGATGGCGATCCCGAACCTTATCGGTGTAGTTACACTTAGCGGCACCGTTATGAAGATTACACAGAACTATGTGGATAGAAAAATTAAGGGAAAAGACGTAAAACCTATGCTTTCCGCTATTGAAGAGATTCAGAAGGTGCACGAGGAAGAAATCGCTATTTGATATGTCTAAAAAATTCACAGAATAATATGGAAATTGTCTACACAATCAGTTACAATGTTTGTATGAACATTTAGTTATTAAATAATGATTGTTTTATCCGTTTCAATTAAGATTTATCTTTATGAGGGAGATGACAAATGGCTGATAAGACTATACTGATTGTTGATGATGATGACATGATTCTGATGATGCTCGAGAAGATTCTTTCCAAAGAGTTCAAGACAATAACTGCTATTTCCGGAGAGGAAGCTATTGAGGAATACGAGCAGTATCATCCCGATATCGTTCTTTCCGACTACATGATGCCGAAGATGAACGGCTTCGAGATGATGGATAAGATGCATGAGCGCTTCGGAAGAAATATTTTTGCTATCTTTATGACTGCCAATGAGCAGGAAGAGACCGAGTTTGAAGTCTACAAGCACGGAGCTCTTGAATTTATTAGAAAGCCGATCAAATCGGAGACTTTGCTCCAGACTATCAGAGCTTGCATGGACAGACTTGATGCCATGAAGCAGAACGGCATGCAATAATTATGAGAACAAGACGCCCGGTGGTATACGCCACCGGGCTGTTTTATTGTGTAGCATCTTTAATAAAACCCCCTGCTATGCAGGGGGACAACAGCTGCTTCAGCTTACAGTAAAAAACCTCCCGTGCTAGAATTACTACGGTTCGCCAACCAAAGTAAAGCACAGGAGGTAGTCCAAAATGGACATGAATAGTTTATCACACACTAGATGGGAGTGTAAGTATCACATAGTATTTGCACCTAAGTTCAGGAGAAAGGTTGCGTATGGTCAGATCAAGCAGGACATTGCAAATATTCTCAGTACATTATGCAAGAGGAAAGGTGTAGAGATAATAGAGGCAGAGGTATGCCCCGATCACATACATATGCTGGTAAGGATCCCACCGAGTAT
>NZ_ATVV01000020.1:0-71812 GCF_000420905.1 Butyrivibrio sp. AD3002 | reverse complement strand
GGTATGTATTGCTAAACTGCTGTATTCCTTTAATTCGTTTCGATATGACTTTTGCAACTTATTATGCCAAGAAACGTCATGAAGGCAAACCACATAGGGTAGCTATAACCCACGTTGCGAAGAAACTCATCCGAGTAATCTTTGCTTTAGAAAAACAGGACATAGACTTCAATTCTCAAAAACTACGCTAATCACGAATAGCATCGAATCCGGTTACCATCTGAAATACGATGTATTCAGATGGTTTATTAAAGTTACCCTCCCGCCAATAATTTCAAAAATTTCTCTAAAACCTATTGACTACTAATAGTTTGTCACCTCTTTTTATATCCACACGCCTCGGAAACCACGGAATGCATCTATTTACATTTTTCTTATACTCTGCGTATTCTTCTCCGTATAAATCCAGGAGCCACTTTTCTTCTGTGTTGATCAAAGCTATTGTCATGATCAACCAATCGATAATCGGAAAAAGGAGCAGCCATACATTGTGCCACATCAAGGTTATTCCTGATAAAGCAATCCACCAACCGCTGTACATGGGATTTCTTACCCAGGAATATATTCCCTTGGTTTGAAGTCTGTTCTCCGTTATCGAGTCATCCATATCCGAGCGAAGCGCACCTATGTACCAAACAGCTGCTCCTAACACAATGAGCAATGCACCAACAATACGAAATATGAGAATCCATGGTTCATACAAAATTCCTATCTTAAAGACATAGCTAAATAGGATAATCCCCACAACATTTACCATGGCAATTCCATAGATTATATATGGTCCAACTCCAAATAAAGGTAGCTTTTGTCCTTCTTTCATGTAGTTCTTTAACATTTTCGTATTACCTCGTCATGGCATGATGGCCCGTCTGACAGATCCGAGTGCCTAATAAACTCCACATGCCTTGTAAGCCCGGAATAGGCTTTTATCTTTTTATTCATCTTCATGTCCTATAAAACAAAACCACTACAATTCCCGCCACAATAACTCTGTCATAAAAATCCTGCGTTTTTTCTGCATGATTTCCCTTGTTGTCAGTCCTATCTCAAAAGCCCTCTCCTGCACCGGTTTTGGATAGAAATACAAACCATCAATAGCACCGCCTCTTACTGCGTACTTAACCATTACAGTGAACAATAAGCAATATAAAATCAGCTGGATCATAATAATCACCACAGCCACCTCACCCAAACGTAATCTTTATGATCTGCATTTTAACCAGGCTATCACAGAACTTGATCATAAGCTTATGAAAGAAACCGACTTCGTTATAGATATCTCTGTATCCCCTCATGTAACTCCGCGCAGTTACAGATGCGAAATTACTACTCCACGCTTCTATTTCAGATTTATCTTCAATAGAGAAAAACGCATTCACATCCGATATTCCCGCTTCCTTCAGCCATGTCTTAGTCATCATCTTTGCACCGCGCCGGTTACAGGAATCGAATACAATAACCGCACCGGGAAATCTTTTCGCCATCTTTTGGAACAACCCTCTTACAGCTTCAGTCTTAAAATAATAGAAAACACCTGATGCAAAGAAAACAACACCATGCGACGGATTTATTTCATCCATCCAGCAATCATCATTAAGATCGTATCCTAGATTATTCTCCCTCTCTCCTGCAGGAAGGATCTCATTCCTGACCTTTATCACATCAGGCATATCTATGTTGTAACCCTTACAAGTTCCGTTATCACATTTTCTGAACGTATCATCCAATCCGCACCCAAGATTTACGATCGCTGCATCCGGATGTTTCTTTAGATAATCCTTTACCTCCCATGCAAGATCATACTGCCTCTGAGCAACTTCAAGTGCGCCAAACAGTCCTACTGTGCTCTCCATCTTCTTGCCCTTTTCTTCAAAATCATAATCCAGCATAGAGCAAATACGCTCTGCCTCAGGATCCTTAAATAAATCTGGAAAATGTTCCGAGCATACTTTTCTTCCAAACAGCGGTATAATCAGTGTTTCCTGTACAGTGTTTTTCTCAATATGATACATGTGTCTTAACCTCTGTCATTAGGCTACTTTAGGTTCTCTTATCAGATCATACATATGAAATTTTTCGCCGCAGTTTCTGATTCTATCAAGCTTCATGCCAAGATGCTCGTACCTGTCACTTTTATCCTTATCATCAGTATCAAGAATGACCGGCACACCTTGTTTATCAGCAAGTTCATACGCATAATCCATCATCTGCTTCATAAATCCTTGCTTTTGATATTCTTTTCTTACAACCAATACCTCAATTCTTAAGAACTTCCTCTTGGATTTTTTCATTCGTGTCTCTATGGAACCACCTTCAGAAAAACACGCAGAAATAAAATGCTTCATCTTCTTAAAACCACCAAGGGCCTTTTTCTCGGCAATTATCATCTTCATGCCATCTGAAAATCCAATAGAGTTCACGCCTTCACCTGAAAGCACCAAGAATCCTTCTCTGTTCTCAGATGTTGTATAAAGCATCCCGCTTTTATAAGCTGCTTTTACTATAGCACCAATGTAGATATACATGTTTTCTCTAGTGCCAATATATTTAATAAGGCCTTCGTCGCTCTCATTGTATGAATAATCGTAAAAAGCATCTGCAATTTGTCCGGATATTGTTTTAATATCCGTTTCCGACAATCCTCTCATCTCAATCATTTTTTCAGTCCCCCAGCAAATCACCAGATAAAAAACTTTAATATCCCATAAATAATCCCCGAAAATACAATTGCCATTATCGCTGTATATGCGCATCCTATAAAGAATCCCTTAAAATGGAACATATAATCCTTATATCCCTTACATCCTTCTGTTCCCTCTATGACTACAATCTTAGGTGTGATTGAGCATACTAGAATCCAGTCCATAACAAGCAAATCTATCGCATTCCATATCATACCTACGATAAATACATATACGAGTACCATTAGGAAAGTGGTCTGAGCAGAGGCAAATTTTGTCAGTCCAAATGCCAGCAGTGATCCAAATATCACAAGACATATGATTCCACACACAAGCTTTGCCTGCTTTTTCTGTTTATCTGTAGGTTCAGGAAGTGTCGCTGCCTCTTTAATATCTTCAGGATAATCATGAAGTAACTCCCACGGATACCATTTGAGAACAACAAATATATATCCTATCCACAAAACAGACCACATAAGTCCTGCTATAATCGCATTCATATAGCCTCCACTCCTAGTTTAGAAACATCTCCCTGTTGGACCTTACAACGTCCTTTCTTGATCATATCCGTATTGTATGCTGTCGCCTTTTCAACCGAAACATCAGAATAATCAATGGCTGTCAGCTTTGATGCAGGATACTTCTCCATAAGTGCGTGCGCATTTCTTCCTCCGCCGCAACCAACTTCAAGAATTTCTTCCGGTGCAATGGTCTTAAGATGTGCCATGCCCCAGTCTGCCATCTTGGCATGACCGCTGTTCATACCGTTAACCATCATCTGTCCTAGAAAGCCTTCAGGTTTTCTTGTCTGACTAACAAAATTTTTATAAAGTCCCATATTTATTTCCTTCCCATAAGAATTGCTGAGCCTGTAAGTCCCATCCATGTGGACTCCCACTTGTTCATGAACATGCCATTTGTTGTATCAATAAGTCTAACGTCTTCGTATCCCATAGTCTTAAGCTTCTCTACAAAGCTCTCCATATCTCCGTATTTGGATTTAGACATAATATCGTGAATAGCAAAAGTGCCGCCTTTCTTAAGTGTCCTTAATGTTTCAAGAAGGATTGCCTGCCTGTCCTTACTTGGAATGTTGTGATACACGTAATTACTTGTCACTGCGTCAAATGACTCGTCATTGAAATCCAGCTTGCAGGCATCTCCCTGCTGAAAAGATGTATTATTTACGCCTTCTGCTACGGAATTACTTTCGCAAAGATTTTTGCTGAAGGATGCATACTCTTTTCCCCATCTGTCTATACCGATAATCTGAGCTCCCGGATTTTTCCTGGCACAGGCAATACTCAGAGCGCCGCTTCCACATCCGACATCAAGGCATTTACCTCCGTCAGGAATCTTAACGTATGACGATACTCCTTCAATGATATGCATGGACATTTGTCTTGTTCCATTATAGGAAAAAGCCTTGTACATAAGGAACATCCATAATGTCCCCAGCGCAGACAACACCATCAGCACTAGAAATACTATTCCCAGAACTGACTTAATCCCCAAAATCATAGCTATCACAAGCAACACACATGTTACAGCCAATGTCCCTAATACCATTCCTTTTGGTACCCAATTCTTATAATCAGCTTTCATATCATCCTCCTTTATTCATGTTAGCATTTGCTAACTATGAACCATAGCACTACGCTTCCTTGATGTCCACACGCCTACTATTTCCGTTACTCCATACTTTTCCCTTTGAATATCTTAATGATAACACTTCTCGTTAGTTATTTCTAACTTTTCTCAGAAAATATTTAGATCGCTCATCTTATATAGTATTATCTGCTGCAAAACCGATAATGCATAGTATCAGCAGTACGCATTGGGTGACAAATTCTACCGCAATCACAAATATTTATACTTGCGGTAGTGGTGTTTTTAATCCATATACTGCCACAATATATAAAAATCATGTTTGCAGCAGTAATTTGTACATGTAATTATCTGCCTCAAAAGAGAAATATTGATAATGTGGCAGAATTATGATGCCACAATTGACTGCCTCAAACTTCCAGAATTGTAATTGCGGTAGAAGATTTATCCACATATAACTGCCGCAACTTCCCAAAAAAGAAATCGCGGCAGTTACTTGATGCAAAAATAGTCTGTGTCAAAAACGCTTCATACGCTTCATATAATCACTGCATGGAATCGTTACATATAAGTTCAGCTGGTGTATCGCGAAGAGCGTTCTTGCATCTGAAATATAGATCAGCACCTACACGAAACCATACGCTTGGATGATCTTGCAAATTCCATAAAACTTAACAACAACTATCTCTCAACTCTATTCAAAAAAGAAACAGGCTATACTGTGTCAGAGTACATCCTGTTCCGTAAGCTTGAAGTTGCAGAAAACATGCTGCGTTTTTCAGACTACTCCTGCGCTGAAATAGGCAGTTTTCTTGCATTTAATTCCCAGAGCTATTTCACACAGTGCTTCAGGGAAAAGAATGGCTGCACTCCCGCGGTGTTCAGAAAGGAACATTACAACAAGCATATACAGGGAAGGCATACCTTGCATCAAAGTGCTGAACTCACCTTGTATTCTGAAAAATGTATCAGATTTATCGTAAAAAATTATAAATATGCCTCCTTAAGCAAAGGGAGAGTTTATACTATTCTCATGTACAAAAATGCTGAAAATCAAAAAGAAGATTTTGGAATTAAGAAGGTTATGATTAGGAATTTTATGACTTATTTTAGAAAAAGCTTTTTGCGTCTTATACCACTGTTTCTATTGACTGTTTTTCTGTGTGCCTGCAGAGCATCGGCTGATCCAAATGAGGATCTAAAGCAAGAATATAGTAAATGGCAGAAAACTCTTGACGAGAAATGGAGCATATTTAACAAAGTGGAGACTGACAGTGACTGGTTTTCTGTATACGAGTTACCGTCAGATGTCTATGCTTTTTTTGAAATACCCTATGAGCAGGATGTCTGCAGCTTTTTGATTCTCGGAAAAGAAAAAGCACTGCTTTTGGATATCGGACTAGGAATTGAAAAAATACGTCCTCTTGTGGAAGAACTAACAGATCTTCCCATAATAGTAGTGAATTCACACGATCATTTCGATCATATCGGGGGAAACGCAGAGTTTGATGAAGTATGGTGCTATGATATTGATACTGCCGTCCAACACCTGTCGAATGGCCCAACCGAAGAGGTAGATGATGTCCTGATCTACAAAATGGATAGCGACATCAGCGTAATGCTACAGAAAAAGAGCCTTGATCTAAAAATCCCAGCCCCTTAAACAAATCGTAGGGCTGGGATTATTTTTATTTACTTTGGGCTGGGATTATTTTTATTTGCTCCACTCGACAAGCTTGCCGTCTTTTATTGTTACATCGAGCTTATCTCCCGGTTTTAATTCTTTCCAAGTGGACTCATCTATCGTGTATTCTTCAGTCTTTTTCTTACTTTTTCCAAATGACTTATAATTCAGTTCACCGCTCATCGTATACTTTGATGACCTTCCGGCTTCTCTTTCCTTGTCAGTGAGATTGAGAGTTGGCCAGTAGGGATTCTTGTCAGTTCCCGTGGTCGTCTCGGTTCGTTCATCAACCCACCTGTCTATATCATAATAGTATTTCGTATCATAGATGGGTTCCTGCCTGTAAACGGGTTCCTCCTCCGTGTAATACTCAGTCGTATAATCCGGAACGTAATTGTTATGCTCTGTAAAAGTTCCGTCTCCGTTATCCGAATAGCTTGTCTCGTAATGCCCTCCGTCCTGAACCTGCCGTGATTTTGTCACTGTTTCATAGTGGTCAAGCACCGACTCATAGCTTCGGATTTCCCAGTTCGTATAGGCAAGTCTTGCATCGCTTGGAAGATTCCAGTCCGACTCCCGGAAAGTTTTGTTTTCCTCGATATCAATGGAGTTTTCCCAGGTCAGGGTCTTTACATCAAAGGTATAATTTTTCGGTCTCGAAACTATACTGTTTATCAGGATTATAATGAGAATAGCGATTGCGATAATCCCGATTAAGCGGAATCTTGAGAACGATCCTTTGTTTCCCGGCGCAGAAGTCGTGTTGTTCTGAGTACTGCTTGGCTTTACTTCGGGCTTTGGTTTTTTCAGTGAAAAGTAATCATCTTTGCTGTCGCTCTTCGGCGATCCGCAATTTTCACAGGTAGTTCTTTCCGCAGTGTTAAGCGCTCCGCAGTATTCACAGTACCAGTCTGCTCCCGTAACCTTGTGTCCCGGAACATATTCCACCGGCCCGGACTTCATGTAAAACTTGGTCTCTTTTCCCCTCTGTCTTCCACAATTCGGACAGTCATAAGTTTTTCCGGGTATTCCTGTACTTCCACAGGACGGACAGTCCCAGTAGCCCATTACAATCTTATCTTCCATTCGAAATTTTCCTCCAAGGTCGTGCTCTATTATATTATGAAAAAATATAGAATTTCACTCCTCCTTTAACGAGTATAGAATATACAAGCGCCTTTTAGAATAGTTAATATTGTAAAATAGAACTGCTTATTTTGTTATATTTTGTCAGCCTGCTTTATTGTGGTCTGGGATTTACCTGGACAATAAATTCTTCATGATTAACCTGATTTGTTGTATCGAAAATTCTCTCGAACAACAAATCAGGTAGATTGTAGTTGATTTGTTGTGCCTGCATTTTTTTCATGCAACAAATCATCTTGTTTTATATTGAATTGTTGTTCCAATCATTTTATCATGCAACAATGTAGCTATATTCATAACAATTTGTTGTCTCGCCATTTTTTCCGTACAACAAATCAGACCGAAATTGCCTGTTTTATTGTGACACCCCTTAAACAAGTGAAAACCACAAACATAATAGAGGGCAAATAGGTCAAGGCATAACATTGTCGATTTTTAGAGTTATCTGGTTGATTCGTTTCCCAAACAAAAAACTCCGCACCGGCCATAACCGATGCGGAGTTCGCATATAAGGAAAGTATTATCTATTTACACCATAAGGTGTAATGGTCTTAGTATCACTCCTTTACGCCACCGATTGTAAGACCGGTAACGAAGTACCTCTGTAAGAAAGGATAAAGAAGTACGATAGGAAGCATTGTTGCAACTGTAACTGCTGCACGGATTGTGATAGGTGTGATGGTGTTTGCACCATTCTTAGCACTATCCGCACTACCACTCTGCTGCATTACTGATGACAGCAACTTCATCAACTCATACTGAAGTGTGGTGTATTCTGTCTTCATACGGTTGTACAGCATTGCATCGAACCATGAGTTCCACTGCCATACCGCAATGAACAGAGCAACTGTTGCGTAAACGGGCTTACTTAAAGGAGAAATGATATCCTTGAAGATTGTCCAGTATCCTGCACCATCAAGCTGTGCGGATTCTTCCAAACTTTCCGGAATTCCTTCCATGTAAGTTCTCATAACCAGCATATTGAAAGCACTGATCATGCCGGGAACCCAGTAAACATGGAATGTTCCTGTAAGTCCAAGATTCTTGTAAAGGAGGAATGTAGGAATCATACCACCGTTTACATACATTGTGATAACCCAGAAAAGTGAAAGCTGGGACTTAAATAAAAATCTCTTTCTACTTACTACAAATGCAAGAAGTGCATTTGCAAAAAGTGAAGTGAGTGTTGCAATTACGGTTCTTAATACTGTTACTCTGGCACCTGTCCAAATGTTCTGCATAGCAAATACTGTATTATAGTTTTTCATTGTAAACTTACGAGGCCACAAGTAGATACCGCCTCTTACAGCATCAATACCATCATTAAATGAAAGTGCAACCGTATTGAGAACAGGGTAAAGTGTTATTACTACAAAAAGGAAAAGGAACACTACGACAAATATCTCAAATATGACGTCACTCACCGGTCTTCTTACTTTATACTCTTTTTCGTTCATCGCTTTGCTCCTCCCTTAGAATAATCTCTGCTCGCTGTATTTCTTAGCAATAGCGTTGGCAATAACGATGATTGCAATACTTACAGCACTCTTAAACAAACCAGCAGCAGTACCAAGAGAGTAATCGTTCTGCGAAATACCCCATTTCAGTACATAGATATCGATAGTCTGTGATACAGACTGTACAAGTCCGTTACCAAGCAGGTACTGTACTTCGAAACCTGCATTAAGTACGTTACCGACATTCATAAGAAGAAGAATCATGAATGTGGGCTTTATACCCGGGAAAGTAATATATCTGATCTTTTGTAATCTGTCTGCTCCATCGATGGATGCTGCTTCATATAAAGCAGGATCTATAGCTGTGATGGCTGCAAGATAGATTATTGCGTTCCATCCCGTCTCCTTCCAACAGTTTGCAAATGCAACTATTGGCCAGAAATAACCGGGGTGCGCAAAAAAGTTGATTGCCTGTTTAATAAATCCAAATCTCATCAGCAGGTCATTAATAATACCGGTTGATGACAAAGATACATGGAGAATACTGGTAACAACAATCCAGGATAAGAAGTGAGGAAGGTAGGATATTGTCTGAATAGGTTTCTTAACCCATCCCCTTCTGACTTCATTTAATACAATAGCAAAAAGAACTGCCATTATTGTGGTCGTAACAAGGTTAATAACACCCATTGCAAAGGTATTCCTTATTACCTTAATGAATACTTCATCTTCAAACAGGAACTTGAACTTCGCAAGTCCTACGAAGGTAGATCCCAAAAATCCTTTTTTAGGCTTGTAATTCTCAAAAGCCATAATCCAGCCTGCTAAAGGCAGGTAGTAGAATATAATACCGTACAGCACAACAAAGAATGACACACCCAGAAGAAATTTCTGACGTTTCAATTCTTTAATTGTGATCTTCTTGTCCTTTTTCATATTTTCATTTCGAGCCATAAGACACTCCTCATTAGGTTTTCTGCAAGAACTATATCTCTTTTTTTTCTTAAGAAAAAGGCAGTAAACATTATATGAATCGCGTTTACCGCCTTTTCCTCTTTTTATAATATTTTCTTTGTAAAAATATCTAGCTTTTTATTACTTGAATGTATCAAGAATCTCCTGCATCTCGCCAAGGAAGTCCTCAGGCTTGCATGCATTGTAAGCATCCATGTAATCTGACCATCCCTTTTCGAAATCGTCAGCCATAACTACCTTAGGAAGCCACTCATGCTTAACTTCACCCATCTTAGCCCAAGCTACACCGCCGGGTGTCTCAGTTGTGAAGTTGTTAGAGTATGAGTACATCGGGAACCAAGGTCCGTTTGTCTCCTGTACAGAACCGATCAGCTGAGGATATGTTGTTGCACCATAAGCATCGAAGCATGCCTTAAGAGGCTCAGCCATATCATACATGAATTCGGAGGGCTGCTCTTCAGGCTTGTTAGCATTCTTTCCATCATCAGATGTACCATGCCACTGAGGGAAGTATGAATACTGACATCTGTGTGAAGCCTGATATGATGTGTCTGCCCAGTTCTTTCTCTGCTCATCTGTGCGGTAGTATAATCCGTCGTCGTCTACTTCATAGTCAACGCCCTTAACACCCCAGAATCTGAGATCATGGAGTTCCTGGTCCATTGCACAATCTACAAGGAACTTGAAGGCCTTATCAGGATCCTTACAATCTGTTGTAATAGCGATACCTGAAGCCTGGTTAACTGTGTCATCATATGTATGCCATCTGTTCTCCATGCCGGGCTTTGTTGTAAGTCCAAGCGGAACATAGTTGCAGCCCTTAGCATCAAGGCCTGTCTGCTTGTAAGAATCGTTAACGTTGTTAGCGAAATCCCACCACTGGTCAACCATACCAAGAACACGACCAGTTGAAAGCTTAGCAATATACTCATCATATGTCTGAGTGAAGGACTCAGGATCTATCATGCCCTTCTTGTACTCTTCGTTGAGCTTCTTGAAGTATGCGATAGTATCCTCAGATGTGTTGTAATCCTTGATTGTCATGTCTGTCTTGTCAACGATTACAGAACCGTCATTGGGATATCCTGCAAGGAACTGACCTGCGTTCTCAAGGCAGAAGTATCTCCAGTCTTCGCAAAGGATTGTGTAAGCAATGTTCTCTGTACCATCTTCCATTGTAGGATTAGCTGCAATGTAATCCTCAAGGAGCTGGAAGTACTGATCAAGTGTCTCGATCTTCGGGTATCCTGCCCACTCAAGAACTCTTACCTGAATCCAGAATGCTTCGTCATTATGAGTTGTTGTCTTTGTTTCGCCCTTTGTATTTCCGAAAGGATTGATCCAGTAGATGTGTCCATCAGGCTGACGGAACTTCTCCCACTCTTCCTCTGTGAACCACTTCTCCTTGAATTCAGGATACTGGTCGATGTAATCATCAAGGGGAATGAGTGCATCTGCATCGATCAAAAGATTCATTTCATCGGAATCGATGAAATCAGGATACTCACCACCTGCAATAAGTGTACCTGTAGCCTCGGAAGCTGTCTGGCCTGTAAGCCATGTTTCCTTAACCTTTACACCATACTTGTCAGCGATCATCTGAGCAATTTCATTGTCATCATTGATCTCTGAGCCGGGCATTGTGATGAACATTGTGAAGTCTGTAACCTCACCGTCAGATGTTGCACTGCCTGCATCTTCGCTGCCTGCGTCTGCACTGCCTGCATCTTCGCTACCAGCTTCTGAACCAGACTCTGTAGCTGTGCCTGCATCAGTTGTTGTACCTGCATCATTGCCGCCGTTAGAGCCGCAACCAGCAAGTGTAGCACCGAGCATGCATGTTGCCATCAAAATGCTAACCACTTTCTTTTTCATACTAGAAATCCTCCTTTTCTTAATGATTAGCATTTTACAAAAATACGGTTTTAAGTTCATGGGATAAATTATTAATAAAACCCCGAAAAATTATTGTTCCTGTTTTCTATATTTTGCCGGGGTACAACCCTTGGCCTCGATAAATTTATTAACAAAGTAGTCAACATCGCGGTATCCGACCTTTTCAGCCACCTGATAAATTTTCAGATCGGTCTTTCGAAGAAGGAGCGACGCCTCATCTATCCTCTTCTGATTGAGGTAGTCCTTAAAGGAGCACTTATATCTTTTTCTGAAAAGCTGCCCCAGATACGCACTGTTTACATAGTATTTTTCACTGAGCTCTTTTAATGTGAGGTTACTTGCATAGTTCTCCCTAACCTCATTTTCAATATCCGCCAAAACACCCTTGGATACGTTTTTGCGCAGCTGCGCAAGATAATCACCGTATTCACAGGACATTCTGTACAGATGGCTTTTACTTCCGCGGCTTATACCTTCCTCGAAACTGCTCTCCGATATAAGTCTCAGAATCTCCTCCTGATTAACATCACTGTCCTGCTCACTGGCTATATGAATGAGCTGGAAAAGAAGATAGTTGATATTGAGATTCATGGTTTTCCCGGTTATTCCGGTCTTTAACATTTCTTCGTGGAACTCATCTACCCGCTGTCTTATCTGAATTTTCTCATTAAGTTCAATTGCTGCTATGAGATTATCGAGCTGCTTTTTGCAAAGAGTTATTCCGCTATCGCGGATCTGATATTCCTCCTCATAGAAGTATATATCTCTGCTCTCGCGAAAGCCCTGCAACGAATGGAGCATGCGCACCGTTGTGTATGATTTTGATATAGCTTCAATTCCGCGCACCATCTTGCCGACAAGCATTGTTATGGGAAAATCGCATACTCTCTCGATTCGTCCGAGCATCTCTCGCAGGTAACTTTCAGGAGAAAGATTCTGATCCTTTGCAAGCGCTTCATGGAACAAGAATCCTATATCATAGATCTTCTCTTCACCAAAAGCATCCTTAATTACAAGTTCTGAATTTGCCTTCATATCCTCCTGAGTCACCAAAAGAAGCTTATCAAGGAAAGCTGCTTTTTCCTCATCGGATACCTCTTCCTGATCGAGACTGGGCGAAAGTTCAATTCCGACATAGCACATATCCTCATTTTCCGGCAGATGCTTTTTCAGATATCCGATATTATCATTGCTGTACCTGCCCATGAGCGCAGCCTTAAGATTCTGGTCAAAAAAGGCCTTCTCTCTCTCCATACTTCGTCTTTGCGCAAAAACCTTGTCAGCCTTGCTCGCAGCGACCTTCCTAAGGACCTTCAATATGGCATCCTTCTCAACCGGTTTTAATATGTACTCCGCGCAGTCGTAGTGAAGCGCCTTCTGCGCATAGGAAAATTCGGCGTAACCGCTAAGTATCACAAAATATATGTCGGGGTAGCGCTCCCTGACATTTGCAAGGAGCTCTAAGCCATCCATGACAGGCATCTTGATATCGGAAATAATAAGATCAATATTTGTCGTCTTTATGAGATCAAGCGCATCCTGACCATTCGAAGCGGTATAGACTTCATATCCCTCGTCCTCGTAATTCAGAAGGACCTTAAGTCCCTGCAATATAAACGGCTCGTCATCCACCAGTAACAAATTAAGCATAAAACGTAAATCCTCTCGTTAATTGTCAGCTTATAAGCTTATCTATCGGAATCGCAATTGAAACGATTGTGCCAACACTCTCCTCGGACTCAAGCTCGAATTCCACAGTGTTATCGGTCATCATCTTAAGTCTAAGGCACGCATTGACAATGCCGACTCTTCCCGGCTCATTCAAAAGTTCCATATCGGCATCTCTCATCTTATGAAGAAGAGTCTCCGTCTCCTCAGCGGACATTCCGCTTCCGGTATCCTCTATTTCGATAATGAGCTTCTCATCCTTTTTGAATATGCGGACAAAAATCCATCCGTTTTTATTCTTGTTTTCAATACCGTGAATGCATGCATTTTCAACAAAAGTAACCAGAGTAAGCTTCGGTATCAGATAAGCTCTGCAATCATCATCCGCCTCAATTGAGTACGAAAGCCTGTCTCCGAATCTGTACTTCTGAAGCCCAAGGTAGTTCTCCGCAAAGGACAATTCCTTTTCTATCGAAATGTTGTCTTCGTTCCACTCGGTGTACTGGCGCTGAAGCTTGGCCAGTTTTTCAACCATCTCCGCTGTTTCGGTCTCCTGCTTAATAATGCTGTGCATGCGAATACTCTCAAGAGCATTGAAAAGAAAGTGCGGATTGATCTGGCTGTGCAGCGCATGTAGCTCCGCATGCTGCCTCGTCACAATCATCTCCTGCTCTCTGAGCCTGTAGGAATATACAAATCGGCTGATCCTCGAAATCACGAAAATCGGAAGCAGTATATTGATGATAACAAGAAATAAAAGCTGCATTCCCCATCTGCTTATCCACATCTGTCCCATTCCGTTTTTATTTGCAACACGGATTGTGAGCTGCTGGTTAAACGCCTGGAACTCCTTGACATAGCCGATATTTTCAAGGGTTTTAATACTCTCATAAGGCTTTCCCGCATTTATCTCGCTCTTATTGGACATGAGGATTTTTTCATCATCACAGACATAGACGTCCAGATCGTAATTTGTATTCTGTAGAAGCTTGCTCAAATAGCTGTAATCAATATTTACAAGGAGAAGGTTCCTGGATCTGTGATCGTACATATCCAGTATCTCATAGAAATAAACTCTTCTCTCATCCTCCCTGACGCTGGTGATCGCTCCGCCATAGTCAAACATGAGTCCGAGCTTTCTGCCGCTCGCCATTATATATTCATACCAGCTTTGCCCCTCGGCTGTCTCCAGTCTCTGGAACTGCGCTCCGTTAATAATACTGTCATTGTCCACATAGAATGTGTAGGATATATTGTTTGCCCCATCCACCATGTCGATAAGAGTATCCTCGAAAAATGAGTAATACGCTTCATAGTATTCAAGTCCCGACTGGTAATGGCGGTCGATGAAATCATAGATGTATTTATTTGTATAAACACTCTGAGTCAACTTATCCGCGCTATCCAGCTCATTCGCCAGCGTGTACTGGATTGCGCTTGCGGCATTTTCCATCTCATGAATTCTTTCTCTCTTTTCAGATCTCACGATGGCTCCGAGAGCCGCCACGTCCATGATCAGCAGCGGTATTATAGCCACGATTATGTATAAAAATAGAACTCTGTTTTTCATTGTATTCCCTGCAGATATTGATTTTTGATTTATTTTTTACAGTACTTCACTTAACAAATTCTTTAGAAAACTTTTAGCTTTCCATACGTTGTTAACTTTTATATTAATAGCATACAATTAATTATCAATTCTTTATTATATGCACTCACTTCTCAATATTATACGGGGGTATATTACTATGAGCAAGGTTCGAAACACAAACAAAAAAACGGGCAGTAAAGGAAATTTCTTTCAATCGGTAAAAGGTAAGATACTTTTCATGGGTGTCCTTGGAATAGCGGCAGCTCTTATAATCGGTGTTGTCGGTGCTACATCAATAAATAAGAACGCTCAGAATAGTGAAATTGTATCTCTTGTGGATGAAGTAAACGTACTTCAGGCGCAGAATCTGGCTAATGATGCGCTTTACCAATATTATGTTGATGAAAATTACCTGGATGCCACTCTCACCAATCTTGATGAAATGGGTCAAAAAAGCGGAAAACTGCAAACTATAGCAGGTCCCGGGTATCAGGAATCCATCTCAGCCATTATCAGCAATGTAGATAAGAGTAAATCTAACTATAACGAATTAAAGAAGATCCATTCCTCCCGCGGCTATGAATCTTCAGCGGGAAAATATCAGGAATATACAAAATCCAGCCAGGACCTTGCGGACAGTTTTACAAGTCTTGTCAACAACAACGACTGGATTGAAATACACTGGATTGATGCCACTTTCGGTGAAGGCGGAAGCTCTGTGTCAGTCGACGGTAAAAACTATACCAAAATGATTTACAAGTATGCTCTGCCTGAGGCAGGAAAGCGTAACAATCTGATTTTCCGTGTCGGTGGAACCTTTACATATAAAGGCGCTTACTATATCAAAAGCATCAAGCTTATGAACGGCTCCGAGGAGCTCCCTCTTGATCTGTCACAGATGGAGATTGCTGAGATGTCGGGGGATGGTCTTGAAAGCGCAGAACTCGCTGATTTCGGCGGTGAAACAGCAATTAAGGTAAACGCTAAATACGATGAAGCAAATGCTACCTGGGAAGAAGTTTCAACAGCTATTTCCGTCGTCGACTATGATATGGAAAACTACCCCGACCTTTATTATGAGCTTTACATCGATCCTTCCATAATTACTCCCGGTGTCGCCTACAAATACGGCGGCGCTATTTCAGGCGTCTATGGCTTTGCTTCCGAGCTTGAAAACCTCGACAGCATGGTGGCTACTTACAGTAAGCTTGTAGTTGAGGGAAAAGATGTTTCCGGAAATCTTTCGGATATCGAAGCTCTTATGGCAGAGATAGAGGAAAATATTCCGAAATATACGACAGATCCTTCTCTGGCGGAAATATCTCAAGGATTTCTTAATTCGAAAAAGGCTCTGTTCGAGGAGCTAAAGACAACCGACCAACAGACACTTGCCCTTAAGACCGACAATCTTGCGATAAACACTGCTCTTTCAGAATTATCGGAAAGTGTTCAGGGGCAAGCAGTAAATGATATGAATTCTGTCAGATCCAGTGTGACGGTCATTATTCTCGTCGTTTTGATAATAAGTGTGGTTGTGCTGCTGATCATACTTGGCCGCATCAGCCTTGGAATAAATAAGAGTGTTAAATCTTTCCAGTCCGCTATTGAAGAGATTGCCTCCGGAAAAATCTCCTCAAGAGCAAATGACTCAGGAAAAGACGAATTTGCCGATTTTGCCTCAAGTCTCAATAACTTCCTGGATACACTTGAGGGTACAATCGATAAAGTCAAGGAAGTAAGTGATATCCTCGCCGATACAGGACTCAACCTGGAGGAAAGTGCTTCAAAGACCAAACAGGTTGCAGGTGAAATCAGTGAGACAATAAGTGAAATCTCAAAGGGCGCAGGAGAACAGGCAAAGGATATCGAGACTTCATCTCAGAAGGTTGTTGATATCAGAAGCAATATCCAGCAGATTCTTGACAGTGTATCCAATCTCTCCGATAAATCTGAGAGCATGAGTACCAGCGGAAAAGAAGCCAATAGCAACATGACTAATCTGACACGTTCCAGTGATTCAACCACCGATGCCTTTACAAGGATTGTTTCACAGGTTCACAAGACCGATGAGTCCGTTGGAAAAATTCAGGAAGCTGTATCCCTTATTGCATCTGTTGCTGACCAGATTAACCTTTTGTCTTTAAATGCCAGCATAGAAGCAGCAAGAGCAGGTGATGCGGGACGCGGCTTTGCGGTAGTTGCAAGCGAAATCTCAAATCTGGCTGATCAGACCAATCAGTCTACTAAGATAATAGAAGATATAATTCATAACCTTTCCGAGGAGTCTAATAAGACCGTCGCTACTATCAATGAAGTGACAGAGCTTATTGACGAACAGAAAACCAGTATTGATGAAACCAGCAACATATTCGAAGACGTAAGTATCGGCATCGATTTCACCAAGGAATCTGTTGTGGATGTACTTGATCAGGCCAAATCCTGTGAGACCTCCGGAGAGACAGTCGTTGATCTTATGACGAATCTGTCCGCGATATCTCAGGAAAATGCCGCCTCCGCAGAAACAACCTCAAGCTCCATGGCAGAACTCAACAAAGAAACAGCAAGACTTGCGGATGCTTCCGTAGAACTTAAGCGGCTTGCAGATGAACTAAAAGAAGATCTTGAGTTCTTTAAATAATTATTGAACAGACAATTTTCATTATTATCTTCTCCATAAAACGTGCTGACAGCGCACGTAAAAGCAGCCACTGTAGTTTTTTACAGTGGCTGCACGCATGTCAGTTCATCAATCAATTCTTTTACAGTTACTATGTCCTTTACTCTGGGAGCGTTCTCCCCGCAGAAAAAGAGGCCTTCTTCCTTATTTCCGTGGGCAGCAGCGATGAGTGCTCTGCTTATGCAATAGGGGATGTTGTCGCCCTTGGGACAAGCTGTTAAGCAGCTGTTGCACTTCTTTGCAAGGAAGGATTTTCCCTCATCAAGTTTTTGTAAGAGAGGTGTGTAAATCGCTCTGGCAGGCATTCCCACAGGGCTTTTTATGATGCGGATATCTTCCTCTTTGGAATCGACAATCACCTGCTTGAAGGCTTCGTCCACATCACATTCCTTTGTGGCAATGAAGCGGGTTCCTATCTGAACTCCGTCGGCGCCTGCTTCAGTAGCTTCCTTTACATCTTTACTGTCAAAAATTCCACCGCCGAGAAAGACGTAAATCTTCTCTTTAAACTCCTCCTCAAAGGGTTTTATCGCTTCCTTAACCTCTTTTAATATCTGGAGATTGGGCTGACAGGTGCCACTTTTTAAATCGTCAGCGGAAAAACCGAGATGTCCGCCGGCCTGATGGCCTTCTATAACAAGAAAATCAGGGAGAATTCCGGCCTTTTTAACAAAACTTTTGCAAAGGAGCATTGCCGCTCTCTTGCTGGATACGATAGGTGCAAAGAGTGTATCGCTTCCCTTAACAAGTTCAGCCAGCTTAAGGGGAAGGCCTGCACCGGATATGATCGCATCAGCTCCGGCTTCTATGGCTGCCTTCACGGTCTCCTCATAGTGGCTTACCGCAACCATGATATTTACACCTATAAGGCCGTTGCCTTTGGATATCTCCTTAGCTTTTTTGATGTGCTCCTTAAGTGCACGAATATTTGCCTCAAACGGATTTTCCATAAAATCCGGCTCATTAAAGCCGATGTTCACAGAGCTTATCACTCCCATGCAGCCTTCCTTTGCGACACTACCCGCAAGTGATGACAGGGATACTCCAACCCCCATTCCGCCCTGAATGATTCCATGGGCGAGCTCTTTACCACGTATGTTCATTTTAATTTCCCCACTGTTTTTTAAACTCCTCTATGTCAAGCTCCGGCATCAGTTCATTGTTGATGATATCCAGCATCTCGTTGAGCTTCGCAAAGTCCTCCTTGGAAAAGCGCTTTTCGCATCTTTTCATGATGATCTTGAGATAGTCCTCATTGATTTTGCAGAAGTCCAAATACTTCTTAGTGGGACGAAGGTGGAATTCTCTTCCGTCCTCCGGGGACTGAACCTTCTCAACATAGCCTTTATTTACAAGACACTTGACTCTGTGCGCAGCATTCGGAGATGAGATATCAAGCATCTTAGCAAACTGAGCAACCGTAGGCTCCTCCATCGCCATGATGACCTCCATACTGAAGGTCTCAACTGCTGAGAGTGTCGCCTCGCGATTTTCAAAACGTGAATATATCTTCATGTACAAATGAAGACGGAGCTTGTCATAAATATGACTTATTGCATAATCAAACATGGGCAGAAATCCTTTGAATATTTTTTCTCAATTATATCACACAATCGAGAAGGTAATTTCTGCCTTCGTTACTGTAACACCGTCCACGAGTGCCTCGGCCTCCGCTACACCCACAGGGCCTTTGCATCTGACCATTTCACAGCGAAGTTCAAGCACATCTCCCGGGGTAACGGGCCTTTTAAAGCGCGCATTTTTTATGCCGCCGAAAAGTGCAAGCTTTCCTCTGTTCTCCGGAAGTGCAAGAGCTGCTACGGCTCCTGTCTGGGCAAGTGCCTCAATTATGAGGACTCCAGGCATGATGGGCTTTCCCGGGAAATGTCCCTGGAAGAAGGGCTCATCCATGCTTACGCACTTTCTGCCGATGGCCCACACTCCGGGCTCGTGATCTATGATTCTATCCACCAGGGCGAAGGGATAGCGGTGCGGTAATATCTGTGCTATCTCTTCGGCGGTGAGTGAATTTTTGGTTTCGCGTATTTCTAATTTTTCCATGGGCTTCCCCTCATCCGTCAGCTCCGCTGACACCTTCCCCCCTAGGGGAAGGCTCTTATTATCTCTTCCCCAAGGGGAAGGCTTCATTGTTCATACTTTTTAAAAATCAGGCAGGCGTTGTGGCCGCCAAATCCCAAGCTGTTGCTAAGTACGTAGTTAAGTTCTTTCTCGATTCCTTTGCCGGGAACGTAGTTGAGATCCATCTCGGGATCTGTCTCTTTGAGACTCGCTGTTGGCGGAACAAAACTGTCTTCAAGGGCTTTTACGCAAAATACCGCTTCAACTCCGCCGGCACCTCCGAGAAGGTGACCTGTCATTGACTTGGTACTAGATACGTAGAGGTCCTTAGCTTTTTCACCAAACACGGTCTTAATCGCAGCTGTCTCATATTTGTCGTTTAGGCTGGTGGAGGTACCGTGTGCATTGATGTAATCGATGTCGCTTTCTGTGATGCCAGCATCCTTTATTGCAAGCTTCATGCAGGCAGCGCCGCCCTCTCCGCCGGGTGCGGGAGATGTGATGTGATAAGCGTCGCAGTTACTACCGTAGCCAACGATTTCCGCATAGATATGAGCTCCGCGGCTCTTCGCATGCTCATATTCCTCGAGCACGAGAATTCCGCTTCCCTCACCCATTACAAATCCGTTTCTGTCCTTGTCGAAAGGAATGCTTGCACGGGCGGGATCTGTAGTCTCTGAAAGAGCCTTCATGTTCTGGAATCCTGCGATTCCAAGAGGCGTTATTGAACTCTCGGTACCTCCACAGATCATGGCATCCTCGTAGCCATCCCTGATTCTGAAGAAAGCATCTCCGATTGCGTTACTGCCACCTGCGCAGGCTGTTACGGGACAGGTACACATACCTTTAAAGCCGTGAGCAATCGCTATGCGGGCAGCTGCCATATTTGTAATGGACATGGGCACAAAGAAAGGACTTACAAATCCGTTGCCCTTATCGAGTGACTTGCTGTGATTCTTTTCAATCTCATCAAGACCGCCGATTCCGCTTGAAATGATGACTCCGCATCTGTCAGCTGCAATCTCCGATACCGGTGTATCGTAGCTGTAGTCGCCTTCCGCGCTTTTACAAAGTCCCGAATCTTTTATGGCTTCTTCAGCCGCACACTGTGCAAGGAGTGTAAATCTTGCGGTGTGGCGAAGTTCTCTCTTATCAACTTTTCCTGTCGGATCAAAATCCTTGACCTCTGCGGCCACCTTCACCTTATAGCCCTCGGTATCAAAGCAGGTAATCTCTCCGATTCCGATCTTTCCGTTTTTAATGCTGTCCCAGCTCTCCGCAACGCTGTTTCCCGTGGGATTAACGGTGCCGATGCCGGTTACTACAACTCGTCTTTTCATCTTTACCTCTTTCTAAGGAAGTTCTGCTCCTACGCACCCATTCCTCCGTCTACTCCGAGCACCTGCCCTGTGATGTAACTGCTGTTTTCATCAGCAAGGAAAACAACCGCATTTGCAATGTCCTTTGGCTCGCCCATTCTCTTCGCAGGAATCTGCGCGTTTATGTTCTCTTTCTGAGCATCGCTTAGTGCACCTGTCATGTCGGTCGCGATCATTCCCGGCGCCACTGCATTGACTGTGATATTTCTGGAAGCAAGCTCTTTTGCCACGCTCTTGGTCATTCCGATAAGTCCGGCCTTACTTGCGCAGTAGTTGGCCTGTCCGGGATTTCCGTGAACTCCGACTACGCTGGAGATGTTTATTATTCTTCCGTAACGATTTTTCATCATGGGCTTCGTAACAAATCTGCTCATCAAAAATGCACCGCGGAGGTTTGTGGAAATAACCTTGTCAAAATCCTCCGTGCTCATTCTTGCAATAAGTCCGTCTCTGGTTATTCCCGCATTGTTGACAAGAACGTCCACCTGTCCGTACTTTTCAAGCGTCTCCTTCACGAGATTCTCAGCCACATTTTCATCGGAGATATCCCCCTTGAAAAGGGTTACATCCAAAGCTCCGCATTCTCTGCAGAAGCTCTCGGCCTTTTTTGCGGCTTCGTCATTACCGGCATAGCTGATAACAACATTGTAATTTTTTTTTGAAAATTCCAGCGCAATCTCACGTCCTATTCCGCGACTCGCGCCGGTAACTATTACTGTTCTTGCCATATCCTGTCCTCTGTCTCTAAGCCTTCGCCTCACGCCATCTCAAGGAAATTCTTTATATCTTCGGAGGTTTCAAGTGTGATGCATTCGATATCATCTACCTGCATTTCCTTGGCTGTGCGCTTAACAAAGCCTGTGAGTGCCTTTCCGGGGCCGATCTCGACGAAGCGTCTTACGCCCTTATCCAAAAGGTACTTGATTGTCTGTGTCATCTTAACGCCGCTCTGAACCTGCTTTACAAGCAAGTCTTCGACGGTTTCCGCCTCTGATTTCTCACGTCCTGTAACGTTGAAAACCACAGGAATCTGCTCTTTTCCGAATTCAATATCACTGAAATATTTCTTTAGTGCATCGCCGGCGCTGCTCATATATTTTGTGTGAAAAGGTCCGCTGACATTAAGCGGAATGCATCTTTTGGCGCCGCATTCCTTTGCAAGCTCAGTTGCTCTCTCAACTGCCTTCTTCTCGCCGCCTATAACAATCTGTCCGGGGCAGTTGTCGTTGCAGATGGAAACAAGTCCGTCGTTGCCATTCGAGCTTTCCTCTGATGCCTTGTCGACACAGGCCTGCAGTTCCTCTTCGGAAAGTCCCATAACCGCTGTCATAGCTGACTCAACACCCTCTGCAGCCTTGGTCATGGCTTCGCCTCTGAAAGCAGCAAGGCTTATGGCTTTTCCTGAATCCCAGACGCCTGCTGCCTGAAGAGCTGAGTACTCACCGAGGGAGAGTCCCGCAAGATAGTCGGGCTTTTTGCCATATTTATTTAAAATTGCGGTAACTCCGGATGCAAAGGCAACCATGCAGGGCTGTGTGTAGCCTGTCTTTGAGAGGTTTCCGTCCGGATCTTCGAAACACATCTTTTTAAGATCAAAAGAGGTCTTTGCATTGTCATAAACTCCTCTGAATTCTTCGAAATCGCGGTAGAGATCCTCGCCCATTCCTTTGTGCTGGCTCCCCTGGCCCGCATATAAAAATGCAGTTTTCATTCTTCCATCAGCTCCTCTAAAATTTTCTTAACCGGTTTGATTTCCTTAACCTGTCCGCAGGTCTGACCCGCCATGAGACTTCCCGTATCGGTATCGCCTTCAAAAACGGCTCTGCGAAGGCTTCCAAGAGTGAATTTTTCCAGGGTGAGCATATCTGCTCCCGCCTTCTCCTGCTTGATGTATTCGCGAGTCATCTTGTTCTTGAGAACTCTGACCGGTGTCCCGCCGATTCTTCCTGTCACAACCGCATCTGTGCCCTTGGCTTTGATAACGGCATTCTTGTAGTTTTCATGTATAGGACATTCATCGCTTGCAAGAAGACATGTCCCCACCTGGATTCCGCTGGCTCCGAGTGCAAAGGCTGCCTTGACCTGTCTCTTGTCGGCGATTCCGCCGGCTGCGATAACAGGGATATTAACCGCGTCAACGGTCTGAGGGACCAGTGTCATTGTGGTCATCTCCCCCACGTGGCCGCCGCTCTCACAGCCCTCTGCGATGATCATGTCCGCACCTGCTTTTTCCAGGTGCTTTGCAAGGATAGGAGCCGCCACAACGGGGATAACCGTTATGCCCGCAGCCTTCCATTTTTCCATGTACTTGCTGGGATTGCCGGCGCCGGTAGTCACTACCTTGACGCCCTCCTCCACCACGATATCAGCAAATTCGTCCGCATCGGGATGCATCAGCATTATGTTCACGCCAAACGGCTTGTCTGTCTTACTCTTGCAAATTCTTATCTCTTCCCTGAGCATCTTGGGATTCATCCCACCGACGCCGATAAGTCCGAGGGCTCCGGCATTTGAGCAGGCTGCAGCAAAAGAGCCTGTTGCGATGTTCGCCATGCCGCCCTGGATTATGGGGAACTCCGTGCCCAGGATTTCATTGATTTTTTTCATAAAGGTTCTCCTCCCCTCATCCGGCGCTACGCGCCACCTTCCCCCCTAGGGGAAGGCATATATCGAATCACTGCTCCGGCCCAGGTGAGGCCTGCGCCAAAGCCAACCATCATCAGCATGTCTCCGGCCTTGATGTCTCCTTTTTCCACAAGCTCGTCGAGTGCGATCGGCACCGAAGCCGCGCTTGTATTGCCGAAGCGGTCCATGTTTTTGTAAAACTTGTCGGGATCTGCCTTCATCCTTCTGACAACAGAATCGATAATCCTTTCGTTAGCCTGATGGCAAACCACTCTGCTTACATCCTCCACCGAAAGGCCGCTCTTTTCCTGAAGCTGCCTGATGCAAACCGGTATGATCGATGTTGCGAACTTGAAAACTTCCTGTCCCTGCATGTGGATGTGGCTGGTACCGTGTCCCGCGCCTTCGACATTTATCTCAAAGCCGCCTCTTGCTCCAAGCGTCGATGCGTAAGTCGCATCCTCCGAGAGTCTTACGATCGCAGCCCCCGAGCCGTCTCCGAAGAGGACGCAGGTACTTCTGTCCGTCATATCAAGAAGCTTTGAGAGCTGTTCACAGCCGACAACAAGTGCATACTTTTCACCGCAGCCATTCAGCAGTCCCCTTGCAACCTCGATTCCGTATAAAAAGCCGCTGCAGGCAGCATTCACATCAAGTGTGGGTATAGGCTCCCTTAAGCCGAGCTCTCTTTGAACCAAACATGCCATGCTTGGAGTGGCATAGTCACCGGAAATTGTGGCGCAGATGCATGCCCCGATATCGGATGGTGCAAGCTGCGAAGCTTCAAGAGCTTTTCTTGCCGCCTCCACTGCGAGAGTGGTCGCACTTTCTTCCTCGCCGCAAAAGCGTCTCTCACGAATCCCGGTTCTGGTGCTTATCCACTCATCGTTGGTGTCCACGATTTTCGCAAGATCATCGTTGGTAACGACCTTCGAGGGCACAGCCCTTCCGGTAGATATTATTTCAATATTTTTCATAACCTCATCCGATCTTCCTGTATTTCTCAAGTCTTTGTCTCTTGCAGCCGGATGGCGACAGTGTCATCAGCTCCTTCAGGGTTGAATAGAGGACGCGGTCCAGATTTTTGAAAACTTCACCATAATTTCTCTGCGCTCCCCCCACAGGTTCCTTTACAATCTCATCGGCAACTCCTGCCTCATAGAGGTCGTCTGCCGTGAGCTTCATGAGCTTGCAGGCTTCCTTGTGTCTCTCAGCATCCTTCCACAGAATGCTGGCAAACCCTTCGGGACTCAAAATGGAATAAACCGCATTTTCAAGCATCAAAACCTTGTTTGCAACGCCTATTGCAAGGGCTCCGCCTGAATTGCCCTCACCTGTAACGACTGAAATTACCGGAACATGGTACTGGCTCATCTTCGCAAGATTCATTGCGATGGCTTCGCCCTGTCCGTGCTCCTCAGCCTCAAGTCCGGGATAAGCTCCGGGCGTATCAATAAAAGTAATGATCGGTCTTCCGAATTTTTCAGCCTGGTTCATTATTCTAAGAGCCTTGCGATATCCTTCGGGGCAAGGCATTCCGAAGTTGTACTCCATGTTTTCCTCCATGGTGTGTCCCTTCATATGCCCCACTACCGTCACGGGTATTCCGTGGAATCTGGCAATTCCTCCGTAAATACTCTTGTCCTCATCAAAGAGATGATCGCCCTTTTGCTCGAAGAAATCCGTAAAAAGTCCGCCGATGAAATCATCAATATGCGGTCTCTTAGGATGTCTTGCAAGAAAGACCTTTTCATCAGGTGTGAGATTCTCACATTCGCTAAGGAAGTGATCGCGCATGTCCTTGAGCTTATCAAGCTCATCTTCACTCTCGGACCAGGCTTCGTAATCTTCCCTGGTGTCTCTAAGGACATCGGGCGCTTTTAAGGACTCCTTTACAAGCGCTTTTGTCGCGCCGATTGCCCTCTGTTCAAGGGAAGAGATTTTTGCGTCGAGTTTGTCTATTTTGGTTAGAACTTTTTGTATCATGGGTTACCCCCTCATCCGTCGCTTCGCGCCACCTTTCCCCCCCCAGGGGGAAGGCATTTATTGTTGCTGTCTTTAGGCATGCAGTTCGATCAGCTGCAGGAGCGTATCTCTCATCTCGCTTCTGGGAACGATTCTGTCCACAAAACCGTGTGCCTCAAGGTATTCGCTTCGCTGGAAGCCCTTGGGCAGCTTTTTGTGGATAGTCTGCTCAATTACTCTTGGCCCCGCAAATCCGATGAGTGCGCCGGGCTCGGCCAGGGTGATATCACCGAGGGATGCAAAGCTCGCCGTAACGCCGCCGGTTGTGGGATGTGTAAGAAAGCTTATGTAAAGTCCTCCCGCTGCGTTAAACTCCTCAATTGCCGCTGCGGTCTTTGCCATCTGCATAAGGCTATAGATACCCTCCTGCATTCTGGCACCGCCGCTGGCTGAAAAGATGATTAGCGGAAGCTTTTTTTCAGTGGCATACTCAATTGCCCTTGTCACCTTCTCACCCACAGTACTGCTCATACTTCCCATAAAGAAGCGGCTGTCCAAAACTGCGCACACTACCTTATGGCCACCGATTTTCCCTGTCGCTGTAACAGCTGCTTCGGGAAGTCCGGTCTTCTGCATCTGACCCTTAAGCTTATCCTTGTACTCCGGAAAGCCCATCGGATCCTTCGCCGTCATGTCCTCGTTGAGTTCCCTGAAGGTTCCCTTGTCGAGGATGAGTGAGAGTCTGTAGTAAGCCCCTATCGGTCTGTAATTGCCACACACAGGGCATACATAGAAGTTCTCCTGCCAGTCCCTCTTAAGGGCACGTCTGTTGCAGGATTTGCAGGTTATGAAAACCGGCTCCTTATCTTTTTTCAGGAAAACCTCTCCAATATCCTTCCTGACTCTTGCAGGAAAAGATAACGTATCAAGAAAAGTCCCCATCGCAGACCTCCTATTATTTGTGTGCTTCGATTGCAGTCAGCACGTCCTGAACAGTCTTAAGATTTGCAACTTCCTCATCGGGAATCTTCACGCCAAGTCTCTCCTCGATTTCCATGTGAAGTTCCACAACGCTGAGTGAATCAGCTCCAAGATCGTCGATGAGCTTTGAGTCCTTTGTGATCTTGTCCTCATCTACTGCAAGAATTTCTGCTATAAGTTCCTTGATTTCCTCGAATGTCATTTTTGTTTTCTCCATTTTAACTAAATTCTTTTTAACTAAATTACTTTGAAATAATAGCGTGCAAGTTTCCGTTTGTCAATATGTTTTCGGTGTCATTTTTTCAAAATCCCAAAAACGTTTCTCATTGCATCAAAAAAGAACCTGTACTTCTTTATTGCATGAAGTACAGGTTCTTTTGCATTTCTCGACCTATCAAGACACCCTCCTCCGAATATAATTTTCAACTGAAATCGCCCTAAAATGAAAGTTAAAAACATTTGTTCTAGCTATAAACTTTTCATATTCCCATATCGATAATATTAGTGAACAACAAAAAACATGCACAAACGGCCGAACGCATGAAACAAATCACAAGAGTTTTACGGAGGTAAATGACTTATGTATATGTACGAATTGTTTCTTGCAAAAGATGTAAATGGAAAAAGTATTCACTTCATAGAGACAGCACACAAGGTAGACGACCTGGAGAAATGGCTTAAGAAACTCGTAAAAGACAACACAATCACAGAAGACGTAGCAGAAGCAGTTACTTTCGTTTGGTAATTAAAAAGAATATAACAAATCCGGAGCTCGGCAGTCAGAGAACAATAAGATCAGTCCACAGAGCGCAGGGAAATTTAAAATAAACAAGAACCTGTACCCCCGCGAAGTACAGGTTCTTTTATTATGTTCATTCCTTCTTGGGATAAACCTTATTCTTCAGTCTCTCCTCAAATTCCTCCACCGGCAGTGGTCTGTCGTAGAAGAATCCCTGAATAACAAAGCATCCAACCTTGTTTATAAATTCGAGCTGATCAGATCTCTCGACACCCTCGGTGACGACGTTCATTCCCAGCCCCAAAGCCATGTGGATGATATCCTTTAGAATTACCTCATCCTTCCATGAAAATTCATCGGTATTGATAAATGAACGGTCGATTTTCAGAGTGTGCACCTGGAATTCACGAAGTGTTGCAAGAGAAGAATATCCTGCTCCAAAGTCGTCAATTGCGGTCATAATTCCGCGGTCATACAGATCTTTGATGAACTTGGATAGTTCACCGTGCTCCTGTTCGTCCACAGTCTCTGTAACCTCAACCTCGATGAACTTCTTATCAATTCCGGAGTTTGTAATGATCCTGTCTATATTCTCTGCCAGATCAACGTCCAGCAGGTCTTTTCTTGAAAAATTGACCGAGATAGGTACGGGTGTGAGCCCCTCTTCTACCCATCTTTTAATATCCTCGCAGGCGCGGCGAAGCACATAGTAATCAAGCAGCACTATCTCGCCGTTCTCTTCAAGCGGTGGGATGAAAACACCGGGTGAAACCATCTCTCCGCCATGCTTCCATCTGACAAGTCCCTCTGCACCAACAAGCGTGTTGGTCCTGGAATCCACCTTCGGCTGATAGAAAACAAGAAACTCTCTGTTTTCAAGCGCACTCTGGTATTTTTCCAAAACCTCCTTATTGCTGGCAACCTTTTTGAGCATCGCATCGGTCACCTTTACGACAGGCACGTGCAGCACATGTTTTGCATGCTGAAGCGCTACGGATGGTCTGCCGATGGCATCTCCGGGATCATCGAAAGTCTCCTCGATATCCCAAAGTCCTATTGTCGATTGGATTTTCAGCTTGATATCATTTTCCAGATAAACTTCTATTCCGTTCAAAAGGCGGCAGAATTTTTCCTTCCTCTCCTTATTTATGAGCGCGACAAAATTATCTCCTCCCAGATGTCCCAATATCTCATCATCCAAAAGAAAATCCTTCACTTTTTCAGTAAACTGGACTAAAACCTTATTGCCGCACTCCATTCCGTATCTGCCATTGATGTTGCCAAAACCCTTCAGATTGAAATAGAAAGCTGTGTAATTTGTGATAGTCCCCTGATTGATGCGCTCTGCAATTTCCCTGATATATCCCCCTGCATTTGGGAGCCCCGTCAGGTAATGCATCATCTGCTCATCTCTCATACTTTTACCCCCGTTCGTCGACATGTGGCTATCCCTTTACCATTTCCATCTCGTAGGTAATAACGTACTTGCTTTCCGGATCCTTAGCCTTCCAATTTTTAATAATTCGCTTTATAACCATGTCAGTGTTCACATCCTCTGACTCCAGTAAAAGCAATCTCACATGGTTCTTCCCGTTCTGCGATACTACATCGCTCCCTCTTAAGGAATCTTTCACCACCTCAAAAAAGGCATCACCGATTTCCTGTGGAATCTTTGTCTCTCCCTCTTTTTCGGGGCTTATGGTAAACACTATGAAATGATTGCCAACCTGATAATTCTCCTGTACTCTGCATAAAAATCGATAAATGAGCTTGAACTGATCACCGTCAAGTGAATAAGCGCCTTTTCCTTTGTTACGCTCCCCGAGAATCATCATTTCCTGAGCAATATCCGAAGTGACTGATACCTGCTCTTCCTCTTTTTTACCGGAATCCACAAACATGCTGTGTCCGTGCTTTCCATTCTGCTTAACTGCGTAAAGAGCTTTATCAGCCTTTTTATATAAGGTGAGAAAATCAGTGCCCTCCTCGGGAGCAAGAACCGCTCCAACCGAAGCTCCAAGCGGAATATTCATATTCTCCCCCATAAACTCCTTAGCGGATTTGAGGAGTTCTTCATTGATAAATCTGGTCTTTTCGGCGATGATTTTTTCATCCAGGATATTCTGACAGAAAGCTATAAACTCATCACCGCCCATTCTGCCCGCGATATCGTTGGTTCTGATCGCTGCTCTTATTATCTCCGCAAATCTGATGAGGATCTTGTCTCCCATGCTGTGGCCGTAGAGGTCATTTACAAGCTTGAAGCTGTCCAGGTCGATCATCATAAGAACGCCGCGTGTGGTTCTGCACATGGCGCCAATCTCGGTCTGCGAAGATGCTTTATTAAGGAGTCCTGTCATGGGATCTGTCTCGGCTGCTGCCTTAAGTCCCTGAATCTGCTCCACATGGTTCAAGATGTTTTCTACACGCTTAAGCAGTACATCTGCCCTAAACGGTTTTCTGATAAAGTCAACCGCACCCTGCTCAAAGCCTTTTCCTTCCGTCTCCTCGTCGGCATCAGCAGTCATAAACATAACCGGAATATGTTCGGCATACTGGTCCTGAAGTGTATTCTGAAGCTCAAAGCCGCTCATTCCGGGCATATGAAGATCCGTGAGGATCATGTCAGGTCTCTCACGTTTGTATGCCTCAATGGCCTCACTTCCTGATGTCACACAAATTGTGTCATATTGAGAAGCGAGTATATGCTGCGTCATTCGCAGTGTAATTCTTTCATCATCTACGATCAGGATTTTTTTCATAAAAACCTCGCGTATAAATCATACCTAATATCATTATACGCGACTAATTGCTAAAAATGCGGCGATATACGAATTTTTTATGATTGTTTATCGTTTATTAATATAAGATTAGCGACGGAAGCAAGATATATCTGATATATCTTAGTTCACGTCGCTATTTTTTATCTATTGAATCCCCATCTATATGGCGTGGTATTATTTGAATTATTACCACTAGTCGACTGAGCCTGTTTCGGTTTCTTGATATTTATAAAATGCGAAAGCTGAGAGGTCTTCTTCTTACTTCCAAGCTTAACATGGGTTGTATCGGATAATACCGTATATCCCTCGATAAATCCCTCATTCCAGTCTGTCATCTTTTCATAATCGCCGACGTGTGTTCCGCATATTCCAACACAAGTTTTTGTATAGTTGGATGGAAACTTTATAACAATTGTCTTGACGTAAGAAACATAATACTGATAAACAGTTCCGTCCGACCAGGACATTTTCTGTGGCTTCAAACCTTTCCATTCAGTCTCAGTAACATTTACTGCATGATAATTTGTTCCTTCTTCAGACGTTTCTGCAGTATTTAAATTCTCTCCGGTACTTTTGTCCACAACCACAACATCAAGATAGTCTATAAAATCATGTCCTGAATTTATCAGCTTTTTAGCCATCTTCTTCGAAGGCTTTTTGGGATTCTGCACCTGTATTGTCATTATCACTGTCATAGTCGAATCCGTAGACTGAGAAGATGAGCTTGAAGTCCCGGAAGATGAGGGATATTCACTCATTCGAAACTTGGTAATCTTTGCATAAAACTTGGAAAGTCCTTTTTTCCCCGGTACTTGCGAATACACCGTTATCCAGGAGCCCTTTGTGAAATTAAAGCTACATCCGCTCTTCTTCAGATCATTAAAAGCAGCATTTGAGTTTAATGCAGAACAGTTGAACAATACTATAACCAAAAGAATTATTATGAAATTACGAAGTCGTCTTTTCATTCCCCCTCCATTCCTGGCAGTATTTACCTCACTTACATTTCTTTTTATAATTGAACTCTTTATATCGTTTCTTGGTTGCTGTGACTATTACTACATCACCGGGTTTTAAATTTCTTGTTAACGTGTATGTTTGAGTTTCTTTTTTCTGAGTAAGTGAAATCTTAGTCTTTTTCTTCTTTTTGTATCTTATTTTGATCTTTTTATTTTTTGATCCCTTTTTTACGATAATACTGATTTTTGCGCCTTTTAGTGTATTAACGGTAATATATCTGCTTCCTGTACTTGCTGAAACGCTTGTCCATAGTCCCAGCTGTGAATCGTCATTATTTATATCAACACTTATTTTGTATTGTGTACCGCCTTTTCCGGATAAAAAGAAATATCGCCGGATTTGGTAGCCTGACATCGTATATTCAGCTGTTCCGTTGTCTCTTAATACCCTCAGGCTATTGCTGTCGATTGTATAATCATTGTCATCAGCTATCCTGGTATCCATCTTTTTAGTAGCTACAATAGTTACCTTATAACTCATATTATTGGGAACTTCAAAATAAAAACTGTCTATGTCATCGTCGCGTTCAAGCATTCCGACTGTTTGTGTCGCCCCTGCCGTTAACGGTGTTGCCATATCAAAATCACCATAAAAATCATCTGCATAGCTATTTAGGTTCAACGTATATGTCCCGGTACCGCTTATTCGAATATAGTAATTCTTTTCCTCCAGAAGCTTAGGCATGTATGTATCTTTACTGCCAACTCCCTGGAATTCCATCCTACACACAATCTCTGCAAGATGGTTTCCTGTATGTGTATAACTTGACTTAACCACATTTAACTGCTCATCCAGAATATCCATCTGCATTACACCTGCTGTCTGAGAGCCTGTCAGCCTTGCTATCACCCATACATTTCCGGTAGGCGCCTGAAAGCTATACCAGTATTCTGTTCCAAGTGTTGCACTTCCTGTTTCGTTTGACCCATTGACCGAAATATTCGTTGCATTCTGTGGATTGATGTTACTGCTTGAAGCAGCCTTAACGAAGAGATTAAAACGACATAAAAAGAATGCCATCAGTAATACTAACAGCACCAAAATATAACAGAAATACCTTTTTATAGATATTCTCGTCATTAAGTATCCCCCGTAATCAAGTGTTATGTTTACAACTCCATAAAATTATAAATTACGATAATCCGTACATAAAATGCACATAACTTCACTTATCAATTATATCGTCATAAAAATATAAAAAATAAGAGTGCACCACCTTAGTGCACTCTTTTTTAGGGAAATTTAACATTTCAAGACTGATTTATTATTCTTTCCATCTCGTATGCTTTTTTCAATAATTAAGCAAAATGTACTCTTTGAACCTCAGTTCCAAAGGGAGCAAGTGAAAGTGCTGCCAGCTTAAAGAACTGTTTTCCAAAAGGTATTCCTATGATTGTGATGCAAAGGAGTACTCCGATAATGAAATTTGCCAATGCAAGCTCCATGCCGCCAAAGAAGAACCACCATACGTTCAGAAGGAATGAAACCGGCCCGCCCTCACTTTTTATTTCCTGCCCAAAAGGATTAAGTGTAAGTCCTGCTATCTTGAAGCACTGTACTCCGATCGGGATTCCAATCAATGTAATGCAATAAAGACACCCAACTACAAACCAAAGTATTGCACTAAAAAGTCCACCACATAACATCCATAATATATTTCCAAAAATTCTCATAACCATTTCTTCCTTTCTGTGAAACACACCTTTGTTTTATCTGAGATGATATTATCAGGTCTTCTATCACAGAATTATCACATTATGAAAAATGGGCTGATTTTATAATTCAATCACATAGTAAAAGCCGGCATGAATCTACTTCACGCCGGCTCTTCTCACTATAAAAATGATTTAGTTGCTCAATACCTTTTTTGCTTCTTCAAAAGCTTCTTTTTCAGTCATTTCAGGGTTTGTTTTTTGGAAAAAATCAGCCCCGCAGCATACGCTGCGGGGCGATATGATCTATATCAAGCACATGAACAAACTTTGTCACGAGACCATTTTCTGTATGATTGATAAAAGTAAATGATGTACCTGATATAAAGCTTGACTAATTATTGTTTGCTGGTTCTAAGTGTAATAGTAATTTCCTCATTAACGAATTCCTTAGTAAGCTTATCCTGGCAAACAAGTATTACTGTTGTGTAAGCCATATTACCATTAGCAGTTTCCTTTTCTGTTGTTGTATACTGTCCCGTTTCACCATAGGTTCTAACTGTAGTTCTGTCTTCTTTGTAAGGAACGGTATTAAGAGAAATCTTGCTATTATTCTTAACTTTCACAAAGCTACAATTCTTATACTCTTCATCCTTCTCTCTAATGCCATCTATTGTATCCTCATAATCGCCATCTCCGTTAAGGTCAATGCCATATGAATACTGTCTGGTAGCATATGTAGTTGTAGACTTGTTAACATAAGTAGAAGTACTGTCATCACTTGTCTGAGTCTTTGTTGTATATGCGTTAGGCTTAATTACATATGCTGCGATAAATTTATAATTCTTGCCCATTGTAACTTTAAGCTTGCCGGATTTCTTAGTTACATAAAAATTACCGCTCTTAGCTGCACTCTGGCATGCATAGTAATTATTATTATTGGCGCCCTTGTTATAATTCATCTTCAAGTTCTTGCCGGCATAAGTAATCTGTGTGATACGTCTTTCATCTTCAGAAACAGAAACCTTCACTTTAGTTGTTGTTGTAGCACCTGCTGCATCTTTTACGGTTATGGCTACAACAGACTCACCTTTCTTCTTTCCCCATACTCTGTATTCATATGAGTTCTGCATACGTTTCACAGCTTCCCACTCAGCGGTTGTAGAATCATCCGTAAGTGTAAGTTCTTCCTTGTCACCATTTACTTTTCTATAGTAGTACTTCTTTGTCTCACTATCTCTATAGATCTCCGCTTCCTCAGACCTAAATTCCGACTGCTTTACATTAATATTTCCTTTTCCTTTTGTAACCTTTATCTTTGTTACTTCAGCACCGGGATCAAGTGTAAACCTAATATCATTATAGTCATTAATTCCCACTACAAGGCCTTTTCTAATGCCGTTATCGTAATGCATAGCCTTGTATAAGTCGCCTGATGTCTGCCCGGTAGCATAATCAAATGTATAAGATTCATTAGTTACCTTATTGGTATAAGTAGATGACTTTGTTTTAGTATCGATGATCTCACCTTCAGCATTTCTGGTATACTCAGCACTTGCATTATAATCATAATACGTAGCGTTAACCTTTACAGGTACCGCAAAAGTAATAGTCAATGCAGCTGCAAGCGCTATTGTGCCAAATTGTTTAAAACCCTTCATAAGGAACCCTCCTTCAATAAAATGTACGGTTTTTCGCAACCGTTTACTGTGACTATTACCATTTTACCGCCCCTAAAAGCGACTGTCAATCGAGTATTCATGCACTTTTACGGATTTTATTGTAGTTTATAAAAAGTTTATAATATTTCGTTTTTATTTTTCACATCAAAAACTGATTCATAAAGATAAAATGGCAAAAGCTCCCGCCCATCACAAATAGATGGAAAACCTCGTGTGAACCAAAATAAGGATGCTCTTCATTGAATTTGGAGAGCTTCAGGGCGTAGAGGACGCCTCCTACCGGCTGATAGAAAGCGAGTTTCCTCACACTTCCAGAACCTGCGCTACAATCTCTTTTCTCCTGTCACGAAGGAGCAGGAGCTTATTATACTTGTAATATTCCTCCGAGCCCTCATTCTGGATGAAGTTCAGACTATAGTGACCTGAATCCAGCCTTGTAAGGAACAGAACCATCTCCTGCTCCTCGCCGTAAATCTGCTGAAGGAATGAGAAACAGTTCGAAAGGTGCTTTCCGGTATTCTCGGCACTCTCCCTACGGGTGAGCTCTCTCTCGGAAAACCATGCCTTGATAATATCCTTATTATCCTCAGTCTCAGAGCTGGCAAGCTTTCTCTCAAGATTCTCAAGCGCCTGGATCTCCTTCTTAAGCGTGATCTCGGATGACTTATCCATCAGATGTTCACCGGCCTTCTGCTCGTATTCTGCACGCATTTCCTTTATACGAAGCTGAAGCCTTTTATATATCGAAGGTTCTTCCGCGAAAGCAGTACCCTTAACAATGTCAGTAATCTCCTTCTGGAGCTTTTTCTGCACTCCAAACTCACCGTCATATGCCTTGAATTCCTGATTAAGTCTGTCTATAAGAAGATTTATTATGCTGAGTTTTTCATCAAAAGGAGCCTTGCGCAGCTTATCTCTCTCAGCGGGAACACTCCCCTCGAGGATCTCATCGACGTTGTAAACATCCTCGTACTTATGATAAAGCGCATAATACATGGCAAAATCCCTGGCAACCTCAGGCTCCTGAAGGTACTGCGAAGTCACCTTCTCATCGACCTCAATGCCAAGCTTTTCATAGGCTCTGATCAGCTGTGACAAATCTTCCCATCCTCTGGCTGTCACGAAGCGCTTGCCCTGGATATCATTTTTAATTCTGTAAAAATTGTCCTTGTGAATATCGAGGTAAGCCAGGATTGATCCGTGAATTCCGTTGATATCTGCGTAGCTCTTGAAAGCCTCGAGATCCTCCTCGATGTCGATTCTCTTCACACGGTCAAGGGTAACTATATCAAAATCCCTGACAGCCTTGTTGTACTGCGGCGGATTACCTGCTGTAACAATAATGAAGCCATCCGGTACCTTGTGCGCACCAAAGGTCTTATACTGCAAAAACTGCAGCATGGTGGGAACCAATGTCTCGGATACACAGTTTATCTCGTCAAGGAAAAGGATTCCTTCCTTAACGCCGGTCTGATTTATTTTGTCATAGACGGAGGCGATGATCTCACTCATTGTGTACTCGGTGACGGAGGTCTCTTTTCCCCCATATTCCTTCTTCGATATAAAAGGAAGTCCGATCGCACTCTGCCTGGTGTGATGAGTTATGGTATAGGAAACGAGGTTGACCGAGAGTTCCTCCGCAACCTGCTCCATGATGGCTGTCTTACCGATTCCCGGAGGTCCGATAAGAAGAATCGGGCGCTGCTTCTGCACGGGGATGAGGTAGTTCCCCATCTCGTCCTTTTCGCGGTATGCCTTTATGGTGTTGATGATTTCCTGCTTCGCCTGTTGTATGTTCATATTCGTCCTTTCTCCCCTCATCCGGCAGCTATGCTGCCACCTTCCCCCCAAGGGGAAGGCCTTTAGATGTATAATTGAATCGCCCAGTTTGGCATTTTGTCGGCGCCGGTCTCCTTGTCCGACGGAAAAACGAAGGCGGTATCGTAGTCCGTGGGTTTCTCGGGATAGTCCCCAAAGCCATCAGTGAAGTACATGAGACCTCGAAGATGCTTCAACTCTCCTTTTTTCCTAAGGTCGTCCACATAGGAAAATACCGGTCTGAAGTCTGTTCCATATCCGCCTGAAATCTCAAATCTGTCGGCGTAGTGCTCCATCTCCTCGGGATGATTGATAGTCAGGTCATTTTGGACTCTGTTGTCGCACTCAATGATGTGGACGTGTATCTCCCGGAAAAAATTCTCGCTGCTACGCAAAATCCCGGCAGTTTCATTAAGAAATGTCTGTACGAGTTCTTCGGAACATGAGGCTGACGTGTCGATTGCTATTACCAATTCGTCGACCTTGTGTGTCTCGCTGTACTCATTCTCTTCTATAAGAGGCATATTGCCGTAGATCTCCATGCCGTAATTATACAGTCCGTAATCGAAGGAATCCGGATCTATGCGAATTTCCTCCCTTACAACCGCTATCTGGTTAAGAAAATCGGTGTAGTAGGTCTTATCCTGGGTGTCCGCTTTCAGATAGAATTTAAGGCTCCCCGTCTCGGTGCTCTTCTCATCGCCGAGACTTGCAATATCGCTCTTTATGCGATTCGCAGTATTCTTCCAGGCATCCTCGACTTCCTTTTTATTGGCCCTTCTGAGCCTCATCTGCATCTGCATGTCGATGTCGGGCTTATCTTCCTTACGGGGCTCTTCTTCCTTATTATCAAGCCTGTCCCAGAAGCTGTGGTCGTCCAGCTTGAACTCACGGACAAGGCGGTTCCAGGTGTCTTCCGTAATCAGATTCTCGTTATCAGAACCTGAGTCCCTACTGTTCCATTCAACATTTTTCTCCAGAAAACTGTATATCTTCTCCGCTGTCAGAACCTTAAGTTCCTCAGTTAGCTTCCCATACCACCGCTCCCTGAGATCGGAGCTGACTCTGTAAATGCACTGATAATCCATGGAATCAAGGATGCTCTCCACGGCAATGTCGCAGGCAAGATCCCACAACTCAGCATCCGGGTACTCCGAAGCCCTGTACATATGCCTGAACATGCAATGCATCAGCATATGAAGGTAGGTCCTGTTTAGTTTATTCGGATCCTCGACATAGGTTTTAAAAACATAATTAGGATTATACAGCACGCTGACCGCGTCAGTCCCTACCGATGTGGTGGACATATCACGCCGGATTTCGAGCATAGAAAGAGCCGGAGCCATGAATCGCATGGATAAAAGAAGCTCCGTTTTGACGCTGGTCCATATTTTGTTGGCAAGGTTATCTGTTTGGTTCAAAATGTACCCCTCATCCGGCACTTCGTGCCACCTGTCTCCGCTCCGCTCCGGTCCGCGCAAAGCCGACGTCCCCCGGACGTCGTGCGCCCCCCAAGGGGAAGGCTTTTATTATTCTGTATTCCCCAAGGGGAAGGCGTGTTAGAAATCCAATTCAAGAATGTTGTCATCTTTTCTATTTGTGACACCTTCGTCACCACTTTTCTCCACATCATTGTCAGTTTCTGCGTAGTCCATAAGCATACTAACTATTGCGGTGATACCTCTGTCAGCAGCTATATGTGCTAATTTACAGGCATCGGCCTTCGTTATAAGCTTTCGTTCAAGATAGAAGGCGGTGTGTTCCTGAGTATCACGAAGATAATCATCAAAAGTTCCTATATTAGCTACGGTATTTGTCCCTGCCTTACCTTTTGAGACAGTTCCTGCATTATCGACCGCTATGGTCAAACTCTTCAAAGCATGCTCCAGGAGCCACTTCTCATAGGCAATACGGGCATCTTCAGATAGTTCATAGGGTGCAAGGATTCTCGCCATCGCGATCATCTCTGCCGTGCCCTTATCATCCGCCGAAACTTTTGAAAAGAGGTTATCGTACTCTCTAAAGCCTATCTGGTCACTTTTTACGCACTCTCTGTAAGCATAACCGGTTCCCTCAATGGCAAACTGAATAGTTCTCGCCATCGTATTTTCCACAAAATCATAGTTGAACCCGGGGAACACCAGTAACGCATCCCCATCCGGCATATGAACCCTGAAGGTCAATCGTCTGTCATTGTCCTCAAGGATTCTTCGTATAATGTAGTTGTTCCCATTTTCCAGGAAAACCTCGATTTCTTCAAGGCTCTCACACTGTCTCGTACCACCGTCAAGGTACTCCGTGACCGAATCGGTCAACGATATTTTCTTGAGATTCCCGCAGTTATGAAAAGCAAATCCAAGAATAGTGTGTACAGAATTCGGAATTGCAACCTCTACAAGGTCATCTCTTGAGGAAAAGGCATGATTACCGATAATCCTCACCGGAACAAGATTACTGTCGGACTCCGGTATAACCAGCTGTCTGCACGAGTCTTCACAACCCTTTATTATGAGATACTTTCCATTTTTTTCATCAGTGGTTTCTTCAAATTTATAATTCATTTTTCATAAATCCTATTCTACCGGTCCGCAAATCGAATCCACATACTCTGCGATATCTGCGAAATCAATCTGCATTTTTCCGTCATATAACCCTATCGGAATCTTATCTCCAAACCCATAGATAGTTATATCATCATTATCCTCATCGTCAAAGCTATACACAAGCACATTCCTCTTCTTTGGATCCACAAGCCAGAACTCCTTAACACCGGCATACTTATATTTTTTAGCCTTGATAAACCTGTCTTTCCTCGCTGTTGATGGCGATATGATCTCAACAACAAAATCAGGATTTCCATATATTCTCTTCTCAGTAATCTTAGATGGGTCACAAACAATAAATACGTCAGGTTGAAGTATGGTTTTATTATCCCTGTCCAACTGAACATCAGTAGGTGCTATAAATGGTATGCAGCCACCCTTGTTTTTTCTTATAAAATTATGAATCTGTACATGTATCTCCCCACCAATAAGCTGATGTCTCGTCGACGGTACATCCATATAAAAGAAATAACCGTCTATCAGCTCAACTCGCACATCATTCGGAAGAGCCTCGTAATCCTCGATTGTATACTCTCCCTGCTTCTTCCCATTAAAATGTTCAAGATCAACACGTTTCCCGCTTCCATAAATAATTGCAGGCTCTTCCCTCAGATTTTCAGAGCGTTCCCCCTCCGCGCTATAATTATAGTCCTTATTATCACCATAGGATTTATTCTTATAGCTTTCCTTCGCAGCACTATCCGGCTCCAATACCTTCTGTAACATCACGATAGTATCATGCCTCGGTGACTTCGTCTCTCCGTTAAAAATCTTCTGTATTGTACCCAGCGGCACCCCGGATAACTCCGAAAGCTTTTTATAGGAGTATCCAAATTCACGTCTTCTCTCCTTCATTTCATCTATTGTCATGAGTACACCTCCGGAGCATAATAAAAGCATAAATAAATAGCCGTTTACGGGCGTTTTTGTTTATTATCATTTACTATCATATCATAATTATATCCGAGTTTAAACCGTTTTCGGTATTATTAAGGATGCTTTATCATGGGAATATTTTTCATCAATATAGTTGTAATATTTTATTGTATTGATACGTTTATTTCCCATAAATAAACATTATTATAATTGTATTAAATAAACCTCCATTCTATTGAAGTGCATACCACACGCGCTTATACTCAAAATCATAGGAATACTGCATTCTTATGCACTTTTTCTTATGAATAGGAGGGTTTTCATGAAAGTATTTGAGAGATTTAGAAGAAGATTTGCAATAACCATGGCAGGTGTTTTATCAGCCACCACATTAGCCGCACCCATTGCACCAGCTATTGTTGCGCATGCAGAGCTCCCTGCCAAGGCAGGCGCAACCCAGTTGAAGACTTTCAAGGATGTAAGGGATAATCTTCAAAAGGATGCCATAGAAGTAATTAGTGAGGAAGAGTACTGCAAGTCAGATACCATAACAGGAAGAAAAGAAGGTGACACAGCACCTGACAAAAATGATTGTACCTGTTTCAAATTCCATGCAGGGGTTGATGGAAAAATCACCTTCAGCATTTTTGGCGACGGGAAAGTTTATGTTGATTTCTGGAAGGCAGATGCCGAAAAGCCTGAGCTCGAAAAAGAACTTACACTCGTAAAGGATGTAGAAAATAAAACTGATTTTGGTAATATCAAATTGACAGCTGGTGACTATTACATCTCATTCCTCAACATGGATACAAAAGATATTAAAGTTGATATTGCCTGCGTATTTGAATCTAAGGCTGCAACCTCCAAACTCGTCAAGGTCGAGTCTCCTTCCAAGAAGGCTCTCAAAGTAACATTCAAGAAAGTTAAGGATGCTGATGGCTATGAGGTTATTTGTGCCACAGATAAGTATTTCGAAAAAAATCGTGTACAAAAAGCATTTGCAAATAAGAAGGTAAAGTTCGATAAGAAGAACGGTACAGTAACCATCAAGAAGCTTAAGAAGGGAAAGAAATACTATGTTGGCGTAAGAACTTATGTTGTAAAAGACGGCAAGAAGTATTTCTCCGGATGGTCAGAATACACCCGCAAACCCATTAAGGTTAAGTAAACCAAAAATGCAGCTTTAATCGCTCATAAGATGAAATAAATAAACGCCCTCCGTAACCTGCTATTCTTCCAAGAGAATCATGCAGATTACAGAGGGCTTATTTTTTATCCTTTATGAAAGCACCATAGCATCATTGACCTCATCATTTCCGGCCTCTTCGAATTTCTGAAGAAGATCGGCAACCTTGAGGTTCTTCTTCTCCTCACCCGATACATCATAGATGATCTTACCTTCACTCATCATGATAAGACGATTTCCATGAGCGATGGCATCCTTCATGTTATGTGTAACCATGAGGGCTGTAAGACCGTGCTCCTTGATGATGTTTTCGGAGATCTCAAGCACCTTCTTTGCGGTCTTGGGATCAAGGGCTGCTGTGTGCTCGTCGAGAAGGAGCAGATCGGGCTTTTTAAGTGAAGCCATAAGAAGAGTCACTGCCTGTCTCTGACCACCGGATAAAAGTCCGACCTTACTGGTAAGACGATCCTCGAGTCCGAGATCAAGTGACTTCAAAAGCTCTTTGTACCTTGCTCTCTCGTTATTATTGATTCCGCTCTTAAGACCTCTGCTCTGTCCACGTCTTGCAGCAAGTGCAAGATTCTCTTCAATCTGCATTGTAGCAGCGGTTCCCATCATGGGATCCTGGAAAACGCGTCCGATGTACTGCGCTCTCTTATATTCAGGAAGCTTTGTGATATCATGTCCGTTCAGGACTATGCTTCCCTCATCGATCGGCCACACGCCTGCAACAGCGTTAAGGATGGTCGATTTTCCCGCACCGTTACCACCGATAACAGTTACGAAGTCTCCGTCGTTCAATGTGAGATCAACGCCGTTAAGAGCGACTCTCTCGTTGATTGTTCCTTTATTGAATATCTTTACAAGATTCTTGATTTCTAACATAGTTTCTTTTCCTCTGCTTATGCTCTTTTTACTTTATCTCTGTTTCACCTTGATTCCAAGATATCCCTGAATAGCCGGGATTCCAAGGAATACCGCAACGAGTACTGCACTTAAGAGCTTAAGGTATGTTGAAGGAAGTCCGAGCTGAAGAACAACTGCGATTACGATGTAGTAAATGATCGCGCCTACAACAGATACTCCCATTCTCACTGCGAAATTATGTCTTGATCCGAAAATAACCTCACCGATGATAACCGCAGCAAGTCCGATAACGATAGCACCACGACCTGCGTTGACATCGGCATTTCCCTGATACTGTGCATAAAGTCCGCCGGCAAAAGCTGTAAGACCGTTACTTACAACAAGTCCGATTCTGATGCAGCGACCGGTATTGATACCCTGTGCTCTTGCCATGTTCTGGTTACATCCGGTAGCACGAATAGCTGATCCGATCTCACTTCCGAAGAACATGTACAGAAGGAAAATGATTATAGCAACTATGATCACACTCATGATGATCGAATAATTGATAAATCTGAGGCTGACAATAAGAGCATACTGATCTACGCTTATCGCTTGGTTCGATTTTCCCATAATGGCTAGGTTCACCGAATATAAACCGAGCTGTGTAAGGATTCCGGAAAGTATCGGCGGAATTTTCAACATTGTATGCAGAAGTCCGGTAACATAGCCGGCACACATTCCTGCAAGAAATGAACAAATGAGAGCTACATATACGCTCTGTCCTGAGAGCATAAGCATTACGCAGGTAGCTCCTCCGGTACAGAAGGATCCGTCAACAGTCATGTCGGCGTAGTCAAGTACCTTGAATGTGAGAAAAACGCTGATTGCCAGAATTCCCCAGATAAGTCCCTGGGCAACAGAACCCGGCAGTGCATGTAATAGCGAGATCATAAATATTACTCCTTTGTAAAATAATATACAACGCATAGAAATAGAATTTCGCTTGCGAAATTCTTGCGCGCGAGCAGATTGCGTGAGCAATAACTACCTTTCTGCGAGCTGCGCATCCCGCGGAGCGCTTATCTTGTTTTGAAAAAACAAGATAAGAAGGTGCTCGCGTGATATGAGCACCTTCGCCTGTTTTTTAATTAAAATGTATTCCGATAGATTACTCTGACATATCGATTGCTGTAAGGCCGTCAAGAAGAGCATCGTCAAACTCGATAGCTTCAGCAGTCTCAGGATTGTACTCGTTTGTGATACCTTCAGATACATACTCGATAGGCATCTCTGCAGGGTTCTTGCCGTTTACAAGAATCTCGAAAGCCTGCTTACCTGCTGTAACGCCAAGGTCATAGTAGCTGATGGAAAGTGTTGCAAGACCGCCGTTTTTGCACATGTTCTCCTCACCGCAGATGATGGGAAGTTTTGCAGGCCATGCTGCATTCTTAACGATAGACATGTTATCGGCGATTGTGTTGTCTGTAGGGATGTACAGGCAGTCGCTGTTAGCGATAGCATTTGTAACAACTGACTGAATCTCATTAGAATCAGCAACTGTGTACTCCTTGTAACCGATACCTGCTGCATCAAGAGCTGCAGCAGCAAGGTCAACCTGGAACTTGGAGTTAGCCTCTGATGAGCAGTAAAGAATACCAACCTGCTTAGCATCGGGAACGAGCTTCTGAAGAAGTGCGATCTGCTCGTCTACGGGAGCAAGGTCGGAAGCACCTGTAACGTTTGTGCCGGGTGCATTGTTATCATTGATTACGCCTGCTGACTTGTAGTCTGTGATTGATGTTCCGACTACCGGGATATCACCTGTAGCAGCTGCAACTGCCTGAAGTGCAGGTGTTGCGTTTGCCATGATAAGATCATCTTTGTCATTTACGAATTTTGTAGCGATGGTAGCACAGTTAGCCTGCTCGCCCTGAGCGTTCTGATAATCGAACTCTACTGAATAGCCTGCCTCACCAAGTGCCTCCTCAAGGCCTTCCTCGAAGCCCTTTGTAGCAGCATCAAGTGCGGGATGCTCAACCAGCTGGATAACACCTACGTGGAAAGTCTTACCGCCTTCGGGATCCTCTGCATCCTCAGAAGCTGCCTCTTCGGTCACCTCCTCTGCAGCATCCTCAGCCTCTGCTGTATCATCAGCAGCTTCTGCTTCAGTTGTATCTGCCTCTGCAGTCTCCTCTGTCTTTGCAGGCTCAGAAGTAGTGTTGCCGCCTGCTGTACGAGCGCAGCCTGTCATACTGAAAATCATAGCTGTGCTAAGAACCATAGCAAGAATCTTCTTTTTCATACGTTTCCTCCTCGTTTTTTCGGACTTGTTTTACTGATGCGCTCAATAATTCCAAGCATTCTTCAGTAGTCCGGTGATTTTTTAATCCTTTAACATTTTGACACTTTAAACTGTCAAAGTAAACAAATATTATATTATCTCAAACTACCCCTTAGGTCAAGGAAAAAGGATATATTTTATCATCCAATATCAATTTGCCTTAAGTATTGCCGTGGATCTGTTCTTTAAACATATTCTTCCCGAACCGTCATAGCCATAACCTCCTGATTCGAGTACAAGCTCCCATTTATACCCTTCAGGCAAAATAGGCAGTTCAAAATCGTGATCCTCCCAGTGCGCATTTACAGCTACATAAATGAATGTATTATTTTTAAGGCCATACTTTTGGCCATCCTCAGCATACATGTACGCAAAGGCCAGCCCCGGTGAATTCGTATCAATATCCCAAGCCCTGCATCCATGAAATGACAGTTCCGGATATCCCGTACCGTTATATTCACCGTCCGCAGAACCCGTATACATAACAGGATGCCTTTTTCTGAAGGCTATTAGCGTTTTTACATAGTCATACAGGTGCTTATTCTTATCAAGAAGCGACCAGTCCAGCCAGGAAATCTCATCATCATGACAATACGCGTTGTTGTTGCCAAACTGTGTATTCCCAAATTCGTCCCCGGAAAGCAGCATAGGCATTCCGCGGCTTGTAAGAAGTATGGTCATCAGATTTTTCATCTGTCTGAACCGCAAATCTAAGATGTCAGGATTATCCGTGTCGCCCTCGAAGCCACAGTTCCAGCTGTCGTTGTCATTGCATCCATCTTGGTTACCCTCGCCGTTAGCCTCGTTGTGCTTGTCGTTGTAGGATACAAGATCATAGAGTGTAAAACCGTCATGACAGCATACAAAATTAACCGAGGATTCGAAACCTCCCTCCCCGTAGAGATCCTTGGAACCGCTTATTCTCCTTATTATTTCGGGAGCCTGTTCCTCACCGCCCTTGATGAATTTGCGGATGCAGTCTCTGTATTTTCCGTTCCACTCAGCCCAGCGCTCTCCCCAATGATGGAAATTGCCAACCTGATAGAGCCCGCCCGCATCCCAGGCTTCAGCAATCAGCAGTGATTTTCCAAGTACCACATCATTGGCTATGTTGTTCAAAAGCGGTGGGTTCATCATCGGAGCCCCATCCTTATCTCTTGACAAAATCGATGCAAGATCGAATCTGAAGCCGTCAACATGATAAGCCGTCACCCAATATCTGAGGCAGTCCAGAACCATGTGCCTCACAATGGGATTATTGCAGTTCATGGTATTGCCACAGCCGCTGAAATTGTAGTAATATCCCTCGGGTGTAAGGAGATAATAGGTCCTGTTATCGATTCCGCGATATGAAATGTAAGGCCCGTTCTCATTTCCTTCAGCAGTATGATTGAAAACCACATCCAGTACTACTTCTATTCCATTCTTGTGGAATTCCTTGATCATGTGTTTGAATTCGTAACCTTCCATTCCAAGAGGAGCAGAAGCTGCATACCCGGCCTTCGGCGCAAAGAAGCCCACCGTGGAATACCCCCAGTAGTTATAAAGTCTTTTTCCACCGACCTCCCTCGAATTTTCAAACTCATCGAATTCAAAAACAGGCATGAGTTCAACACAGTTTATGCCAAGCTCCTTAAGGTACGGGATTTTTTCCATAACTCCGGCATAAGTCCCTCTGTGCCTGACATTGCTGTTCTTATTTTGTGTAAAAGAGCGAACGTGCATCTCATAGATAACCAGCTTCTCTACCGGAATTTCAAGGGGTTTGTCCCCGCCCCATGTAAAGTCCTCATCCACAATCTGCCCTCTATGAACAAACTGCTCATCTTCACGATGTTTCTTCCCCCATACGGTCCTGCCGGAAATCGATTTTGCATAAGGATCCAGCAGCACTCTGTTCTTGTCATATAAAAGCCCTTTTTCAGGCTCATAGGGGCCATCAAAAATATATCCGTATTCGGTGGTCTCGGAATTTATACCATAAACGAGCATAGTGTACACATTTCCGATTCTGTACTCTTCAGGAAACGGTATTTTTATCCACGGCTTTTTCTGGCCGTGGTGAAACAAAACCAAGGTACAACCTGTGGCCTCCTTCGAGTAAACGCTGAAATTTACACTATCGTCTTCCCGGAGCGTTGCCCCAAAAGGGAACACTTTCCCGGCTCTATACCTTAATGGTCCGATTTTATTGGTAGGAATATCATCAATCAGCAGCATTCGTGTACCTCCGGACTTAGAAAAATACCTATATATAAAAATTATAAAATACACCTATACACTACAGATGTTACTTTTTTTCATACTTTATAAAAGTTGTATAAACAAAAACTCCCACGAATTACATTACAAATTCGTGGGAGTCCTTATCATTATAATATGCTCTTTTAAATATTACTTCCGCTTGTAGGTTCTGAAGGTGTAGGTCGTATCGAAATACGCCTGTTCCTCGCTCTCCTCGACAAGTTCCCATTCCTCCGATTCATCAAGATTCGGGAAGAAACGGTCAGCCTCAAAGGTCCTGTCAATCTTGGTAACAATGCAGGTATCTGTCATCGGAAGAAGTTCTTCGTATACCTTCGCTCCGCCGATGCAATACACGATGTCCGTGTCATACTCTGCAAGTGCATCCTTCAGTTCATCAAGATCATGAACTACTGTAGCATTTTTTACTTCGTAATTGGGATTGGTTGAAAGAATAATATTCTTTCTTCCTTCAAGCGGCTGCTGCCCCGGGAAGGTCTCAAGTGTCTTTCTTCCGTAAACCAGTACCTTGCCCATGGTTTCTGCTCTGAAGTTCTTCATGTCGTTTGGAATTCTGATAAGGAGCTGGCCCTTGTTGCCGATTCCCCAATGCTCGTCGGCAGATAGAATCATTTTCATGTATTTTTCCTCTTAAATCGCTATCGGTATATTCGTGATCTGCTCGCCCGCCACCTCGTAGTTCTCAAGCGAGACATCATTTCTTGTGAACTCATAAAAATCGTGAACATCGGGGTTCAGCTTGAAAGTCGGAGCAGGCTTCGGCTCTCTTTTTATTAGTTCCTTGATAATATCTACATGTCTGTCATAGATGTGAGCATCAGCGATCACGTGCACAAGCTCACCTACCTTCATATCGCAGACCTGCGCAAGCATATGAACCAGAACCGAGTACTGAACAACATTCCAGTTATTTGCTGCCAGCACATCCTGAGAGCGCTGATTCAGAATCGCATTCAGGGTGAGCTTATCGTCGCCCTTTTTCTGAGTGACATTGAAGGTCATGCTGTAGGCACAGGGATATAGGTTCATCTCTGACAGATCCTGGTGCACATAGATATTGGTCATAATTCTTCTGGAAAAAGGATTGTTCTTAAGGTCATAGATAACCCTGTCAACCTGATCAAACATTCCCTCTTTATACTTGTGCTTAACGCTCATCTGATAGCCGTAGGCCTTACCGATTGAGCCGTTTTCATCAGCCCACTCATCCCAGATGTGGCTGTGCAGATCGTTTACATTGTTGGACTTCTGCTGCCAGATCCAGAGCATCTCATCCGTTGCACTCTTGAGCGCGGTCTTGCGAAGAGTCATTATCGGGAACTCCTCTGCAAGATTGTAGCGGTTAACCACGCCAAACTTCTTTATCGTATATGCAGGCGTTCCATCCTCCCAGTGAGGGCGAACCTTCTCGCCCTCGGTACTGGTACCATTCTCAAGGATGTCCTTGCACATATTTATGAAAATCTCATCAGCTTTACTCATTGAATCCTCCGAACAAAACAGTTCTTAGATAATCTTGTACTTAACGCCGCCGACGATCTTCTTTTTAAGAAGCTTCTTGTATTTCTTTCTAAGCTTTGAATCGGGGCTGAGTACTGTAGTCTTCTTGCTTATGTTGGTAAATGCATTTTTGCCGACTGAACTGAGATTTCTTGTTCTGAAGGTAATCTTCTTAAGGCTTGTACAGCTGTCAAATGCCTTTGTTCCGATCTTGGTCACATTATCGCCGATCTCTGCAGTTTTAATCTTCTTATTACCGGCAAATGCCTTTTCATCTATTTCGGTGATTTTATATGTAGTACCATCAATATTTACAGTCGCGCCAATCTTCACATTCTTGATGTTGTTATTTGCCTTTGTGAAACCAAGAAGCTTAACTGTTCCTGATCCGTCACCGGCAACTCTTGTAATTTCATACTTATAATCTGAGACTGCTGATGCTGTCTTCTTCTTAACTACTTCCGTAACAAATACGGTGTTGGAATAAACACAATTAGTTGTAGTAACTGTATGCTCAAGAGCAGAACGATACTTCTGAATGCAGCCAAGTCTTATACGAACGCCCTTTGCCGGATATCCGAGACTTAAAAGATCGGGATCTGTTGTGGAAAGTGAATATGATGTAGCACCGCCGTTTCCGATTTCCTTGATCTTGGTTACATTATCTGCATAAAGTTCAAGACAGAAACCGTCAAAAGAACTAAGTGTGCTGTAGTTATTTGCCTTCTGAACGTTACTCCAGCTAAAGTTCAGCTTGTTGCCTTCATGCTTCATGGTAAATCCCTCAGCAGGAAGGAAAGAAACAAATTTAACACAAAGTCTGTTGGTAATCGGATAGCTTGCACTTGCGTTGCCATCATTTGCGCTGAGGCAAATATAATACCATTCATTCTTAGCAAGTCCGTTGAGCGGGAACATGATATCAAGTGCTCTTCCGCCGGCATCATTTCTGTATGCCGCACCTGCTCCGCCAACTGTCTGCTGAGAAATAACGCTTCCATATCTGTCAAGGATCTTAGCCGTGAACTGACCGCTGGCTGTGCTGTTCTCAACAACGGACTCAAGGCTCACCAGACTAACTCCGTCCTGAGCTCCTGTGTTGAACTTGTAGTAATATCCCTTATCCTCAATGATGGCTTCTTCAAAATAAGCCTCACCATTTGTCAGAGGAGTAGCATTTTCCTGATTGTCGTATCCCCTGATGGGAGTTCCCGTCCAGGCCTTTGCCGTAAGCGGAACTGCCGTAATAAACAGAGCGCATGCAAGCGCTGCAATTATCCCTTTTTTCATACCTTTCACCTCACATAAAAATCTTGCAATCTCATGGATTGCATATATTTCATAGAAGAAATCTATGAATTTACAATAAAACTCCTCATATATTCTACCACAAATACTAGAATTAGACTATTAATCTTTGAAAATCACTATATTTAGCGTTTGACTAAAAATAAAAAGCAGAATAAAATGATAACAAACAATAAACAATAATAACATATAACAATAAATAATAACAAATGATAACAAATAATAAAATTTAGTAACAATTCATAACATGCAACAAGATTTAATCAAAAACAAATATTGAAAGTAGGTGGAGTATCATGAACAAGAAAATTGATCCTTTCACAAGAACCCCCGGAATTGCCGGAAAGGCTTATATTGACAATGGTATAGCTGATGAAATAATAGAGAATTTCAGAAGTGATGACTCCGCCAAATATGTATATAAGATTACAGGACTGCGCGGTTCAGGCAAGTCAGTAGAATATAGCAAGGTAATTCGCACACTTAAAGAGGATAAGGGATGGCTGGTATATCCGTTGTCATCTTCAGGTGATGCCGTTTCGACGCTTATTTCAAAGCTCAGCATGGAAAAATTTATCAATTCCAAGAATATAACAACAGCTGTTAGTTCATCCACATCTGCAAAAGGTAATATCGCAGTAGTATCAGGAGAAGAATCCATTAATGTTTCGAGATCATATACAGAGAATGAGCATTTTTATTCTGAGGAAGCGACACTTACAAAAATGATTACCATTGCGAACGAAAAAAAATATAAGGTTCTCGTTGGAATCGATGATATTTCAAAAACCCCTGAAATGGTCCGTCTTTTGTCAATGATTGGTTCAATGCAGTTGGAGGGACTACAGATATACCTGATAGTTACAGGATTATCAGAAAACATTGAAGACTTTTCATCAGAAAAGAATCTTACATTTTTTAAGAGAGCTGATTCACGAGAAATAAAAGGCCTGAACAAATTTGATATCGCCTATATGTATGAAAAACTGTTGGGAATTGATTCAGAAGAAGCCAGAAGAATAGAATCCGTTTCAGGTGAATATGCTTATGCATATCAGGTATTAGGTTCTCTATATTTTAGCAAGAAAGATGATGAAACACTTGATGACCTCATACCTGATTATGAACGCATTTTGTTCAAAGATTCATATGACCTGATTTGGCAATCACTGACAGATGGTGAAAAAGAAGTAGTCAGGTGTTTATACAAAACCAAAGACGGAAAAGCCGAAGACATCAAATCCCAAATGAAAAATGCGGCATCATATCCTGTATTCAGAAACAGATTGATAAACAAACACTTAGTCGATGGGGATTCAAGAGGCAGATTAAAAATCCGATTGCCCAGATTTGATAAATTTATAGAAATATGGGGCGATGACTAAGCATTCCTTGTATAAAGAAATAATGATAACAGGCGCACTCCCGTGCGCCTGCTTCTTGTTTAACATATATACTTCTTTCAGTTTTCCCACTTATCACAAAGTGCAAGAATCTGGTCGGCAAACTTGGCCTTGTCCTTGTTGGTCATACCCTCGCTTCTTGCAATAATCGCCGTAAGTCTTGCGCCTGCTGCCTTGAGTCTTGTAAATACGTCAGATACAACCTTGCTGGTCTTCTTGACTGCTGCCTTCGGAACCCCTTCCTTAATTATCTGACCTGAAATAAGGTCGACCTCGGTTCCGCTGTAGGGTGCATAGGTACTAAAGCCGTACTCATCCTTCAGACAATTCGCAAAAGAGGTACATGCCGAATCCTCACCATGGACTATGAATACCTTCTTCGGTTTTTCCGTAAATCCCTGAATCCATCTGATAAGACCGCCCTTGTCCGCGTGTCCGGAGAGACCGGTCATCTTGCAAATTTCCGCCTCGACATCAATAACTTCTCCGAAGAGCTTTACCTCATCCGCGCCGTCAATGATCGCGCGTCCTGTCGTTCCGATTGACTGATAGCCCACAAACAGAATTGTGGATTCCGGTCTCCAGAGATTGTGTTTTAAATGATGTCTGATACGTCCCGCCTCGCACATACCCGACGCTGAGATGATAACCTTTGGTGTCTCCTCCTCATTTATCGCGCGGGATTCCTCTGTTGTAATCGCAAGGTTAAGCCCCGGGAAGGATATGGGATTTATCTTATTTTTCACAAGTGCCATCGCTTCCTCATCATAGCACTCTATTGCATGGTCAGTGAAAACCTCTGTCGCTTCAACAGCCATCGGGGAATCCACATATACCGGAAAGTCAGGCACAACCGTGACAAGTTTTTCTTTTTTTATAATACGAAGGAAATATAACATCTCCTGGGTTCTTCCAACTGCAAAGGAAGGAATGATCACGTTTCCGCCCCTCGCAAAGGTCCTGTTTAATATCTCCGCAAGCTCGCCTACGTAGTCAGGCTTCTCTTCGCCATGATATCTGTCGCCATAAGTCGATTCCATGACAACATAGTCCGCGGTTGATGTGAAAGTAGGATCCTTGATAAGCGGCTGATCATTGTTGCCGATATCTCCTGAAAAGACGATTTTCTTATCGGCGCCCTTTTCAGATAGCCACACCTCGATGCTGGCAGATCCGAGCAAATGACCTATATCTGTGAACCTTATCTGTACACCCTCGCAGACTTCGATCTTCTTATCGTAATCACAAGGAATGATGTGACGCAGCGTGTTGTCTGCATCCTCCATGGTGTACAACGGCTCTATCTGCTTGATTTCTTTATTTCTCTTACCTTTGCGCTTTCTCCACTCAGCCTCCTGCATCTGGATGTGCGCGCAGTCGCGAAGCATGATGCTGCACAGATCCGCTGTGGGCCTTGTCATATATATCTTCCCGCGGAATCCTCTTGCATATAGAAGTGGAAGATTTCCGGAGTGATCAACGTGCGCATGCGTCAGGAAAACATAATCTATCTCTGCCTCACTCACAGGCAGGTCCACATGCTCGAAGGATATTCTCCCCTGCTCCATACCATAATCTACAAGAATATGCTTATCACCAATTTCAAGATAATGACAGCTGCCGGTAACTTCATGGTCTGCACCGATGAAACAAAGCTTCATAGGCCCGTTCCCTCCTTATGTCTTAGTATGGTATTTCCTTATATTTAATTTTAATTCTGTATGTCCCTTAATTCAATTAAGAAAAAATTATATTTCCTACAGAGCTTGAGCGCGAAAATAAATAATGGGCTGCCAAACCGGCAGCCCATTAACTTATCTTACGATATTATCTTTTTACTTTAACCTTGAAGGTCTTCTGATATCTCTTACCGTTGATGTCCTCAAGCATTACTGTATACTTCTTGGACTTCTTCTTTACAGTGAAGGTGAACTGATCGTTCTCGTTGCAATCCAGCACCTTAGTCTTGTCATCACCGTGCCACTTTCCTTCATCCTTCCAAACTCTGTCATTGTAAAGTGACTGGCTGCCAACTCCCTTAGGAACGCACTGCATATACTTGCTGAATCTTCCAAGAGCATTATTTATTGTTACGATTGTCTTCTTGTGCTTCTTCTTCTGTTTAATCTGGAAACAACTTGCAATCGGAACACCGTAACCAATAACATTTACGTTACCTTCAAAATAATCCCAGTTATCACAATGTGCGTAAACATAACCATAATAGGTACCTTTTTTCAGGAATGCTGTATCATTCTTAGCATCTGTAAAGTAAGGATCCTCAAATTCAGCAACCTGATTTGAGAAATTAGGATCTCCATAGATTTTAGTACGGGAACTGAGTGACTGCTTATCACGATCAGAAGATGTTGAGCTGGTGAAATATACCCATGCATCCTGAGCTAATGTAAACTTGAAATAGCCCTTTGCTTCCTTTGCATAACCTCTCTTGTTTTCACCTTCCTCTTCAAGCTTACAAGGCATTGTAAATAATGCCGGTGCACTTGCTCCGTCCTCAGCGTTTGCAAACAGCTGAAGTGTTGTCTCCGTGAAGTTTTCTGCGTGGACATCTGTTCCAAATGCGGGTGATACTACAGCTGCACCTACAACCATAGCAGTTGTGAGAACTGTAGCCACAATTCTCTTGAATAAATTTTCTTTTTTCATACTTCCCTCCATTAGTGTATTATTGTCCCCTCAATAATAGAAAAACGCAAAACCTATTCTAACATAAAACAAGGTATTATGCACAAAAAATTAAATTTTATACGTTCTTTTTGTATTTTTCTTATATTGTCACTTCTTAAAATAACTCATTAGTCCGTACACCGATAAAAACAGAAGCACCATCGGAAGCACTACCACAAAGTACCACTTAAGCTTCTTACTGAGCTTTAAGCCTTTTCCTCCGTTTACTTCATCAATGTAATTGTCGAATCCCCAGCCGAATTTCATAGTACAGAAAAGACAGCAAATAAGGGATCCTATCGGCAAAAGAAGATTACTTACAATGAAATCCTCAAGGTCCATGACAGTGTTTCCTGTCTTAAGCGGCTGGAATGAGCTAAGTACATTGAATCCGAGAGCACACGGAATTGAGCCGATAGTTATAAGCGCTCCCGCGATAAGCGCCGAGTTCTTTCTTTTTATATTGAAAAGATCGATCAAAAAGCTGACATCGTTCTCAAACACTCCGATCATGGTAGACAGTGCCGCAAAGTACATGAACAGGAAGAAAAAGCTGCCTATCACTCTGCCGCCCTTCATCGTAGCAAAGATGTTGGGAAGTGTCAGGAAGATAAGGCTCGGTCCGCTGTCCGGTGAAACACCGTATGCAAAGCAGGCGGGAATCGTGATAAGTCCTGCAACTATAGCCACAAAGGTATCAAGACCTGCAACTATCATTGCTTCTCCCACAAGGCTTCGCTCCTTCTTGATGTAACTTCCGAATATCTCCATGCCTCCGATTCCGAGACTCAGTGTGAAAAAGCTCTGATTTAGCGCTCCGTAAAGCACATTACCGAGACCGGCTTTTTTAACATTCGCAGCATTCGGAAGAAGGTAAAACTTCACGCCCTCATGCGCTCCGGGAAGAGTCAGTGATCTGATTCCAAGAAAAACCATGATTACTATAAGCACAACCATCATGATTTTCGTTATCTTCTCAACTCCGTTTCTAAGTCCCATGGATGCCACGGATACGGTTATGATCATGGTAAGCGCCATGAAAAAGATGAGCGTTTTAGGACTGGACATCATCTGAGAATAAATTGTGTTTATCTCATCAGGTGTCTGTCCGTCAAATTTGCCCATCACCGCAAAAATGAAATATCTCAAAATCCATCCGGACACAACCGAGTAAAACATAAGAAGCAGGTAATTTCCCGCAATTGCAAAGTATCCGTAGATATGCCACTTCGCCCCCTTGGGTTCAAGCTTCTTAAATGCCGGAAGAATACTGAGTCTGCTGGATCTTCCGATGGCATATTCCATTGTCAACACCGGAATACCAAGTGCCAGAAGGAAAAATATGTAAGCGATTACGAAAAGTCCACCGCCATACTCTCCAACCATGTACGGGAAGCGCCACACATTTCCGATTCCGATGGCACAGCCCGCCGAAAGCAGAATAAATCCCATTCTGCTGCCAAGTGATTCACGTTCGTTCATAATATATTAGTTCCCCTTAATTATTTTATCCTTATATTTTTAGGCCGGACTTCTAATATATCATAACTGGAATGGAATTGTTAGTAGAAAAAAGTATATATTGGAGCCCATCTTCTGCAGGAATAAAAAACCACCTCCTCTTTCGAGTCGGTGGCTTTTTATTCCTGCAGAAGATGGGACTTGAACCCACACGCCTTGCGGCACAGGAACCTAAATCCTGCATGTCTGCCAATTCCATCACTTCTGCCAACTGTTTTAATATACAGTTTTTTATACCACACGTCAATGACGTGATTTATTTTATGCCGAGTGCATCTGCCGCGAACTCAGCCTCTTTCTGTGTGTATCTCTGAGAACCTGTAGTCAGCAAATATACTATTTGCTTCTTAGTGTAATCAGGATAGATCTCCAGGAGTTCCTCTGCTGCCAGCATAGCCTGTGTATACCAATCCACGAAGTCATTCTCTTCCATATAGTCAAGAGCATGGCTGGCCTCAGCCTCTGTATACTTCGCATCCTCTCCTTCTGATAAAAGCTCCATCAAAGTGCTTCTGGAAAAGCTGTATAAATTCAGATAAAATCTCGCATCCTCCACTGCCTTGCACTCATTTACCGTGAGGTCGCCGTACTGAGGAACAGATCCGTCCAAAGCCTCAGAAGGTGCAGCTGCCGTAGGTGCTTCCTCCTCTATAATGGTCTCAATGTCCTGATTGGTAGCAACATCAGGAAGCTCTACCGGTTCATCATAATCCAAGTCAGAATCATCCGTTTTATCATAAAAATTACTGATAGTTGCAGGCTCCTGTTTCTTATTGGAAGCAACAAGGCGTTCCTTTGCATAGCTTATTCCGAGAACACTAAGCATAACACCGAGTCCCACAAACAAAATGCCGAGCATTATTACAAGACCAAGTGCAATCTTACTGTTAGTCTCAGCAGATTTTCTTCGCTTTGTTACCTCCGCTTCAATGGTAACGCATTTTAATGGTGTATCGGCCTTAGGGAGCGCACTGACAATTGACCCGCAATAATAGCACTTTGCTATTTGCTCTCCCTCCTCCTGATATACATTCGCATCACACTGAGGACATTTCCCAACAAAAATCTTTGACATAAAATTCCCTCCGTAAAACATACATAAAACAATAGATATCCCCATATATCTACTATGGTTATGATACATTTTCACAGGCAAAAATACAATTATTTCTCTTATACTATCTATACAGTTCAGTCATGAAAAAAGTTGCAAACCTGATGTTGTTATATGCTATACTCTGAGAGACTGATAAAAGCTTATTGGAGGCTATATGAATATAAAATCTGTTTTCACAATTAAATCACTATCTGCCCGGATAATCTCTACAGCAATGGTCACGATGATGGCAGTTTCATCAGCACTGACCTCACCTATACCCGTGCACGCTGAGTCCATCGTGACCTATCAGGTTACGGGAACCTACGAGCAGACGAGTGCTCGTAATATGCTGAAGGCAATCAATGATTTCAGGACCGGTTCCGAGGCATGGGCATGGAACGAAAGTAACACCCAGAAGGTCCGCTACACCGGTCTCTCTAACCTCGTGTATGATTATGATCTTGAGAAAACTGCTATGCAAAGGGCTATGGAGATATCCGTTTTATTTGAGCACACAAGGCCAAATGGTAGTCAATGCTTTTCTGCATACAGCCAATATATGTATGCGGGTGAGAACATAGCCTACGGCTATAGTTCAGCTGATTCAGTATTCCGGGCATGGCAGGAGACAGATGATCCTTACGAAGGACAGGGACACCGCCGAAATATGTTGGGACAAGGATTTACCTGCGTAGCTGTCGGTCATGTCATCCGAAACGGCACCCATTACTGGGTTCAGGAGTTCAGAAGTCCCACAGTATCCACGGCTGCTACCCCCGCTACCAACAGTACACAGGCCGTAAATGTGGATTGCCTTTCATCAAAAATAAAAAGCGGAACTTCCGTCTCACGTATAAGTCTGGACTATGGCGAAACTTACGATCTGTCCAAGGTTCAGGAGGCTGTTTTCTATGAATCGATATATCGTCCCATTCAGACTAAGCCCATCAGCAGCTTTTCCGTTTCAGACAGCTACCTTATTGAAATTGACAAGTCGACTCTTAAAGGAAAAAATGCAGGCTCAGCAACCATAGATGGTTCCCTTTCTAACGGAAGCCGTTTTTCAATACCTGTTACAGTTAATCCCGTGAATATGTACTTTGTCGATAGTGAATCAATTCCTGCGCAAACTGCCACCGGAAGCGCTGTGACACCCGATGTGTCTCTGACCTATAATGGAACACCTTTAGTAAACGGCGTTGACTACACTGTTTCCTACTCGAACAATGTTAAGCCCGGCTATGCCTATGCAATAGTAACCGGAAAGGGCAATTTCACCGGTACCAAACAGTTTATGTTTTATATAATGAAAAGTTCGAAGAATGAAAACTCTGGGAAAGAAAGCTCCGAAAAGGCTCCGAAAAAAGTAGACTCCTTCACCCTTGCCAAGGGCAAACGCAGTTTTTCCATAAGCTGGGACAAGGTATCCGGCGCCAGCAAATATGAAATTCAGTATGCTACAAACAAGAAGTTTTCAGATGCAAAAACGAAAACCTTTGCAGGAAGCAAGAGCTCTGCAAAGATCAAAAAGCTTAAGTCCGGAAAAAAATACTTCGTCCGCATCCGCTGCTATAAAAATATTTATGGCATGAAAGTTTACTCAGGATGGAGCAAGACAAAGAAGATTAAAGTAAAGTAACATCATTATATTGAGAATTCCCAGGGCGCTATGTATGTATCACATAGTGCCCTTATTTACTTTAGATACGCACCCGGCAGTCCGTCATATTCTATGTGCAATATTACTCTCGGAAGAGTTTGCACTTCCACAAAGCCGAAGGAACTTCCTGTTCTCGGCGCTACGGGGACCAGGCAAACGGAAAAGATAATGCCTTAAAAGCAGCAAAGGCTATGATCGGAAAAAAGCAGTATCGCCTGAACGATTACCAGGGCAACTATATGCTGAGAGGTCTTACTCCGAACCATACTTATACCGTTGTAATCGGAGCAAAGATTAGTTATACCGACGAAAAAACCGCTGAGCTGGACTGGACATCCGCACTGCAGCAATTTTTGAATCAGGATGTGCTGAAGGGATATTATCCAAGAAGCAACTCTTATAACTACAATTACCAGACTATGTTTTCAATAGGATATGCTGCTCTTCCTGAGACTTACAGCAAGGACGCGGTGCTTCAAAGTTATAAGGCTGCGTTTAATATGTCAAAAGACTCCAGGAATTATCTGGCTTTGAATGCTGAGGATTCATATAGCAACTACAAGTTATATAAAAACGAAAGGGCGCGGCCTAAGCCGCGCCTCTTCTTTTTCGTAAACATTTTGTACTTTGATCAGCCACCGTGTGTCTGATCGTCGCATTAGAATCTCCCCCTCACCGGAAATCTTAATGTTGTAATAACTATATCACCGACTGTCCTACAAAATGTCGTCAAGATATCCTTCGGTTGCACTCGCCCAGGTATAGGAGTTCATATACTCTCCCCTGAAGCTGTCAATTGCTGCTTTGTCTTTATCCAGAAAACGATACAGGTCGCAGTCGATTTTTTCAGGTACTATTCGCATAAGCCCGGGCTGCGTTTCAAAGATGTCCGATATATTGTACTCCTCTAAAGTGTCCTTGAGACTTCTTATAATTGTGTCAAAGTACTTCTGCTTAGCTCTGTCATAGTCATCATCTTCCCAGAGAATATAGAATAAATCCTTACGGGAGATGAATTGTCCGCGGCGATCGACGAGACATGCAAGGAGCTCTTTTGCCTTCGATCTCTTAAAAACCACCGGTTTATCATCGACCAGAATATTGAAAAATCCGAAAGTCTCAACCTTGATTTTAGAAGGTTTACTCTCGCTGTCTTTAGCGGTCACTCCTGCAGCAGACGGTCCCAGCGCATACTCAATCTCAGAGAGAAGTCTGTCATATCCGATGGGCTTAAGAAGATACCCCGACGCATGCATGGCATACGCATCAACAGCATATTCTGAATATCCCGTCAGAAAAATAATTTTGATATTGGGGCATCTGTCCTTAATATTGGTTGCAAGCTCGAGTCCGCCCATTTCAGGCATATCTATGTCAAGAAGAGCCAAATCAGCATTGTCGGACTCAAGATATTTCAGTGCGTCCAGTGCATTGGAAAAAGCTTCCACATTATCGAATTTTTTTGTTTTTTTAACAAGTGAAACCGTCCTTGAAAGAATCAGCTCCTCATCATCTACACATATTGCTTTCATAAATCTTCCCTTATAATCGGTATCTTTATAGTGACGGATGTTCCTTCGTCGATCACACTGTCAATTACGAAGGTTCCTCCCGTCATATCTATGATACGGTCGCGTACATTTTTTACTCCTATATGATCTCCGTTCATGCTATCCTCAATCATCTTATCCACATCAAATCCCTTACCGTTATCGCGAATAGAGATAACATGAAAATCGTCCTCACGGAAAGTGCTGACGGAAACCCAGCCATGCTTTTTACCTCTTACTCCGTGACGAATAGCATTTTCCACCATCGGCTGAATCGTCAGTGGCGGAACTAAAAAGTCATCATCCTCTATCTCATAATCTATTCTTATGGAAGGGAAACGCACTTCCTCAATGTCTGAATAAATCTTCGTGTGCTCTATTTCTTTTTTCACCTGAATGAGTGATTCCTGATTGAGCGAGTTGATGTTCTGCCTCAGGTACATCGCAAATTCCTCGATGACCTTAGACGCTCTCTCCGGATCAATCTCCGTCAGCGCCTGTATGGTTGAGAGTGTGTTAAATAAAAAGTGCGGCTGTATCTGGGACATCATGATTTTAATTCTCTGTTCAGCTTTAAGAGAATTTTCATGCTCGCGCACAAACTGGAGATGCAGCCAGATATAGAAAAATACGGTGCTCTCAGTCATCGCCACTGTCAAAAAGGATATTTTGGGGCCAAAACCCAGCGAAAGATCCATTGCAACGGCAATTGCAACATTAACGGAAATGATAATCGGTACGATACTCTCTCTGTGCCTAATTCCACGATATCTTATCAGGGTCCCTGCCACGAACCAAAGCACCATAAAGAAACTCACCACAAAAATAATGTAATTCAGCGGTCCTCTGTGCCAATGCCCTGCACTGTCATAGAAGAACACCCAGGGCGCAAAAAGGCTGGATAAGCATAAAGCCGCATTTGCAATAATGAGAATCTTCAGCAGCTTTAATCCTTTTTCATTTCCTGTAAGTTTTATAAAGTGATACAGCACTATTGTGCGCATAATATAACCGGCCGCCGATATCAGTGTATTCCATAGTCCCGGCGCACTCCTATAAAGCACCTCTCCATAAGCCTCGCTGATTTGCGGTTCAACAAGCAAAAAGGTCACAAGCCCTAAGATTGTATAAAGACTGATCCTTTGCTCTCTTTTTATATATGGATCAGCCAGCACCGCAAAAAACACCCCGAGGAGTTGCAATATAAGCGTCATATTGAGCGCCACAATAATCTGTATGTTGGAATCTGTAGTCAAATAGTTGTCCTTCCCAATATATGTATTCGAGTATCGTGCTGATTCTATTTTCTTATTTATTCCAGTATCAGCATCAGTTCTGGGCTTTCATAGTTCTATTATTGATAAACCCTTGATATATCTGGAAACCTTCCAAACACCATTTTACAACACCATATACAGTATCACTAGCTGTCCTACAAAAGGTCGTCACAAATTTTTTATGTTATTGTGATCATGCCATGATATTTGGATTTCCGACTTTTTCTGGGTATTCCCCATTGTTCTCTAAACCAAGATATCTCTATTTTTCACTTTTTCTTGGTATTCCCGAATCTTCCTCATGCCAAGATATTTCCATTTTTAATAATATCTTGGTAATGCCAACTATTTTCCATACCAAGATTTTTCAGTTCTTCAAGTTATCTTGGTAGTATTTTAAAATTTCCGAGCCCAAATATGCTTGATTATCTGAAAATCTTGGCATTCAGGCGTTCTCGATGTACCCATATTATCTTAGTTTTACAAATATCTTGGCATCCCAAACAAATCTCATAAATTTAAATAGGCTCACAACAAACACTGTGATTCTCTGCCGACTTATTGTTGTATGCACGCATTTCAATAAAACTTTCAATAAAAAACAGGACACAATATAGGAATATCAAGATTCCCACTTGCGTCCCGCCATATCTTCATAATAGCTCTTATTCTCTTGAATCTGCCCCACATTACTCACCATCCAGTACGGATTTATTCTCATCTATATATTCAGCAGAATCCACGTCGCCTTCATAAGGCAGATTCACTGTCTCGGCATCAGTATCCTTAGTGTACGGAAGATTCGTCACGCCCTCACCGGCTGAATCGGTATCACCGGCTGAATCCCCATCCTCTTCAGTAAACTCATATCCGGTTTCATCATTATAATTCGGATAGCTCAGCTTACCGTAATTGCTTATCGGAAGATCCATCCTGGGCACATAGATGCCGTCTTCACCAAAGGGCTGTATCATCAGAATGTCCAGAAACTTATTTTCTTTAAAGAACTTGACCGAAACAACTACTCCTTCTCCATTATCAGCACCTGTGCCAACGGTAACAAGCGATTCATCATCCGAGAGATTCAGAAGATATCTCGCAGCTTCTGCCGGATCAAACAGCTTTGCGTAGAGCCCAGCCTTATCTTCCTTCGCATTTTGATTGAGATATTCTCCGAAGCCGTTCTTCACGTAATCGATGTACTCATTATCGACACTGTTCAAATAATAAGCATTTTGGAAGTCCTTGAAGGATGAAATCTCATAGTAGATGTCCATATGCTCTTCGACTACCTTGTAGTCTCCGTTCTCATCTTCCGCAATCTTAATCTTTTCTATCCATACATAAACATGGGGCTCGGAATCTGTCGCCAGATAGTGAAACTCCGCCTCGGTCTTGGAATCATCTGTGAAATAGCATGTGGAAAAAGCACTCTTACCAAGCGTGGAAACCAAAGGCCAGGGACTTGACCAGCCAAAGGTGGCACCATCATCTTCTTTAGAAAGCAGGCCTTCCCTTATTAGTTTTTGCTGAACAGATTCCGATGAAAAGCTGATGATCTTATCTGCGTCTCTTGCAATAAAAGCGTCGGCCCAATTCTTGAGTAATCTGTCCTTCGCATCATTTATAGAATCAAAATCGGCTGTACTCCCTGTCACTGAATCAGCTTCATTTTCGGATTCGGAATTCTCACTTACATCGGCTCCGGTCATAGCGACATCGCTCTCAGCAGCACTTGTCAGAAAGCAAGTCGAAAGCGCTCCGCTAACTACGACCAGAAGAAGAATAAGCCAGAAGGTCGGCTTTTTATAATTGAATATCTGCTTAACTCTCGTGCCAACTCCAACCTCGCCGAAAGCAAGCGGATAAGCAAGCACCATCCTCTGATGCGTACTGCAAAGAAGAAGCGCATTCGCATAGGATTTCTTCTCATCGAGTGACATGCGGCTAATAACCTTCTCATCGCAGGCAAGCTCAATGTCCTTGCAGAACAGAATATAGGAAATCCACACCAGCGGATTGAACCAGTGAATCGCAAGAAGAAGGAATCCAAACTGCTTGCGGAGATGGTCTCCTCTTCTGATATGTGCTCTCTCATGTGCGATAACATTTCTTGTGGTCTCGCCGTCAAGCCCCGAAGGCAGATATATTGCAGGACGAACTATTCCCAATATAAACGGAGTATCGATTTCGTCGCAGATATATGCTCTGTCCACGCCCTCCATTTTTATAGATGCGCTCGTCTTCTTTTTTATAGAAACAAAACTGAACACCGCATAGCCAATAACAAGAAGCATTCCGAACAGCCAGATCATCTGAAGTCTTATGAAAAGCTCATTCCACAAAAGACTCCCCGAAGTGCCTGTGCTTCCTATACTTGTAGTTGTAATTTCCTCAGCCGGAAGATATTCTTTCACAGTTTCCTCAGCCGTGCCTGCAGCATCATCACTGCCAACATCTCCATCAGCCTGAAAAACATGGGTTGTAACTTCTGTCCTATAACTTGTACTCCTTCCGCCATCGGCATAGGACTCAATCACATTACCTATATCCGGTAAAAATCCGATCTTCGACTCAATCTGAAATGGTATAACAAGCCTCAGAGCAACAAGCGCCCAGAGCACTCCCATAAACCATTTCGGCGCCTTCTTAAGCGGAATCCTTATAATAATTACTGCTAGCATCAGAAACACTGCAGCTGCGCTCATCCCTATTATCCTGATAAAAATTGCCCCCATACACACTTCTCCTCTAGCCCAAATCAAATACCGGTCATCAACTTCATTAAGTCACTGTCAGTCCTTCGCCCCATCGATTATCTTCTTTATCTCATCAATCTCTTTTTTAGAAAGCTTCTGTCTCGATGTGAATGCAGCCAGAAACGCAGGGAGCGATCCCCCAAAAGTCTCTTCCACAAACTCCTCGCTCTTTTTCGTATAAAAATCCTCTTTGGAAATCATGGATGTAACAGTGCCATCCACATTTTGAAACAGGCCCTTTTCGCAGAGCTTTTTTAAAACCGTATAGGTTGTGGACTTTTTCCATCCGAATGAATCAGCACACAGCTTCACCAGTTCGCCCGATCCCACGGGCTCTTTCTCCCAGATAAGCTCTGCAAACTGCATTTGAACTTCCCCTAATTCTACCGCCATGATATCCTCCTTTGTGTTAGTCTATCCTAAATCGACCTCATATCTATAGTCTATTCACAATAGACCATTCTGTCAACCATTTTTCGCAAAACTTTTTATCGATATTTAATGCTCAGTTTATCATAGGTTTATCAGCTTGGTGGATAATTATAATATGCAGATATTGTCGAATCTTTTAAAGAAAAATGGTGATCGAAATGAAACCAACCAACAAGAAAAAATCCGCATCAATGCTTCAGAAAAATCTGTCTCCGCTAAATGTGTGGGCCATCTCCTTTGGCTGCGCTGTCGGCTGGGGTGCCTTCATTATGCCGGGGACGACTTTCCTTCCCATAGCCGGGCCACTCGGTACGATAATAAGCATGCTAATCAGCGCTGCAATTATGCTGATAATCGGCGTCAATTATCATTTTATGATAAACCACTCACCTGATGCAGGCGGAGCATTTACCTATGTCCGAACGAATCTTAGTTATGATCACGGATTTCTTTGCTCATGGTTCCTTGCGATTGTTTATATTTCAATCGCCTGGGCAAATGCCACGGCACTCCCACTGATCTTCAGATATTTCATGGGAAAAAAATTTCAATTCGGCTTCCATTATCAGATTGCAGGCTACGATGTATATTTAGGCGAAGCTCTCCTGTCCGTCTTTGCAATACTTCTAATAGGCGGAATTTGCTATGCCGGAAACAGAATTCCCGGTATTGTACAGACCGTCTGCGCCTTAATAATGATTGCGGGAATCACCGTAATTTTCATAGCTGCAATTTTCCATCTTTCAAAAAACGGCTTCAATATAGAGCCTAATTATCCCCCCGGCAAAATACCGCTCCTTGGTATGATGAATATTATTGCGCTATCTCCATGGGCTTTTGTTGGCTTTGAGTCCATCTCACACGCCTCGGAGGAGTTCAATTTTTCAACTAAAAAATGTCTTCCGATTATTATTGTTTCTGTGTTACTCAGTGCCTTTTGTTATATTGCCCTCACACTCGTTGCCGCATCTGCACCCCAAAGGCCATATGGGGACTGGTTTTCATATATAAATAACCTTGGCAGATTCACCGGAGTCAATAGTATTCCTGTTTTTAATTCGGTAGAAACAATCCTTGGAAAAAGTGGTATCAGATTTCTCATTCTTACAATAGTAGGGGCATTGTTCACAGGAATCCTCGGCAACATGTTTGTACTCTCAAGGCTCATGATGTCCATGTACAGACAGAATATGCTCCCCTCCTGGTTCGGACATTCCGACAAAAAACACATTTCCAAGAATATTATTCCGTTTATCGTTCTTATTTCATTACCTATCCCCTTCCTCGGAAGAAGTGTTATCGGTTGGATCGTGGATATAAGCTCAATAGGCGCCTCAATTGCGTATTTTTATATTTCACTGGTAGCTTTCAAAATATCAAAGGATGAGAAAAATTATATAGTTACAGCTACCGGCACAATCGGAAAGCTTTGTTCCGTCTTTTTCTTTATGTACTTCATTATTCCCAGTTTTTCATCAGTATTAACTCTTTCCACGGAGTCCTACCTGATTCTTGTTATCTGGAGCGTCCTTGGTTTCATCTTTTTCCGCTACATCTGTCGAAAGGATGACGAGTGGCGATTCGGTAGTTCCACTGTTGTATGGATAATGTTTCTGTTTCTGATCTTCTTCACCACTTCGGTTTGGACAAGACAGATTACGGACACAGCCACAAATACTGTAGTGGAAAATCTCCAGGACTATCACAACCATGCTTTTGATCAAAACGGAATAAGTCAAACTCCGGAAGAAAAGGCACATCTTGATGCATTTCTTGATGAACAAATGACTATAATTAAAGTTTCACAGATGAAAGAAAGTACGATTGAAAATGGTCTGATTATCATCACGCTTATCATCGTCTTCAGTTTATATGCCGGTTTAATCAACAGGCAGAAAAAGACGGCCGAGAGTCTTGTAAAAACAAAGAACAAATTCCTGTCCCACATGTCACACGAAATTCGAACTCCCGTCAATTCCATCATGGGACTTGATGAGATGATTCTTCGCGAGACCTCTGATGACACTATTCGAAAGCAGGCTTCCGAAATACATGTTGCCGGCAATCTGGTAGTCTCTCTGGTCAATGATCTGCTTGATTTTTCTCTGATTGATTCAGGAAATCTGGAACTTGCAGAGACGGAATATGATTTTCCTCAAATGGTCAACGAAACGATCAAATCCTCGAGACGCCTGGCTAAAGCAAAGGGCCTGGCCTACGAGGTTCGGATAGATCAGGACATGCCGCGCAGGTTGTGCGGTGATGTCGTCAGGCTGCGCCAGGTATATCAGAAACTTTTGTCAAATGCCGTTAAATATACGAACGAAGGAAAAGTCTCTCTGATCATCAATTTTACAAAGTTGGATGATGAAACGATATCCATGATTTCTTCCATAGTAGATACAGGTATCGGTATCTCCGATAATGATAAAAAGCGCATGACGAACTCCTTTGAACACTTAAGTGACAGGAAATCACTGAACATGCAGAACATAGGTCTCGGTATGAACATCATTCGCAATCTTCTTTCCCTGATGAAAGGAAAGCTGGAGATGGAGAGCGAATCCGGACTTGGTTCCAACTTTACTTTTACCGTTAAGCAAAAGGTAATTGATTGGGCTCCCATCGGATCCAACGCGCTCCAGGAAGAAATTCTTCCCTGGACCAAGGAGACCTATCGACCTCTGTTCACCTCCCCTAACGGGCGCATTCTTATCGTGGATGATAACGAGACGAATCTTACTGTTTTCAAGGGATTGTTAAAACAGACTCTCCTCACGGTAGACACCGCATCAGACGGCTACGAAGGCCTTAAAATGTCTTCGAAAAATGAATACGATCTTCTTATCATAGATCATCACATGCCCGGAATGGACGGTGTTGAGATGCTGAACGCCCTCAGAGCTTCTGAGGACAATCCAAACAGAAAAAAGCCCTGCATATCGGTTACCGCTAACGCAGGCGTGACTGCGCGCGACGAATACCTTAAGCTGGGCTTTGATGATTACATGTCAAAACCTGTCCCCGGCAAATTCCTCGAAGAAATGATCATGAAGTACATGCCCCCCGAAAAGATTATCGCCAACTAAAAACTTCACATAATACAATAGAATCCCGCTCAGCCGTTCTCATCAGCGCTGGCGGGATTTCGTTTGTCAAATGCTCCGCCTCCAATGGCCTTGGCCCCCATGCAGCCCGATGGCTCCGGGGCCGAGACCATATGCTCAGATGAACCGTCATCTGGCGAAATTCATCAGGCTCTTGGTTTGTCATCATGCGTGGGACAACATGTTTGAGAAATGTTTGCTTAGAGCCACTTACGTTCTTAAGACTTTTTGCTTCTATATTCACTCGCTTGAATTTTCTAATGCTCACGCAGATTTCTTCTATTGTGCATGCTCGATATAATCGCTTTTTCAAAGCTCGTTATCTCGCATGCACTTAAAATCTGCTATGTGAGCATAAGAAAATTCAAAGCTCAGAATAAATTGCAAAAGAGTCTTAAGGACGTTAGTGGCTTTCGCAAACAGTTTTGAGTTTTGTCCCACGCATGAATTAAAGAAAACAAAGAGCCTGATGAATGTTCTGAGCCAATTGACGGTGAAAATGAGCATATGGTCTCGGCCCCGGAGCCATCGGGCTGCATGGGGGCCAAGGCCATTGGAGGCGGAGCATGCCATGAAATATAAAATCCCGCCAGCGCTGTAAAAAACGGCTAAGGCGGGATTCTTACTTGCTGTGTGAAGTTTTTAATTTTGCGGGTGATCCGTGATGAGGCTTTCGAGGGTTTCGAATATTATGTCGGGTTCAACGGGTTTACTAAGGTGGGCGTTGAGGCCTGCCTGGAGGCTTCGCTGCACGTCCTCGTCAAAGGCGTTGGCGGTCAGGGCGATGATCGGGATCTTCTTGGCATCGTCCCTGTCAAGTGCTCTTATGGCAGCTGCAGCGGTGAGGCCATCCATCTCGGGCATTCTCATGTCCATCAAAATTGCGTCATAGTACCACTCAGGGTGGGATTCAAAGAACTCGACCGCAATTTTACCGTTCTCAGCATAGTCGACTTCAATCTTCCTCATGTCAAGAACCTTCATCATAATCCTGGCATTAACCATTATATCCTCGGCCAGAAGAACCCGTCGTCCCTCAAGCTTAACCTTGTCTATGCGGGCTGAGTTTTCCATATTCTTCTTAACCAGTGCTTCCTTGAACTGATCAAGAATAAAGACTGAATTAAGCGGTTTTGAGATAAAGCTGTCAACGCCTGATTCCAATGCCTCATGAAGTACATCATCCCACTGGAAAGAGGTCAGGATGATTATTGCAGAATCATCACCGATTATCTCCCTTATCTTCTTTGTGGTCTCAATACCGTCCATCTGAGGCATCTTCCAGTCCATAAGAATAAGATTGTACAGTTCTCTCCTTGCATGGCGAAGCCTTACCATCTCCAGTGCTTCCTCTCCTGAGTGTGCAATCTCCGAGGCTATTCCTACCTTCTCAAGCTCAAGCTTTGCATGTTCGCATGCAAAATCGTCATCATCAACAACAAGTACAACCATCTCCTGCGGATTTATCTCATCTCCATCCTCAGCTGTGTCCACTCTGTCGGAGTCCATCAGAGTAACAGAGACAACAAACGTTGTACCTTCTCCCTTTTTGCTTGTAACCTCAATTTTACCGTTCATCATCTCGACGATATTCTTGGTTATTGCCATACCAAGGCCGGTGCTGCCGTACTTGTTGGTACTGGAAGCATCTTCCTGTGCAAAGGGTTCAAAAATCTTCGGAATAAATTCCTCATCCATTCCGATTCCAGTATCCTTCATGGTGAAGGTCAGGGTTGATTTCCCGTCAAACCTTGCCGTTCGCTCGGTTACAAGACTCACCGTACCGTCCTTTTGTGTAAACTTAACCGCGTTGCCAAGGATATTTATGATGACCTGCTTCAGCTTCATGTCATCACCGATATAGTATTTATCAACATCTCCGACTATCTTGCTCTCAAACCTAAGTCCCTTGTCGTTGCACTGACTTCCGATAATCGTATTGATCTGCCCCAATAATTTAATGAATGAAAATTCCTCATTTTTCATCGTCATACGTCCCGACTCGATCCTGGACATATCAAGAATGTCATTTATTATCTTAAGCAGATGATTCGCGGAGCTTTCAATCTGCTCAAGGTAATCCTTGGTTTTTTCAGAGATATCGGGGTCGCTCAGGGCAATCCTGTCGAGCCCTATGATGGCATTCATGGGCGTTCTGATCTCATGACTCATATTTGACAGGAAAACAGTTTTCGCTTTACTTGCTTCCTCAGCAACCTGTAGCGCATCACTAAGAGCCTGGCTCTGATCGAGGGATCTTCTCATCTCCATATCAACGTCGGTAAATCCCACTCCGATAGAATGAACGATGTGATCGTCCCTATCTTCAGCCCTTCGAACACCTGCTATTCTAAGCATCTCGTAGGACTCAACTCCGTTTCTGGAAACCAGATATCTGAAAGCTATTATCGGTTCGCTTTCAAGATTTTTCCTAATAACCTCAGGTGATATAAATTCAAGGAATCCGGGCCTGTAGCTCTCAGCAACATAATCATTCGCATACTTTGTAAAGGTCTCGCTGAAAATAAAGTGCTCTCCTTCACCAAGGCCATTTTTTATATTTGAATGCTCTCTGAAGCAGACGCCTTCATCCTTGTCCAGATTTACATAATAGACACTTCTGTAATCCGCAGCCAGAGCCGTGATCATGCTGTTTGCACGTCTCTGTGCATGATCCATATACTCACTTATATGACCGCGAACCTCGTGGATTTTTTCACTGATTTCCTTGATATCATCGATGGCATCGGTGCTTGCTTTTTTCTTTTCAGGTTCTATCACTACAGGCTCCGAAACTGTCTTATCCGTTTGAGTCTGAAGCTCACGAGTAATGTCATCAATATCGGAAGCAAGATCATTTATCTCAACGCTTAGCTCTCCAAAGCGCTTCCTTACTCTTCCCATGGCAAAGGCAACAAGCGCAATACCGACAATCAATGATGAGACAATATTTATCATGGTGACCCTTGCATATTTTGCAAGCTCGTCATCATACCACTTTGCAGAAAAGTCCACAGCAACTATACAGGCAACTTTTCCCTCCGAATTAAATACCGGACTGTAAGCACTGTAAAAAGTGCCCCATTCATCGGTATATGGTTCTTCATCTACCATAGGGGTTCCTAGACTTGCCTCGTATAGAGCATCGGTGTATACAACCTCCGCTCCGAAAGGCGCAGGATCAAGAATTGTGGGATCTATTGAAAACGTGAATTTGCCGTTTCCATCGTCATTGATGCAATAGATATATTTGAGCTCGATGCTGTCTCTGAAGGCACTCAGCCTTTCCATCTGGCTGTTGTACTCTTCAGTTCCTGTATCCGCCGGACTAATCGATTCCATGATATCTCCGTCGAGCAGTGCCGCAGCACTATTGGCGATGTCCAGCATTCTCTCATTCAGGATCGTCTTAATCGATTCCCGGGATTGCCTCATCATAACATAACCCATCAGAGCATCTCCAATGAGCAAAATAGCTGCCACTATTAGTATAAGTTGCATTGTGAGGGTAATCTTTTTTTGTTTCATCGACACTCCTCTGCCCGCATAGTTACGACATCATAGTTTTATGATAATTCGATTTTATGGTATCACAATAACAATGACAATTCTATTAACTAGGTATAAAAAATGGCTTAAAAAAGGGATTTATGGATTCTATTTGACTATGTTTTGGTGTTAAAATGAAATTGAGAAAATGTTTCTGATATTTATATTTTTTTGATAAAAATTTTTGAAGGAATTTGCCGATGATCCCAGTTCCGTTTATGGCTTCAATAGCCCTCATGTCCGTCATTTTTGACGCAATAATTGTTATAGCCGAGCTGCTCTTCTTTCTTGTGCTTGTCAGATTTTTATTCTTCAGCGGAGATTTCAGGCAGTTCAGTATCTTCGCCAAGATAATCGAAATCATCTTCGTTATCATGGTGCTTCTTATTCTTGTTGCCCTTTTCCTGACGATGGCAAGGTTTGAATAGGATTGGAAGTACATTCTCAAGGCATCAGTTTTCCCATATAGCATCTGACAAGATATATCAGGCACAGATGAAGCGGATAGAATGCATAGAAAGCATACTTGAAGCGTCTTGTTATTGTGCCCGGACGGCCGCTGTATAGCATGATCAAAAGAAAAGCCGGAAGGCTCCACGCCTCTCCTCCCATATTCATAAAAAACAGATATCCGATGATACAGGATATTTTCCTGCTTCTTCTAAAGACATAGAAAATTCCGATGAGGCAAACTCCCCACCACCTGTAATCCGACTGTATTACCTGAGTCAGAATGCAGCCTGCTGCCAAGGGCGCCAGGTACAGAAGTACATGGAAAGGACTTGCCGCAGAAACTCCAAAGGGTGAAGTCGGATCTTCTTCAAAAATCATATCTTCCACGTATTTCATCATCCAAATCGAAATCAGCCCGACAAGAAGTGTAAAAAACACATTACACTTGGTAAGAATTATCTCTCTGTTTGCGTTAAAAACCGCTACAAGATCAAGTGAAAAAACATCCTGTTTTATCTTCACTGCATAATCGAAAAACGGCTCAGAAATGATTCCGAATATAGCAAGATTACGCAGATATTTCGGCACACTCCTGGTGTGAGCAAGTCCCTGCGTGAGCATAAAACAATAGATGGGAAAAGCCTGCCTTCCCACATGTCTTATCCAGTAATATATCTCCGCGTTATGATCAAAATCACCGCCAAAAGGGTAGAATCCACCCTTAATAAGATACAGTAAAATTCCGGCTCCAATGTGATCTATAAGCATTGTGATAACCGCTACAATTTTCAGAGTACTCGCATCAAACCTGGGAAGCGCTTCTGCAAGCTTCTCCAGTCTGTTATATAATTCATCCATTGATTATTATTTCCCCCGGGCAAAACCTTTATATCCATCTATTATATCAGAACTGCTGCCCTCCCTCAGAAATGAACTATCTCCACCGACTCTGCGTCGGAAGAGGTTTCTGTTATGCCGCAGAGCGGCATGAACCTTTGGGATGCTTAGTGCATCCCAAAGAACAGGGCATGTCCACTATGCCTCTATCCCATTGAGTTACCTTTGGGAATACTTTTCTTAAGATATTTGCAGCTCCGTTTATGTCTGCATTTGTTATTGTCCCATCGTAGTGCCTGTAGAGTCCACGCTTTATCCTTTTTCCCGAAAAAACATAGTCAGACTTCCTGCCCTTTTTATACACAGGGATCTCATCCATCGCAAGGAAATCCGCTTTGGATGTATAGCTCTCTTCCGTAAGTGCAAACCTTATCCCGTATTCA